>JBKPNX010000026.1:0-44290 GCA_046732855.1 Pseudomonadota bacterium
CCGTGCCGACCGGCAATCTGCAGCCGCCCCGCCTCGACCTGGGGCCGCGTTTTGCGAGCGACGGTATCGCGGACCGGCAGCCGGCGGCCTTCGGGCCGCCATACGTTACTCGGGTGCCGCAACCCGATGCCGACGGCAACGATCTGGGCGGCATACGCCTGCCGGCGGTGGCGCTGCCGCTTGGCACCTATACGGGCTGGAACCTGCGCCGCCCCGAAGTCGGCGCCCCGGACAAGCTCGCCCGCTGGTCCGGCTCGTTCATCCCGTTCGCGCCGACCGTGGCGGCGCAGCAGGCGAGCGGCGACCCGCGGCCCTCGCTGGAGGCGCGCTACCCCTCACACGGGGACTACGAACGGCGCAGCGAGGCGGCGGCCACCGCGCTGGTCGGCCAGCGCTTTCTGTTAGCCGAGGACGTACCGAAGATCACACGGCGCGCCGGCGCCTTCTACGAGCGCGTGCTCACGCACCCGATCGACGATCCGTCCTGTGCCTACACGCTGGGGGATTGACGAGACAGCTATGGGTCGGAACCCGCGATGCGTGCTCGTTCAGGCGTACTGCTCCACGAAATCTCGGCCAGCAGCGCGGCGTGGTCGGACAGAGCGCCGACCGAAACCCCATCGACCATCAGACCGCTCGTGAAGAAATCGATCCGCATTGAGCGCGGCGCCGCGGCGGCGCCGGCAAGGAACAGGTAGTCGACGCGGTCTTCGTGCGGGCGCAGCGTGCCGTCCGCGAGCACGCGCGGCTTGGTGCCGCTGCCGGTCTCCGGGTCTTCGGCGTGTGTCGCCAGCCAGGAGTCGGCAAAGCGGCGCGGCGCCACCGCCGCATCGAGCGTGCGACGCAGGAAGTGGTAGTCGGAGCGCGGATCCTCGCGGTCCACGCGGCTGCCCCGGACGTTGAAGTCGCCGAGCACGATGACCGGGCTCGCGTCACCCTTCGCCTCGCGCCGGATGAACGACGCGAGCTCTTCGATTTGGGCGCGCCGCACCGCGCCGTGCTCGTCGCCCCCCTGCAGGTGCGTCACAAACACGTCGATCGTGTCGTCGCCACGCGCCAGGCGCGCGTGGAGCGCCCCCTTGGCTGCCAGCACATCCTCCTCGGCGGCGTGCGTGTAAATGTGACTCCCGGTGCGCACGATCGGCAACCGGCTGGCGAGCGTCAGTTCGTTGCCGACCAGCGGCAGCCAGGAGCCTCCCTCAATGCTTGGGCCCTGGGCGAACGCGAACATGCGGCCGGACGGCAGGCGCGAGGGCCTGCCGCAGTCGCGGCCCGCGGTCTCGAGCCGCTCGAGGATCTCGCGACGCCGCTGGTCGTTGATGGTTTCCTGCAAGGCGACGATGTCGAAGCACGCCAGACGTTCGGCGATCGCCTCCGCGCGTTCCGCGACGTTCGGCTTGTGCCCCGGCCATTCGCGCAGCACATGACTTAACAACGGCAGATCCGGAGTGACGAACTGAACGTTGTAGCTGGCCACCCGCAACGACGCGCCGGGCGCGCGCGCATCGCCTGCGCCGGCATACGCGCCCGCAGCGACAGCGATGCCCGCGAGCGCGCAAGTCAGGAGCAGGGCCTTCGTTGCCGCGCGGGCGCGCCGGCCGGCTAGCGATCGGACCGAGGCCGTAAGTCTCATGCTCGTCCACCCGCACGAGCCTGGTATCTGGCGCGGCAACCTCCCGGACCGCCGCTGCACTGTCAACCTCATGGCAAGCGGAATCGCCGCTTCGAGGTCGGCGCTGGCATGGTGCACGCCAGGCAATACGCTTATGGTCGGCGCGAGGAGTGCCGGGCACGTGGCTCCGGGCCAATCGGTGAGGGCGGCCATGGCGACCACAGCGCGAGAGGGACGACGCGGCGGCCGAGCTGCCCGCCGCGAGGCGCGGACCGGGCCGCAGCGGCGTTGGCTGCCGGTCCTGGAGCGCGCGGTGCCGGTTTACGAGATCCTCGATCCCGAGCGCCTGGAGCTGATCCATCGGGCATCGCTCGACATCCTCGAGCAGATCGGCATCGACTTCCGCGACGACGAGGCGAGCCGGATGTGGCGCGCGGCCGGCGCCGAGGTGGAGAGCTATCGGGTGCGCATCCCGGGCGAGCTGCTCATGCCCCTGGTTGCCCGAAATCCGAGCCAGTTCGTGGTGCACGCGCGCAATCCTGAGCGCAGCACCGATATCGGCGGCAACAAGGTCGCGTTCGCCCCTACTTACGGCTCCCCGTTCGTGTATGACTTCAACAACGAGCGGCGCTACGGCACGCTCGCCGATCTGCACCATTTTCACAAGCTCGCCTATCTGGCGCCGGCGATGCACAACACCGGATCGGTAGTGTGCGAGCCGGTCGATATCCCCGTGGCCAAGCGCCATCTGCACATCACCTACAGCGCGCTCAAGCACTCCGACAAACCGTTCATGGGTCCGGTGACCGCGCCGGAGCGCGCCGAGGATGCCGTGCGCATGGCCAAGCTCGTGTTCGGCGACGCCTTCGTCGACGCCAACACCGTGATGATCTCGCTGGTCAACTGCAACTCGCCGCTCGTGTGGGACGAGACCATGCTCGGCGCGCTCAAGGTCTATGCGCGCGCGAATCAGGCCGTGGTGGTTGCGCCGTTCGTGCTGGCCGGCGCGAACACGCCGGCGTCCGCCATGGGCGCGCTCGCCCAGCTCAATGCCGAGGCGCTGGCCGGGATCGCGTTCGCCCAGCTGTGCCGGCCCGGCGCGCCGATGATCTACGGCCACTTCCTGGCGGCCGTGTCGATGAAATCGGGGGCGCCCATGGCGGGCACGCCGGAGCTGGCTTTCATGAACTACGCGATCGGTCAGCTGGCCCGGAAGTATAAGCTCCCGCTGCGCTCCTCGGGCATGCTGTGCGGGGCCAAGACCGTCGACGCCCAGGCCGCCTACGAATCGGCCCAGACCATGTGGCCGGTGTTCCTCGCCGGCGCCAACTACGTGATGCACGCGGCCGGCTGGATGGAGGCCGGACTCGCAGCGAGCTTCGCCAAGTTCGTCCTGGACGCCGAGCAGATCGAGATGTTCTACAAGTTCGGCCGGGGCCCGCAGTTCGACGACCTGGACGAGGCGCTGGCCGCCGTGCGCCAGATCGGGCCGGGCGGTCACTATCTGGGCACCGAGCATACCCAGAGCCATTTCCAGACCGCGTTCTTCATGCCCGAGCTGGCCGACAACAACAGCTTCGAGCAGTGGCAGCTGGACGGCGCCAAGGACGCCACCACGCGGGCGCTCGAGACGGCACGCCGCATGCTCGACTCCTACGAGCCCCCTGCCCTCGACCCGGCGATCGACGAGGCCCTGCTCGCCTTCATCCGTGAACGCGAGGCGGTCCTGCCGGACAGCATGGCGTAAAGTTAGCATCCGCGCGCCAGCGTCGGGGCATCACGATGCCCTAGCGCAGCACCCCAAGACCCGCGACGGCGCGAGCGCCCGGTGGTCGGCAACCAGCCACAAGCCGGCGCGGGCGACGTTACCTCTTCCGTGCCGTGCCGTTTTGTCCCGCGCGGCCGATGCGGGCATCGTTGGCGTCAGGGAGCATTCGGGGGTCAGGGAGGAGAAACCATGAGCTGCGCAGGGAGGCTGTGGGTCGGCGTGGCGGCGCTCGCCGTATGGGGCGCCAACGACGCGCTCGCGGACGCGGCCACGGTTTATGGCGAGGCCAAGGCGCTCGGCGATGGCTCCGCTTAGGTTTATGCGCAGCTCGACGGCGCGCCGCAGGTGATCGGCGTGAGCTTCGATCCGGGCCTGCTCGCAGACCTGCCGACCATGCCGAACACCTGGAGCCGGTGCTTCGACAAGAACGGCAACGGCCAGATCGATCCGCACGGCGAATGCAACGGCGATTACGAGCTCCGGTTCGCGGTGTCGCACGAGCTGGCGCAGCGCGCGAACACGCGGTTCAAATGGGTTAGCATCAACTTCAACCCGATGCGCCACCACCGCCGTCCGCGCCGCCGGCGTGGGCGGTGCCGCAATATGATTTTCACTTCTATATCATGCCGCCCGAGGCGGTGGCGCAGATCCGGCCGGGCGCCTGTTCCGAGCTGATCGACTGCGCGGACTTCAAGCGCACCCAGACGCCGGTGCCCGCCCGCTACGTGCACTCCGACCTCATCGACGTCGCCGCCGCGGTGCCCGACATGGGCAACCGTCTGATCGATTCCAAGTCGCCCGAACTGGTGACGCAGGGCCAAGTGTTCCCCCATACTTCATCTTCGGCGCCTACGACGGCCACGTCATTTTCTACGAGCCGATGATCATGCTCCCCCATCTCCAGAGCCGACCCGATACATGCGCGCCGATCAAACAGCCGCAGGCATGGGAGACCGAAGGCTACTACCCGACCCGGTACTGCATCCGTTACCGGGCGGACGGCGAGAGATACGCCGTGTCGCTCGAGGATTTCGTCTACCGCGCCGCAGACTAGCCGCGCCGCCGCCGGCTTCGATCGGGCGCTGAATACGGAGCCGCGCGCCGGCGCGGCGGATGAGTAGCGCACCACTGTCGCGCTCTGCGGTATCCGAGTGCATCTCGCGCAGGCACACCAATCCACCCCATCGAGCGTCCGGGCCGCGCGGTGACCGTAGTACGCGCCGGCCGTCTTTTGCCGCGCCGGGATTCGGATTAGGCTGGCGGACAAGCGCCGATCGTGATCGGCGTCCATGAAGCGCGACAACGAGGGAGGTCCCAAAACATGCGCGCGCACCAGCTCCTGCCGCTCGGCGTGGCGCTCCTGCTCGCCGGCGGCGCCGCTCATGCGGCCGATCCCGAGAGTTGCCGGACGGTGCGGTTCTCGGACGTCGGCTGGACCGACATCACCGCGACCACCGGCGTCGCATCGGTGGTACTGCAAGGCCTCGGCTACGAGCCCGAGGTCGAGGTCCTCTCCGTACCGGTGACCTACGCCAGCTTGAAGAACCAGGACATCGACGTGTTCCTCGGCAACTGGATGCCCACCATGGAAGCGGACCTGCGGCCGTATCTCGAGGACGGCTCGGTCGAAAACGTCGGCGTCAATTTAGAGGGCGCCAAGTATACCCTGGCCGTACCCAGCTACCTCGCCGAACAGGGGCTGAAGGACTTCGCCGACGTCAACAAATTCCGCGACCAGCTCGACGCCAAGATCTACGGCATCGAGCCCGGCAACGATGGCAACCGCCTCATCCTGAACATGATCGATGAGAACAAGTTCGGCCTGAAGGGGTTCGAGCTGGTCGAGAGCTCCGAGCAGGGCATGCTCGCGCAGGTGGCGCGCGCGGCGCAGGACAAGGAGCCGATCGTGTTCCTCGGGTGGGAGCCGCATCCGATGAACACCAATTTCGACCTTACGTATCTCTCGGGCGGCGACGAGGTGTTCGGGCCAAACTACGGCGGCGCCACGGTGTATACCAACGTGCGCGCGGGCTACCTCGAGGAGTGCCCGAACGTCGGCCAGCTGCTGAAGAAGCTGAAGTTCACGCTCTCCATGGAGAACGAGATCATGGGCGCGATCCTGAACGACGGACAGGAGGCCGAGGCGGCTGCGAGCAACTGGCTCAAGGAACATCCTGAGGTGCTGGATCGCTGGCTGAACGACGTCACGACGTTCGAGGGTGAGCCCGGCCTGCCGGCGGTGAAGGAGCATCTGGGCGTTTCCTGACGCGCGGAAACGCCTCGAATAGGCCCGCGGCAGCGTGCAGGTACCTCGGCGTCGTTCCGGTGACCGCGGCGGCTGGAGGAGGCGATGGAGGACTGGCTCACCGCCTACAAGATCCCGATCGGCAAGTGGATCGCGAGCTTCGTCAAGTTCCTGAACGAGCATGCCGCGTTCGCGTTCAACGCCGTCTCGGACGGGCTCGGCTTCCTGATCGACGGCCTGATCGACCTGATGCACGCGACGCCGCCTCTGCTGCTGGTGGCGATCTTCGCCGGCCTCGCGTATTGGCTCCACCGGTCGGTCGGCCTGGTCGCGCTGGTGGTCGGCTCGCTCCTCTTGATCATGAACCAGGGTTATTGGGCCGAGACCGTCGAAACGCTCGCCCTCGTGATCTTCGCCACGGGCCTGTGCATGCTGATCGGCGTGCCGATCGGCATCGCCGCGGCGCACCGGCCTTGGCTGTACACCGCAATCCGTCCGATCCTCGACCTGATGCAGACCATCCCGACCTTCGTCTACCTGATTCCGGCGCTGATCCTGTTCGGTCTCGGGGTCGTGCCGGGGCTGATCTCGACCATCATCTTCGCCATCCCAGCGCCGATCCGGCTGACCTACCTCGGCGTGGCGTCGGCCCCCAAGCCGCTGATCGAGGCGGGCGAAGCATTCGGCGCGACGCGGCGCCAGCTGCTGTGGAAGGTCGAGCTGCCGCACGCCATGCCGACCATCATGGCCGGCCTCACCCAGTGCATCATGCTGTCCTTGTCGATGGTCGTGATCGCCGCGCTGGTCGGCGCGGGCGGGCTCGGCAAGCCGGTCGTGCGCGCGCTGAATTCGGTCAATATCGCCCAGGGTTTCGAGGCTGGCCTTGCGATCGTGCTGGTCGCGATCCTGCTCGATCGCGTGTGCAAGCAGCGCGGCGCCGCAGCCGGGAGCTGACGCTTGCCTGAGGTCGATTTCCGCCACGTCGACATCATCTTCGGGCCGAACCCCCGCGCGGCGCTCGCGTTGTTGGATCGCGGCGAGGAGCGCGCGGCGATCCTCGAGCGGACCGGCCACGTGGTCGGCGTGGCGGACGCCAGCATCGCGATCGAGGAAGGCGAGATCTGCGTGCTGATGGGCCTGTCCGGCTCGGGCAAATCGACCCTCCTGCGCTGCGTCAACGGCCTCAACAAGGCGACCCGCGGCGAGATCCTGGTCGACGACGAAAGCGGCCCGGTCGACGTCGCCCGGTGCGATCCCGCGACCTTGCGCCGGCTGCGCACCCGCCGCATCGCCATGGTGTTCCAGCAGTTCGCGCTGCTGCCATGGCGCACGGTCGCCGAGAACGTCGGCTTCGGCCTGGAGCTGCGCGGCATGGCCAAGCCCGAGCGCGACCGGGTGGTCGCCGAGAAGCTGAAATTGGTCGGGCTCGAGCAGTGGCAGGGCAAGTACGCCCATGAGCTCTCGGGCGGCATGCAGCAGCGGGTCGGCCTCGCCCGCGCGTTCGCCACCGACGCCGACATCCTGCTGATGGACGAGCCGTTCTCCGCGCTCGACCCCCTGATCCGCACGCGCCTCCAGGACGAGCTCCTCGCACTGCAGCGTTCGCTCAGGAAAACCATCATCTTCGTCTCGCACGATCTGGACGAGGCGATGAAGCTCGGCAGCCACATCGCGATCATGGAGGCCGGCCGGATCGTCCAGTACGGCGAACCCGAGGACATCGTGCTCAATCCGGCCAACGACTATGTCGCCGACTTCGTCGCGCACATGAACCCGCTGAACGTGCTCACCGGCACCTCGTTGATGACCCCGGTCGCTTCGATCGCCCGCTGCGGCGATCGGATCCTGCTCGACCGCAACCAGCGCGTCGTGATGGCGCTCGGCGCCGACGGCGCGCCACGGGGGGTCACCATCGTCGACCGGCCCGGCCGCATCGTGTCCTACGCGGACGGCTTCGACCTGGCGGCGCTCGAGCGCGACGTCGTGGTCGCGGCGCCGCCCGAGATCAAGCTGCGCACCGCGCTCGAGATCCGCCACCGCACCGGCAACCCGCTCGCGCTGGTCGGGGACGGCAAGCTGGTCGGAGTGATCGGCGACGAGGAGATCTACCGCGGCATCCTGCGCCAGACCGGCATTGCTGAATAACGGCGGCGGGAGGATCGCTGGCTCCCGCCAAATCTGTGTCGAGCGGAGGGATCGCGATGAGCAAAGCCGAAGTCATCGAGGCGTACGAGCGCTATCTGCAGGCGTTTCTGGCCGACGACCTCGCCACGATTGACTCATTGGTGCAGTACCCGCTTGCCTACATCGGCGAGGGCAAGGTCAGCATGGTGGACGAGTATCCGATCAAGCCGTCGGCGTTGATGGCCGCGACCGGCTGGCACACCAGCATCGGCATGGAATACGAGGTAGTGGGGGTGAGCGCGACCAAAGCGCATCTGGTCCTGAAGCGCGGCACGCGGGTGCGCCGGGACGGCAGCCCGATCGAGAACGTCCACGCTTTCTACGCATGGACCAAGACCGCCGACGGCTGGCGGATCTTCGCCATCTCGGACGTCACGGTCGCCGTCTGAAGTAAGGGCGACGGCGCTGTGAGGTCGAAGAGGACTACTTCACCGAGTGAAGGACGACCGAGCCCTCACCGCGCCCGCGACCACGGCGGTGCAAGCACGGGCGCCCGCTGCCGGCCAGGCGCCGCCGGAGCCTCCTTGGCGAGGGTCTCCGGGTCCAGGCCCAAGACCGCCTTGATCTCGTCGATCGCCCGCTCATCGAGCGGCGGCGGACCGAGATCGACGTTGGCGGCAAGGACCTCGGCCACGATCCGGATGCACGCGATCCGCGCGTACCTCTTGTCGTTGGCGGGGATCACATGCCAGGGCGCCGCCCGGGTCGAGGTCCGTTCGACCATGTCGTCGACCGCCTGCTGATAGTGCGACCAGTTGCGGCGGTTGTGAAAATCATCATAGCTGAGCTTCCAGCGCTTCAGGGGGTTGCGCAGGCGCTCCTCGAAGCGGCGCAGCTGCTCGTCCTGGGTGATGTGCAGGAACAGCTTCACGACCCGGGTGCCGTGGTCGAGCAGGAAGCGCTCGAATTCGTTGATCTCGTCGTAGGCGCGCTGCCATTCGTGATCGGCGGCCATGGCCTCGACCCGCTCGACCAGAACGCGGCCGTACCAGGAGCGGTCGAACACCGAGATCGCACCCTGGGGCGGCAGGCGCTCCCAGAAGCGAAACAGGTAGTGCCGCTCCTTCTCGAACCCGCGCGGCGCCGCGATCGGCCAGACCTTGAAGCCGCGGGGATCGAGCACGGCCGACATGCGCCGGATCGTGCCGCCCTTGCCGGCGGCGTCCCAACCCTCGAACACGATCACCGCGCTGTCGCCGGTGAACAGGTAAGCCTGTTGGATACGTTGCAGCTTCAACTGCAGGGCGCCGAGCTCCTCGAAATATGCCGTTCTCGCGATGCTGCCATGCTCGGCGAGCTGGCTCAGACGAAGCTTTTTGCGCTCCAGGACGATCTTGGTTCTTCGGGTCATGGCGGCACCCGGGGTCGGGTGGCTCAGTCGCGCTAGGGGTTGCCGAGCCTGCTTCGATCAGAACTATCCGAACCCGCCTCGCTGCTCAACGCGAAGCCAGCGTCAGGTCGGCGGATTCTCGCCGCTCGTGAGCCAGGCAGCGCTGGTGTGCCAAGACGTCGTCGGCCTGACCCAGGCGTACTCACGCATAGCGTGGACGGTCCGGCTCGGGCGTCGGCGAACGGCGGGCCTTGCTCATGACAACATTCGTAAGATCGGCTAGACTGCGCGTTGCTCCCGAGCCGTCCGTTCGGGCGCACCACCCTCCACCCAATCCCCTCCAGCCAAGGATCACGCCCTGTTCAGTGTTGGCGCCGCGCCGCGCGCGGCCGTCTCCGTCAGCAATGCCCGCGCCGCGGCGAGCCGCAGGAACGGCGCGAGGTCACGCGGGCCCAAGACGCACAAAGGCAAGGTCAGATCGGCGCAGAATGCGCTCAGGCACGACATCGCGTGCCTTGGATGCGCGGCCGCGGCGCCCGAGCGAGGCGGCGCTCAGTAGTCGAACCGCCACTTGAGGCCGACGCCGCTCTGCGCCTGGGCGTTGGCGCCGGCATTGAGCGACAGATTGGGCAGGAGCTCGACCTCGAGCCTGACGTCCTCGCTGCCGGCGGCGGCGCCCTTGCCGACCTCGACGAAGACCCGGTCGTTGAGGTGCCTGCCCGCGCTCACTCTGCCGTCCGTCAGGCCTTGCCCCGAGACGTTGAGGGTATCCAGGCCGAGCGCCTGGCGCGCCCCGCCAAGCAGGTCGGAGCCGCCGCGCAGCGTGTTGATCGCGGCCGCGAGCTCGACCGCATCGCCCGGACCGAGCTCGCTCGGGGCGCGGTTGAACAGGAGTCGCGCCAGGATTTCGTCCTGGGGCAAGGGCGGCTCGCTGTCGAGCACGACCTGGGGGGCAGTCGCCTCGCCCCTGATCCGGACCACGGCCGTGATGTCCCGGCTTCGGGCTACGGCCTCGATGTCGAGGAGCGGGCGCGGCGGGCTCTCGCCGGTGAAGGTGATCACGCCGCGGCGCAGATCGAAGCGGCGGCTAAGCAGGGTAAAGGTGCCGCGTCTCAGGTTCAGGGTTCCGCTCGCGCGCGGCTGTTCGGTCGTGCCCTCGACGCGCACCCGCCCCTGCCACTCCGAGTCGAGACCGCGGCCGCGCACGAACACTTGGTTGGTCATGGCGACGGTGAGGCCGAGGCCGAGCGCGAACTCCGACGACGCGCGCTCAGCCCCGCGCGCCTGGCTGGGCTCGCGCCCCCCGCCGATCTCCTCCACCGGCAGGACCGGAACGCGCGGCCCGAGCCGCTCGGGAATCGCGATCTCGGCGCGATCCACGGTGATCTCGCCATCCAGCCGGGGCGCGGCGCCGCTGCCCGCGAGCGCGAGCTTGCCGGTCATCGTCGCGCTCGCGTCGTCGCGGGCGACCAGCCGGGCGCGCTCGAGCTGCAGGCGCACGTCGACGGGATATCCCGCCCCTCGGTCAAGGCCGATCGTGCCCTCGCCGTTCAGGCGGCCGGCGGCGCCATCGGTCGCGCTGAAGCGCCTGACCCTCACGGTCTGGCGGTCGGCCTCGAGCAGCAGCGTCAGCTCGCGCAGGACGGTGCCGGTCGTGCCGTTCTCGTAGAGCGCGCCGTCGACCCGCACGGTGCCGTTCACGGCCGGCGTGGCGACCGTGCCGCCGATCCGCAGGTGCGCGACGAGGGGCCCCTCGAGACGCTGGTCGTCGAGCCCGGCGATGTCGGCGAGACGCGCGAGCCTGAGCTCGGCATCGAGGCTGCCGGCCAGCTGGCCGTCGCGCGGGACCGCGACCACGCCGGCCGCCAGGTCGAGCACCAGCGGCAACTCCGCGCGCGCCCGGATCGGCTGCTCGCTCACGCCCTCGCCCTGCAGGTCGAGGCGCAGGCGGCGCGCGGCCAGCTCTCCGGTCAGCGCGAGGTGGCCGGGCGGCACGTCGGCGAACGCCGGCGAGTGGAGCGCGACCTCGGTGGCATCCAGCCGGATGCTGCCGCGCGGATTGTCCGCCGCCCCGTGCAGGCTGAGCCGCCCCCCGAGCCGACCGCTCACCTCCGGCGCGCCGATGCGCCCGAGCAAGGCGAGCGGCAGCTGCTCGAGCGTGGCGTCCGCCGCGACCTGCTGCGGCCCGAGCTCGAAGGCGCCAACGACCCGCGCCTCGCCGAGGCGGAGGTTGAGACCATCGATCGCGACCGCGCCGCCACCAAGCGTCACGGTCGCTGGGCTGGCGAGGCGCAGCGGCTGGTCGGCGACACGCCCGTTCAGCTGCTCGATGCGCGCGCGAGTGCGCTCGCCGAGCGCGACCCCGGCGCGGGCGTCGAGGGCGAAGGGTGCCTGGGCCTGGCCGGTCGCGGCGAGCGCGACGTTCAGCGCCTGAGGCGTCCCCTCGGCGCGGAGGCTGCCGTCGGTGAGCAAGACCTCGCCCTGAGCGAAGCTCTTCAGCTGCAGGTCGGCGCTGATCCGGGGGGCATTCAGGGCGTCGGCGACGCCGCCGCGCAGCTCGAGCTGGCCGAGCCGCCCGAAATCGCCCGCGAGGTCGCGGCCGCGGGCGGTGAGCTCGATGGTCTGCGCGCCGTCCCTGGCCGAGGCGCGCGCCTCGAGCTCGAGCGCGCCCGCGAGACGCACCGGCAGCAACGCCGCCAAGTCGCGCAGCTGCTCGATCCGACCGGTCAGCTCGCCCTCGATCAGCCGGTGGTCCAGGTCGACCGAGAGGTTGCCACTCGCCCGCGTGCGCGGCGCGCTCAGGCTCACCTCGCGAAGGCTCAGCTTGGGGCGCCGCAGCTCGACGGCGGCCGCAAGCTCGGCCGCAACCTCCCGCGCCGTGGCCGTCAGGCGGAGCTTGCCGTCGGCGGCCTCTGGCGTGCCCTCAACCGCGGCGGTGAGCGTGAGCGCAGTGAGCTGCTCGCCGGCGATCAGCAGGCCGGGGCTTTCTGCGGCGAGCTCGATCGTCGGCCGCGGCAGGGCGCCGCCCAGCTGCGTCTGCGCGCTCAGCGGCCCGGCGAGATCGAGGCCGAGGATCGGCGACAGCGCGGACATGTCCGCAAGGTCGATGTTCAGCACCCCGTCCAGCGCCTGCGCGGGCAGGCCGAGCTTGAGCCTGCCATCCAGCGTGGCGGCGGCGCCCTCGAGCCGCAGGTGGGTGATCTCGACGCTGTCGTCCGGCACCATGATGGCATTGGCCTCGAGCGTCAGGACCGGCCCGAGCAGCTCGCCCAGCCCCTCGGGCAGACCTCCCAGCTCGTGCGTGCCGCCGTACAGGTCGATGCTGATCACCTCGGCGCCCGCGCCAATTCCGACATTGGCCTGGAGCCCGGCGGTGCCCTCGACCGGCTGGCCGTACGGCGCGGCGAAGGGCGCCAGCGCGTCGGCGGTCAGCGCGATCTGCGCCTCGCCGCCAAGCGCAGCCGCATCGAGCGTGCCCTGCGCCGTGGCGTTGAGGTGGCCGGCGCGCGCAGTCAGCCGCTCCAGCCGGACCGTGCCGGCGCCATCGACCGGGGCGGTCAGCCGGCCCTGCCAGACCACGTCCTGGGGCGGCAATGCGACCCTCGGCGGCAGCCGCAGCCCCTGCGCCCGACCTTCGATCGCGACCTGCACCTCGGCTCCAGGTTCGCCGAGACGCTCGAGCGGGTCGAAGTCGAGCGTCGTCTGGACCTCTCGCGCGCTCATCGCGCCGACCGCGAGATCGGTCGTCGTGACCGTGACGCGGCCCTTGGGCTGCAGCGGGGGACCGTCGACCTCTGCCGTCAGCTCGAGCGATCCGTCGAGCGCCGTCCCCGCCAGCTCACCGAGCGGCGCCAGCTCGCCGATTGTGAGACCGGCGCGCGCGCTCACCCGCTCGCCGGCGAGATCGATCTGACCGGAGCCGGTCAGCATTACCTGGGCGGTGGTGGCGCGCAGCTCCTCGATCGCCAGCTGGTCCGGTTCGGACCGTACCGCCATCAGCGCGAGCTGCACGCGATCGCCGAGCAGGCTGGCCAGCGGAGGAGGCAAAAGGCCGGGCGCCGGATCGAGCGTCCCCTGCAGGTGCGCCCGAGTGGCGTCGTTGAGGGCGAGCGCAATCTGTGCATCGGCGCTGGCCAGTCCATCCGCTTTCAGGCGAAGGTCGCCATGCCAGTCCTCGAGCGGGCCGTGCCCGCCCAGCTCGAGGGCGATGTCGCCGGCCTCCGTCCTGCCTGTGAGCCGGGCCAGCAGCCCGCCCTTGTCGGCGGCACGGAAATTGAGCGCGAGCGTACGCTCCGCCAGATTGAGCCGCGCGTTCATGGAAGCTCGGGTGGTATCTTGATCGGTGCGGTGCAGATCGAGCCCAAGGCTGACCGTGCGGCCGGCCGCGCCGGTCTGCACGCCGCCGGACAATCGGAACACCTCGTCCTTGCCGAGGATCGCCCGGCCGACCTCGAGCTGGTCGATGCTGACGGAGCGCACGAGCACCGGGGGTACGGACCGGGGTAATTCGGGAAAGTGCTCCTCACCGCTGTCCTCGCCCTGCGGCAGGCGATGCAGGGCGAGGCGACGCGCGCCCAGACGCCCGATGTTGACGCGCCCGCGCAGCAGCGCCGAAGCTGAGGCGGACACGTGAAGATCGTCCAGCTCCAGCCAGGGACCCTGGGAGTCCGCCACGCGCAGCTGCGCGAGCCGGACATCGAACGGGATCAGGCCAGCCAGGCCGGTCAGGCGGACGGTGCTATCGGCGCCGCTGAGCGCGCGGCCCAGCAGCTCGGCGACCAGCCATTTGCCGGGCGTGGTCTGAGCGAATGCCAATGCGCCAGCGAGCGCGAGGCCGACACCGCCCAGCGCCCAGACCAGCATCAGGCCGATTCGGCGGATCATGTGGGCAGCAGCAATCTTCGGCGGCCTGCTGCGAGGGCCGCCTTGTCATTCAGTGCCACGGCATTGATATTGGTCCGGCGGCGCTCGATTTCGACCGCGACCGGGCGCCGCGAGCGAACCTCACATGTCGCGCAGCGCGTCCAGGTCAGTCAGGACGTAATGGCTGTTCTCGGTCCGGATCAGCCCGTCCTGACGCCACTGCTTCAGCTGCTTGTTCATGCTCTCGCGCGACATCCCGACCATGTTGCCGAGCTGCTGCTGGGAGAGCGGGATGTCGATCCGCACGCCGCCTGCCACCGGCTTGCCGAAGACCTCGGCCAGGTAGACGAGGCGCTTGGCGAGGCGCGAGGAGCCTTCCAGGAAGAGCGCTTCCTCGAGCAGCTCGCTGGTCTTGCGCAGGCGCTCGCACAGCACGGCGAACAGGCGCATGCAGGCATCGGGATGGCGCTGCAGGAACGGCACGAAGTCGCGCCGCTCGAGCACCATCAGCTCGGTCTCGGTCAGAGTGACCGCATCGGCCGTGCGGTCGGCGCCATCCAAGAGGGCGATCTCGCCGACCACCTCGCCGGCATTGATCAGATTCAGGACGAGCTCCTTGCCGTCCTCGGAGTGGCTGCAGACCTTCACCCGGCCGCGCACCACGACCATCAGATTGGAGCCCGGATCGCCCTTGCGGAACAGGACCGTCCGCGCCGGGTGGCGGACGAGCCGCATGTACGCGACCAGCCGGTCCAGCTCGTCGGGCTCGAGCCTGCCGAACAGCGGCACGTTGGCCAGCAACGCGCGCTTGTCGAGGGTCATCTCGGCTGGCATACGGCAAACCTCAAGCGACGCTCGCCATCGCCTCACTGGATTTTGCACAATTATCGCCGATTGTGGACCGTACCATGGGGCGGCAGCAAGCCTTTTCCGAATTCAATGTGACGAATTCGTGACGATTGTACAACCGATGATCGCGATTTCGGGATCAGAACGCCTGGCCGAGGCTGATGTACAGCTGGAAGGCGTCGTCGGAATCGCGCGGGTTCACCGGGAAGCCGACGTCGATCCGGAATGGCCCGATCGGACTGAAGTAACGGACGCCCGGTCCGACCCCGACCCTGAGTTGGTCGTCGAAGTCCGGGAAGGTCGAGGTGAACGCCGTGCCGGCGTCGACGAACGCGACCAGCCCGATCGTCTCGGTCACGCGCGCCCGCACCTCGCCCGAGACCTCGAACAGCGAACGGCCGCCGATCGGGTCGTGCTGATCGTCCAGCTCGCCGGCCATCTGATACGCGAAGCCCCGGACCGAACCGCCGCCGCCCGCATAGAAGCGCAGATTGGCCGGAACCTCGGCGCGGGCAGCCCCGAACAGCGTGCCGATCGCGCTCCGCCCGGCCAGAACCACCCTGGGCTTGTCCAGAACCTCGAAGTAGTGCGAGTACTCCAGTTTCGACTTGTTGAACAGGAGGTCGTTGCCGAACGTGTCGACGAACGGCTCGTTGTCGAGCGACAGGCGGCCGCCCCTCTTGGGATCGAGGAGGTCGTCGCTGCGGTCCCACTTGAACAGCACCGGCAGCGAGACGAGGCCGAAGGTGTCCTCGCGGCCGCTGTTCGCCTCCTGCACCCGCTCGGCCCGGTACGCGACGCCGCCGGCGAGCGTCATGCCTTCCCTGAACCGTCGTTCGAGGCCGACCCGGGCCCGCGCCGATTGGCTTTCGTAAGCATCCGGGTTCTCGAACGCGAGCTGCGCTTCGCCGATCACCGCCAGATCCCGCATCCAGACATCCGGCTTGCGAAAGCTGCCGGTGAGAAACCCGGCAATGGCGGAGACGTCGAGCTCGGCCCGAACCCGCTCGCCGCGACCGAAAAAGTTGCGATGTTCCCAGGCGACGTTGCCGCCCGGGCCCTCGTCGGTCTGATAGCGCAACCCGAACTCGAGCGAGCGGTGCTTGCGCTCGGTGACGACCACGCTCACCGGCACTCTGCCCGCGGCATCGGGCGTGCCGCCGAGGCGCACGTTGATAGCGTTGAACAGGCCGGTCTCGCGCAGGGCGCGCCGGCCTGCTTCGAGGCGCTCGGCGGTGATGAGCTCGCCCGGCCGCCAGGGCAGGCGTCGTTCAACGAAATTGCGCTGCACCTGATCGAGGCCGCTCACCTCGATCGCCCCGAAGTGCACCGGCGGGCCGGCGTTCAGCCGCAGCGTGAGGTCCATGGCATCCGCGTCGTGGTCGACCACCGCTTGCCGCTCGCCCGCCTCGGCGAGCGCGTAGCCGCGGGCTTTGGCCTGCTCGACGAGCCGGGTCTCGGCGTCCAGAATGGTCTGTGCCACCGCCGGCGTGCCCGGGGCGATGCCCAGCTCCGCAGGAGTGAGCAGCGGCAGGTCGGTACCGGGCGGGGCGACCTCGATCGCCACTTCGCGCAGCCGGTAACGAGGCCCGGGATCGATCTTGAACACGACCTTCACCGGTTTGGCTTCGCCGTCGACCGAGAGGTCGATCTGCGCGGCATAGTAGCCTTGCGAGCGCAGCGCCCGGTCCAGGCGCACGCGGTCATCCTCGGCGCGCCGCCGCAGCCTGGTCAGACTGGGCGGCGGGCGATCGATCAGTCGTCGCGTCTCCGACACCTCGTTCAGCAACTCGCGTAGCGTCGCGTCGGCCACTCCTTCGATCGAGAGCTGGTAGGGGACTTCGAACCCCGGCGCGGCGCCTTCGGGCGTCGTCGCGACTTCGGCCTGCGCCGTTGCGGCCGGGGGCGATTGCTCGCCGCATCCGGCAAGCAGCACGGCAGACGAGAACAGCGCGGCCGCGAGGCCGGCCAGTGGGCGGCGCCGATATTGCCGGCCGGGGGCTTCAGTCACCGCCGGCCCGTGCCCGATCTGGCCTGGCCTGGACTGGCGGCGGCCTCGTCACCGGCGCGGCGGTGGGGGGCTGGGCATGACCCGCTTCCACCTGCGCAGGCGGGTTGCTCTCCTGATCGGCGGCAGCAGACGGGGCCGCCGACGCCGGGAACCCGATGCCCAGCTCGTCGAAACGATTTTTTGATCCGTGGATTGAATTCGCGCGACACGCTCCACTGGCGTAGCGGGCGTGTCTTGAAGCGCGCCTTGATCACCACGGCGGTATCCGCGAAACGGTCCACGCCGGCGACCTCGAGCGGCGCCAGAATCAGCCGGCGGAAGTGGGGGTCGGGGGCATCTCGGCCCCGAGATCGTGCAGGACCTGCATCAACTCGTCCACACTTTCCCGGTAGCTGACGCCGATCTCGAATACCGCATAGGAGAAGTCCTTGGTCAGATTGGTCACGGTATGGATCGCGCTGTACGGGATGGTATGCACGTTACCGCCGTAATCCCGCAGCACGATCGTCCGTACTGCGACCCCCTCGACCACGCCTGACCGTCCGGTCACTTCGACCACGTCGCCCACGTGCAATGTGTCGCTGAACAGAACGAACGTGCCGGTGATGATGTCCTGGGCCGGCCGCTGCGAGCCGAACCCGATCGCCAGGCCGATCACGCCGGCGCCGGCCAGCAGTGGCGGATATTGACCCCGATCTCGGCGAGAATGAGGAACAGCGCGATTATTCCGAGGAATACCGGCGCGAAACGCCGGGTGTGGTTGAGCAGAGTGCGCGTCCGACCGCCGAGGCGCGGCCGGCCCTCCGCATCCCGCTCGGGTCGCCGAGCGCTCGATCGCCAGATCGATGGCCTCCCGCACGATCCGCGTGAAGACCAGCACGAGAGCAATTGTCACCAGCTGAGGGAGCACCCTGCCGCCGGCGTCGCTGCCCAACCAGCGGACCACGTCCAGTCCCCACACTTCGAGCAGCGCCAGCAGCGCGACGAGCACGACCCCGCCAGGGCGGGAGGCGGCGAGCAAGGATCGAGACCTGGCGATGCGCTGTTCGATCAGCGGCGTGTCCGGGCCAGCCGGTTCGCTCGATCGGGTGGCGGTCTGCGCTCGCTCTCTGATCACGTTGAGGGCCAGGGCGACGGCGAACGCGATCGCGGCGGTCGCGAGGGTGTTGAGGATCAGCGTCCGAAAGCCGCCGGGCCCGCCGAGCGCCACACTAGGTCTACGAACGCGAAGTACGCCAGCGCCAGCAGGTGCCAGATGCGGGCAATGGCCGGCCAGGGCAGCCAGCGCAGGAGCGGACTGCGGCGCTCTGCGCCGAGCTTTCGATCGCGGCGGCGACCGAGCGCCGGATCCGCGCGATAACCAGCGCGCCCATAGCGGCGACCACGATGAACAGCGCGTTCAACCACAGATCAGCGACCGCCCGCGGCAGCCCGAAGTGGACGGCGGCGGCGACCGCAGACCGGCCGTAGATCGCCGTGCGGATGATGCGGCCGCGCCAGCGCGCGCCTTGTCGGGCGTCCGGGTCGCCGATCGGCAGCAGGCGCAGCTCCGGGGTGCTCGGCGAGAAGACGCGCTTGATCGCCGTCACTGCCCATCAGACCCACTCTCGGGGCCCGTCACACGCCCTTGCCGCCGACCCGAATATCATTGCTCTGACGGTACGGCAGCAGCTCGCGCAGCTCAGCCATCTCGCACGCCAATTCGGCACGCTCCTGCGCGAGGAAGCGCTCGACCGCGGCGCGGAAGCCTTGGTCGCGGATCCAGTGCGCGCTGTACGTCGGCACCGGCTCGTAGCCGCGCTGCAGCTTGTGCGGCCCCTGCGCGCCCGCCTCAACGCGGGCGAGACAACGCTCGATCGCGAACTCGATCGCCCGATAGTAGCAGGCCTCAAAATGCAGGAACTCGAACTGCCGCCGACAGCCCCAGACGCGCCCGTAGAGCGTGTCCTCCCCGATCAGGTTGAGCGCGCCCGCAACGTAGCGGCCCTCATGGCGCGCGAGCACGAGCACGACCTGCTCGGGCATCGTCTCGCCCAGCCGCTCGAAGAAGCGCTTGGTCAGGTACGCGCCGCCCCAGCGCTTGTCGACGGTGGAGCGGTAGAACGGATAGAACACGTTCCAGATCTCGGGCGTGAGCGCGGCGCCGGTCAGCACCTCGATGCTCAGGCCCTGCTCTCTGACCCGCTCCCGCTCCTTGCGGATGGTCTTGCGCCGGCCGTGCTTGAGCGAGGCAAGGAAATCGTCGAAATCGCGATAGTCGCGGTTGTGCCAGTGGTACTGCAGACCCTGGCGCTTGAGCAGGCCGGCGGCGCCGAGCTCGTGCCACTCGTCCTCGCGGCAGAAGGTCACGTGCAGCGACGACACGCCGAGCTGCTCTGCCGCGCTGACCAGGCCGTGGACGAGCATGGCGCGCGCCGCGCCGCCGCAATCCGGCCTGATCAGCAGGCGCGGCCCCGGCACCGGGGTGAACGGCACCGCCACCTGAAGCTTGGGATAGTATCTGCCGCCGGCGCGCTCATAGGCGTTCGCCCAACCCCAGTCGAACACGTACTCGCCATAGGAGTGGCTCTTCAGATACATCGGTGCGCAGCCGATCAGCTCGCCCCCGCTTTCGGCCACAAGATGCAGCGGCAGCCAGCCGGTGCGCTGGCTCGCCGAGCCGCTGTCTTCGAGCGCGGAAAGAAAGGCGTGGCGGAGGAACGGCTGTTCGGGGCCGATGCAGGCGTCCCAGTCGCGCGCCTTGATCTGGCCGATCCCCTGGACCAGCTTGACCTGGAGGTCGTCGGCGCCGGACAGCGCGCGCTCAGGCGAGCTCAAAGATGCCCTCAACCTCGACCGCAGCATTGCGCGGCAGGCTCGCGCAGCCGACTGCAAAGCGTGCATGTTGCCCCGCCTCGCCCATGGCCTCGACCATCAGATCCGATGCGCCATTGATCACCGCCGGATGCTCGGCGAACTCGGGGGTGCAGCTGACGAACCCGCCGAGCTTCAGGCAGCGCGCGAGCCCGCCCAGGTCGCCGCCGCACGCGGCTCTGACTTGCGCGAGCAGATTGAGGGCGCAGATGCGCGCGGCCTCTTGTCCCTGCTCCAGGCTGATGTCTTCGCCGAGGCGGCCGGCGACCGCCACCCGGCCGCCTACGAACGGCAGCTGGCCGGCGACGAACAGCAGCTTGCCGCTGATCGTGTAAGGGATGTAGTTGGCCGCCGGCGCCGGCGCGGCGGGCAGCTCAAGGCCGCGCGCCGCCAGGCGTTGCTCGATCGCGCTGCTCACTCGGCTCTCCCGCTGTCGGCGTGGACGCGGCCGGACGATAACCCGCCGTCGCGCGACCCGCCAGGGGTGTAAGTGAATCGACAACCGCCGGCATCGTGTGCACTCTGAGGTTGGGCAATCGTGGAGGACGCCGCCCGTGACCACACCGCGCGCGCCGGGTCTGGCCATGCCGGCCGAATGGGGTCCGCACAGCCGGTGCTGGATGGCCTGGCCCTCCCGGACCGAGCTGTGGGGCGAGCGTATGACGGCGGCGCGCAAGGCCTGCGCCGAGATCGCGAAGGCGATCGGCGCGTACGAGCCAGTGACCATGATCGCGCGCCCGGACCTCGCCGCCGAGGCCTCGCTGCACTGTGGGCAAGGCATCTCGGTGCTGCCGTTGGAGCACGACGATTCCCGAATCCGCGACGTCGCCCCCACCTTCGTGATCGACCAGGCGGGGTCGTTGGCCGGCGTCGACTGGCAATACAACGGTTACGGCGAGAGGACGCCGGCACACGAGCGGGACGCCCGGCTCGCGGAAATCATCTGCGCGCGGCTGCAGGTGCGGCGCTTCACCGCGCCGCTGGTGCTCGAGGGTGGCGCGGTGCACGTCGACGGTGAGGGTACCGCCCTGGTGTGCGCGCCCTCGGTGCTCGATCCGAAACGCAATCCCGGCATCGGCCGCCCTGGAGTGGAAAGAGTGCTGGCCGACTGTCTGGGCGCAGCAAAGGTGATCTGGCTCGAGCACGGTTTCGAGGGCGATCCGACCGGCGGCCATGTCGACAATGTCGCCTGCTTCGTGCGGCCAGGCGTGGCCATGGTCCTGACCTGCCGCGACGAGAAAGATGCCAATTGCGTTGGATTTCGGGACAACCTCGCCCGGCTGCGGGAGGCGCGCGATGCCGCGGGGCGGGAGCTTCAGGTGATCGAGGTGGAGCAGCCGGAAGCGCGATTTGGGCCGGACGGACGCCGCCTGACCACCTCCTACCTCAGTTTTTACGTGGCCAATGGCGCGGTCGTCCTACCGATGTTCGGCGACCCGATGGACAACGCCGCCCACGACGCCATCAGCGCCGCGTTTGCAGATCGGCACGCCATCCAGATCGAGGCGAGCGACCTCGTGCACGGCGGTGGCGGCATCCACAGCATGACCCAGCAGCAGCCCGCGCCCGCCCAGCCGCGCTAGCCGTCCCGACGGACGCGAAACAGCGCGATCAGGCGTGATCCGGCGCGCGGCGCCGGCTTCTCGAGCGCCGGCTCCGGTAGACCGTACGGTTCACGCCTGCTAGGCTCCGCGGCGCAAGGCGGGGAGAGTGGCGGCGGCGTAGAGCAGATCATGATCCGACTGGCGATGCTACTCGTCGGTGCTCGGGTGCTCAGACGCAAGTGGCGCGCGCTCGTGGTGCTCGGGACATTATGGATTGGGCTCGGGCTCGCGATCATGGTCGACGCCTCAAACGGCCTCGATGTCGTTGCCGTCGAGACGCTCGCGATCCTGCTTCTGTTCGAGGGTTTCCTGGCGCTCGCGCTGTTCACGCTGGCACCGCACCGGCGCGGCTACACCGTCCTGATCAAGGCGCTGGCGCTCGTGGTGCTGGGCAGCATGATCCTGGACTTTCCCGTCCATTTCGACATCGAGGACAGCCTGCTGTTCGGGCTCGCCTTCCTGATTGACGGCGCCATGCGGATCGCCACCGCGAGCATCGTGCGCTTCCCCAAGTGGCAGCTGGTCGCCGTCGGCGGCGCCCTCGAGCTCTGCCTCGGCGGGTTCGTCATTTCCGACTGGCCGGTCGGCTACCACCAGTCCGTCCCGTTCTGCATCGGCGTGGCGCTGCTGCTGTCCGGATGGACCATTCTCAGGATCGGGTTGCGCCTGCGGCAACTGAAGTACGACACGCCGGTGGTCAACCTGCCGGTGTTCGAGCACCGCGGCTGGCACGGTCTCGCGCTGCCGCCCGCCCGGCCGACCGCGCCCGCGCAGCACACGACGCCGCTGATCGTCCACGTCTGGACCCCGGTCGGGTCGGCGGCGAGCCCGCGCTCGGCGCATCGGCTGCTGATCGACCGCTACATCGCCGCGGTCGACGGCAAGGGCATGATCTCGACCGGTCATGCCGCGCTCGAGCTGCCGCCGGACATCTATATCAGCCACTACCCTGCGCTCGATCTCGACCATTCGCCCGAGGAATTCGCCCGTCTGTTCCGGGCGACCCCCGACAACGACGTCAAGGGCCACTTCCAGCCGTCCTACGCGTTCGAATCGAAGGACTGGTGCCCGGCGGATGCTCGCGTCGACTTTCACATGTACGACGCCGGCCGGCTGCGCGCGCACTGGGAGGCTTACCGCGCCGACGACACCTACAATCTGACCAACCGCAATTGCTCGGTCACGGTGGCTGCGGCGCTCGAGGCGGCACTCGAGGGCACGCTTGGCGCGGACGCGGGATGGGGCCGCTTCTGGCGCCTGCTGGGCAACCCCGACCTGTGGGTCGCCGCCCTGCTGCGCGCGCGCGCCGAATCGATGACCTGGACGCCCGGCCTGGTGCTCGACTATGCGCGGGCGCTGCGCGAACTCGTCGAGCCGCAGCGGAGCCCTTGGCGGCGGCGCGTGCAGGTGGCGCTGCGGCACCTGCGCCGCGGGCACGGCGCGATGGCGAAGCGGCCGGCATGACCGCCCCCGCGGCGGCGGCCGCTCGCGGTCATCTGCCATCACTTGCCGCAGTGATCGCCACGGCGGCGGTGTTCGGTCTGACCTATTCGTTGAGCGCGGCGCTGATCGCCCTCGATCTCGCCGAGCGCGGCGCCCCGCGCTCGCTGATCGGCATCAATGCCGCCATGCATGCGCTCGGCGTGCTGGCGATCGCGCCGGTCCTGCCACGCGTGGTCGGGCGGATCGGACCGCGGCGGATGACGTTCGCGGCGCTCGTCGTCGCGGCGCTGGTGCTGGCGCTCTTCCCGGCCATGCCCGGGATCTGGCTGTGGTTTCCGCTGCGCTTCCTGCTCGGCGCCGCCTCCGAGGCGCTGTTCACGCTGTCGGAGACCTGGGTCAACCAGCTGAGCGAGGAGCGCACCCGCGCCCGCTCGATGGCGACGTACGTGGCCGCGCTGTCGGTGGGGTTCGCGCTCGGGCCGCTGATCCTCTCGGCGGTCGGCTCCGCGGGCGCGACGCCGTACTGGATCGGCGCCGGGCTGGCGCTGGCGGCGGCGCTCCTGATCGTCTCGCCGAGAGTCATCGCCCCGGTGTTCCTCGACGAACGGCCCGGCAACCTGCTCCACCTGCTGCGGCTCGCTCCGGTCGCGATCGCCGCCGAGGGGCTGAACGCCGGCATTGAGACGGCCGGCCTCACCTTCCTGCCGCTCTACGCGATCGCCCAGGGTTGGACCGAGGAGGGCGGAACGCGCCTGATCTCGTGCCTGATGTTCGGGGCGATCCTCCTGCAGCTGCCGATCGGCTGGCTTGGCGACCGCATGGATCGGCTTCGCCTGGCCATCGCGCTTGGCCTCGTGACCGTCGGCGGCGCGCTGCTCTGGCCGCTACTCCTGAACGACCCCTGGATCGCCTACCCGGTGCTGTTCCTCTGGGGCGGCATGTTCGTCGGGGTCTATACGTTGATGATGGCGGTGGTGGGCAGCCGCTTCACCGGCGCCGAACTGGTTGGCATCTACGCGGTGATGGGCCTGGTCTGGGGCGTGGGCGCGCTGCTTGGTCCGGCGCTCGCCGGCTTGGCGATGGACCTCTCGGCGCACGGTCTGCCGATCTTCGCGGCGCTCGCCTGCCTTGCCTTCACGATTTTCGCCGCGACCAGCCGCAGCGCCGCCTGAGCGGGCTGACAGCGCCCGCCGTGCCGCTGCTTCCTCGCAGCGGGTCCGCGCACGGTCACGTCCACGCGGCCGAGCATCGCACGAAAGTCATGGCGACCGGACCCAAGAACGACCTGATGAGCTGCGCGCGGACGATCAAGCGGGAGAGGGCGGCGCGCCGGCTCGAGGCGGCGAAATCGATATTGGCCTGAAGCTTGCCCGATCCCGCGAGCCGCAGGATGGCGCGATCGTGGCCGATCGACTGTCGCGATCAGCTCCGCGCGTCGTCGCCCGCCGGGAAGCGCTCCCAGTCAGTGAGGCTCTGCCAGGTCACCCGCGTGCGGGCCCGCATGCCCGGCGGTTGGATGGCGGCCGGATACCCGAGGCAGACGAACATCTCCGGGCTCAGGTGGCCGGGGATGTTCAGCACCCGCATTACCGCGGCCTGGCTGAAGGACGTGACTACGCCGGCGCCAAGGCCCAAAGATTGGGCGGCCAGAAGCAGCGTCTGGGCGGCGGTGCCGACGTCGATGTACAGCCCCTTCACGGTCGGCCGCATGCCGAAGCTGACGGCCCGCCCCTGGTCGATGCAGATCACCACCACTGCCGCAGGACGCTGGAACATGCCGGGCGCCACCATGCGCAGCACGCGCAGGGTCAGCGGATCCTGCACGACGACAAAGCGGTGCAGGTGGCGATTCCCCGCATTTGGTGCCCAGCGGGCCGCTTCCAGG
Organism: Pseudomonadota bacterium; assembly: GCA_046732855.1. Taxonomy (GTDB): domain Bacteria; phylum Pseudomonadota; class Alphaproteobacteria; order Geminicoccales; family Geminicoccaceae; genus JBKPNX01. The sequence continues at coordinate 24,648 of JBKPNX010000026.1, forward strand.
ACCTTCTCGAGCTTGGCGCGCTCGATCGGCCGGTCGATCATGGCCCGCACCATGCGCCGGCTGCGAATGGCGGCGAGGACCGGGTTCGGCGCCGACGGCGCCGCGTCGGCCCCGGTCACGGCACGCTCCGGTCGACCCCGAAGTGGCCGACGAGATGCTCGCCCACGGCGCGGCACAGGTCGTCGAGGGCCGCGGTATAATCCGCCAGGTCGGCGGTGCGCACGGCAAGCTCGGGAACCTTTCGCAGCGGCCCGGTCAGGAGGGCCCGCGTCGCCGGGGAGACCCGCTCCGCCATCGCGTCCCCAAGCCGGTTGGCGGCCGTGAGCAGGCGGAGCGAGCCATATTCGGACGCCTCGTCGAGTTGCGTCCGGGCGGCGGTGATGAGGAAGGCGAGAAGCTCGAGCGCTTCGTCTTCGTTGAGCACCATAGGGGGCGTCTTTGCCATCGGCTCTTCTCGGGGAAGTCGCGGTGCCGCGCTAGTTCAGGGCGTCAGGCGCGGGGCGGTCGGCCAGCACCGCATCCAGGTTGTCCAGGCAGCGAAACCCCATGGCCGTGCGCGTCTCGATCGTGGCGCTGCCGAGATGCGGCAGCAGGAAGCAGTTGCGCCGGGCGCGGTAGCCCGGGTGCAGCTTCGGCTCATCGGCGTAGACGTCGAGACCGACCGCAAACAGCCGGCCATCGTCCAGCGCGGCGAGGACCGCCTCATCGTCGAGCAGCGCGCCGCGAGCAGTATTCACGAGCACCGCGCCGCGGGGCAATTGCGCGAGCGTGTCGGCGTTGATCATGCGCGTGGTCTCCCGCGTGGCCGGACAGTGCAGGCTGAGGAACCGCGCCTGAGGTAACAGCGACGCTAGAGATTCGTGAAAGCAGGCGCCCTGCTCGAGCGCCGACGGCAGCCGCCGACGGCCGAAGTAGTGAACGCGCATCCCGAAGGCGCGGGCGCGCCGCGCCACCGCCTGGCCGATCCGGCCCATGCCGACAATGCCGAGCGTGGCGCCGTTCAGCTCCAGGCCAAGCAGCTGCGTGGGCGTCCAGCCGGCCCACTCAGCGGTCCGAATCAAGGTCTCGCCCTCGAACGCGCGCCGCGCCGCCCCGAGGAGGCACAGCATCGCCAGATCCGCGGTGGCCTCAGTCAGTACATCCGGCGTGTTGGTGACCGTGATGCCGCGCGCGCTCGCCGCCGCCAGGTCGATGTGCTCGTGGCCGGCCGAAAACGTTGCGATCGCGCGGACGGTGTCCGGCAGGTGCTCGATCAGCGCGGCGGGCCAGGGGTCGGTGGCGCAGGTCAGGATTGCGCTGGCGTCGGCGCTGCGCTCGATCAGTTCGTCGGGGCCATAGGAGCGATCATCGGGATTGAGGCGCGGCGTGTAGTCGCGGCGCAGCCGGTCCTCGACCGCCTCGGGCAGCCTTCGGGTCACCAGAACGATGGGAGGCATCAGCTCAAATCCGCCCTCTCAGAGCGTTTTTCCTACCCCATACCCCCGCGACATGCCACGATGCGCTGCAGCATGGAACGGAGAAGCAGGGCCTGATGGCCAGATTGCGCTTTCTCGGCTTGCTCGCGGCGCTGCTCGCTGCGCCGGGGCCTGCCGCCGCCGCCACGCTCGAGCCGCACGTCGCGGCTTATCGCCTGGCGCTCGCCGACCAGACGGCGGTCGGCAACCCGTTCATCGAGGTGCAGGGCGGACTCGTGATCGAGTGGCGGCTCGCCTGCGATGGTTGGCTGTCCCGCCAGCGCCTGGCGTTCGTCGGCACCCTGCAGGAAGGCGGCAATCTGGGCCACGACGTACGCTTCAGCAGCTGGGAGTCGCTGGATGGCTCGCGCATGCGCTTCTCCTACCGCAGCTACGACGACCGCCAGCTGCAGGAGGAGTTCCGCGGCGAGGCCGGGCTCGAACGGCCTCGAGGCGGCGCGGCCAACTTCACGACGCCAGGCGTGCGTCGGGTCGATCTGCCGGCCGGCACGATCTTTCCGACCGAGCATATGCAGCAGGTCCTGGCCAAAGCGGTCGCCGGCGAACAGTTCGTCAGTCACCGGGTGTTCGATGGCGCGGGGTTCGACGCGCTGACCGAAATCACTTCGGTGATCGGCCAGCCGCGCATGATCGAACTCTCGACCGAGCGGCCGGGCGCGCGCGCGCAGGCGTGGCCGGTCAGCATGGCTTACTACGACCTGCACGAGCGGTCGGACACGCCGAAGTTCGAGGCGGAGTTCCTGCTCGATGAAAGCGGCGTGATCCGCGATGTCCTGCTCGACTACGGCGAGTTTCGCCTCGATGCGGTGCTGGACAAGCTGGAGATGATCGCGCGCCCCCCCTGTTAGCCTGGCGGGCTGAGCGCGCGATGGCGGCCGAGCCAAGCGGCGCCCCGCACCCCGGAGGAGTCGCCGTGCATCGCGGGCAGCAGCGGCGTGCGCACGGTGTCGGAGAACACGAAGCGATCCCAGATCGCGGGCACGGCGGTGTACAGGCGGGTCAGCCGGGACAGGCCGCCGCCGAGCACGATCGCCTGTGGGTCGAGCAGGTTGATGACCGCAGCCAGCCCGCGCGCCAGGCGCAGCTCGTAGCGACGCAGCGCCGCGTCGGCCGCCGCATCCCCCATCGCCGCAGCGACGACGATCGCCGGCGGCTCCCGCTCGACTTCGGTGTGCGCGCGATAGTCCCTGGCCAGACCTGGGCCGGACAGCCAGGTCTCGATGCAGCCGGCCAAGCCACAGTAGCAGGGCGGGCCTGGCAGTTCGTCGGTCTCCGGCCAGGGCAGAGAGTTGTGGCCCCATTCGCCGGCGATCGCGTTCGGCCCGGCGAGCACCTTGCCATGAATCGCCAGGCCACCGCCGACGCCGGTGCCGAGAATTACTGCGAACACTGTCGCAGCGCCCGCTGCGGCGCCGTCGGTCGCCTCTGACAGGGCCAGGCAGTCGGCGTCATTCGCCATCGCGATCGGTCGTTCGAGCGCCGCCGCGAGATCCCGGTCCAGGGGCTTGCCGTTGAGCCAGGTCGAGTTGGAGTTCTTGAGCAGGCCGGTCGCCGGCGAAATCGCGCCCGGCGTGCCGATGCCCACGGTGCCGCGCGTAGCGAGCTCCGCCTCGGCCTCGGCGACCAGCGTGCGGATCGCGTCCAGGGTATTGCCATAGCTGCCGCGCGGGCTCGGCCGGCGGCGCCGCAGCAGCACCGCGCCGCGCTCGTCCAACCCGATGATCTCGATCTTGCTGCCGCCGAGGTCGATGCCCAACGCGATCGCCATGCCGCCAGCATAAGTGGTGCTGCCGACAGCGCCAGACCCGAGAACCGCTCGGAATGGCGCTGTCATCCGAAGGTAATGGCTGCGCCCATGCTCCGGCGAGGGTCCTGATGCCGTGCGTGGTCGCGCAGAGGTGCGCGGCTGACGATCGGCAGGGAATTGGTTTCGATCCGCGGGATCGGGACCGGTGCCCTCAATGAGCTGTCGGCGTCGTGACGCGGGATGCGCCGCAGGGGCTCGTCGGCTCGCTACCGGAGGGGGGCCCTAGCGGAACCCGCACGCGGCCACGGGTGCAAGCAGGTGTCAGATCATGCCTGAGAGCAGAGGCTCCTATCGGGCCACGCTCACCGACGCGCCCCGTAGCCGGCGGGGTCCGCGCCCGATGGAGCGTGGGTCTAGCCGGTCGGGGCGAGGCGCACGGTCAGCCGCCGGGAGTCGTCGTTGGCCACGTACTCCGGCTTGACCGACAGCGCCTGCGCACCGGCATTCTTGGCCAGCCATGCCTGCACGCGTTCCACCCGCCGGTCGGCCAACCACTTGTTGTAGCGGGCCGCCTCATCGGCCGACTTGGCGCCGACCACCTGGGTCGTGCCGCTGACCGCGACCTGCAGGGTCACCTCATATCGCTTCTCGCCATTGGCGCCCGCGAGCAGCTCGCGCAGCCGGGCCGCCGCCCCGGACGGGAAATAGCTGCTGTTGGTGGCGAAGGTGATGATCAAGCCGCCTTGCGGACCGGACTCGACCTTGCCGTCGTCGGTCGACGGCTTGGCCGACGACTGGGCAGTGGCCGCAGGGGCTGCTCCGATGGCGGCTTGCTCGACGGGTTCAGCGCGCGCCATCGTCTGCGCTTGCGCCGTGGCGGGCTGCTCAGCGGCCTGGGCCGGTGCCTGCGCTTGCGCTTGGGTCGTGGCGGGCTGCTCAGCGGCCTGGGCCAGTGCCTGGGCCTGCGCTTGGGTCGTGGCGGGCTGCTCAGCGGCCTGGGCCAGTGCCTGGGCCTGCGCTTGGGTCGTGGCGGGCTGCTCAGCTGCCTGGGCCTGCGCTTGGGTCGTGGCGAGCTGCTCAGCGGCCTGGGCCCGCGCCACGCTCTTCGGTTCGGTCGCAGCGGGTCGCTTCGTTGCAGGGGCCGCCGCAGTCTGCGGCTCGGTCGTGGCGGGTTGCTCGCCGGGTCGGGCCCGTGCCGACGTCTCCGGTTCGGCCGCAGGCGCGGCCGCGGCGAGGTTGGTCGCGCCTCGGGCCGTCTGGCCGGGCTCCGGCTGAGCCCGGGCCGCCGCAGACTCGGTCGCCGGGGGAACCGTCTCGACGCGCGCCACGACTGGCAACTGTGCCGCCGGAGCCGGGGAGGATTCGGCAGCCTGCGAAGCCGCGTCGCCCCGCGCTGTCGTCGCCGGCTTCATGGCCGTGGCCGCTGGTTTTGTCGCCGTGACTGCTGGCTTCGCTGCCGCAACCTCAGGTTTCGTAGCCGGCGCGGTCGGGGGCTCCGCAGGCACCATCGCGGGCGTGGGCGCATGCTCGGGCGCGGGGTTGCCCTGCGCCTCGGCCACCAGATCCCCCTGCAGCTGCCGCCCCTCGCAATCCTCGCCGGCGGTCAACTCGAACACCCAGAGCGTGGCGCGCGGCTCGCGCACCATGAACTGCCAGTCCCACACGCTCGCGATGGCTTTCGCGGGCAGGCCGCCCCTGACCAGCGATGCCTGCACCGCATCGGCACGCGAGCGCGCCAGCCGATGCGCGTCCAACGTATCCTCGTCGGCGATTTCATCGGAAGCGATATGGCCGATCACCTGCGCGGTCAGAAAACAATCGGTACCGACCGTGCGGGTCAATTTGGCGAGGTATTCCGCGGGCTCGGCGGCGAGCTCAGCTTGACCGGCGGCAAACGGCAGCACGTAAATCGATACGTTGGCGATCCGCCCGTCCTTCAGCACCAGGGGCGTCGGTCGCAGCAACGGCTCGGCGCCCGCGGCGTGCACCGAACCCTGGGCCGGGAGCATCCCGAGCAGCACCAGGCCGGCGACGGTTACTGGGCGGGGGAAACGAAATGGCGTCATGGCTTGGACCTTCTCGCGCGGCTCACCTGAAGGCGATCCCAAGCGCCACATTTCTGCCATAGGGTTAAATATCGGCTAACGCACGCCCTCGCAAGCCGAGCGCAGCGAAAAAGGGCCGTCCAGCGAGCCGCGGCCCCTGTTACGATCTGGCCGACGCTCCGGCCTATTTGATCTTCGCCTCCTTGAATTCGACGTGCTTGCGGATCTTCGGATCGTATTTGCGCAGGCTCATCTTTTCCGTGGTTTTGCGTGAGTTCTTCCGGGTCGTGTAATAGCTGCCGGTGCCGGCGCTGCTGACCAGCTTGATCAGCACGGTGGTGGGTTTCGCCATCGCTTTGCCTCTCGTCGATCGTCCGCGGCTGCCGGCAAGATAAGAACCGCCGGAGCGGTGTCAAGCTGACGGAGGCAGGCGCCCGAGCCGTGCCCGACGGTCGATGCCCGCATGCCCCGCCGGTTGACGCCCGCACGCCCGCCGGTCGGTCGGGCGGGAGCGCGCTGCCGCGAGCGCATCCAGGGGCGACCGATCTCCGGCCGTGAGGGTCAGCGCCGCCTGAGCTTCGTTCTGGATTTGCCGCGGCCGCGGCCGATGGCGCGGGCGGCCGCGCCGGGCGTGTGCTCCACCAGACGGAAGGTCAGCTGGCCGGTCAGAACGTCGACTTCGGTCAGCTCGATCTCGACCCGGCTGCCCAGCGCCAGCGCCGTGGCCGTGAAACGACCGATCAGCGCCTGCCGGACAGGATCGTAGGCGAACGGCTCGCCCAGCGTGCGCGCCGGCACCAGACCCTCGGCCAGGAGCTCATCGAGGCGCACAAACACGCCGAACTTCTGCACGCCGGTGATCGCGCCGGCGAACGTGCTGCCGACTTGCTCGGCCAGCAGCAGCGCCGTGAAGCGGCTGAGCGCGTTGCGCTCCGCCTCCATGCCGCGGCGCTCCGTCCGCGACAGGTGGCCGCCCAGCGTCTGCAGCTCGTCGAGGGTGATGCTCTCCTCGAGACCGTCATCGCCCAGGCGCAGCGCGGAGATCAAAGCCCGATGCACGATCAGGTCGGCGTAGCGCCGGATCGGCGAGGTGAAATGGGCGTAGCGCCCGAGATTGAGCCCGAAGTGGCCGATGTTACGCGGCGCGTAGGCCGCCTGGCTCTGCGCGCGCAGGACCAGCTGGCTGATGACCGGCGACAGCTCGTGCTCTTTGAGCTGCTCGAGCAGGCGTGACAGGTCAGCCGGGCGCGCGAGCGTGCCCGGGCCGCGCCCCATGCCCAAGCTCTGCAGCAGCTGGGCTATCGCCTCCAGCTTGACCGGATCTGGCGCATCGTGGATGCGGTACATGCAGTGCATGCCCGCCTGATCGAGGGTCTCGGCCGCGGCGACGTTGGCCGCGATCATGAATTCCTCAATCAGGCGGTGCGCGTCCAGGCGCGGCCGGGTCACGATCGCCTGTGGGCGGCCGTCCGGGCTGAGCCGCACCTCCGCCTCGGGCAGGTCGAGGTCCAGGGTGCCGCGCCGGCGCCGCGCCTTGGCCAGAACCGCATAGGCGCCGTACAGCGGGCGGATCACGCTCTCGAGCAGGGGCGCCGTGGTCGCGTCGGGCGCGCCGTCGGCCCCCGCCTGGACCCGCTCGTAGACCAGCCGGGCGGGCGAGCGCATCAGCGCGCGCTCGAAGCGATGCCGGAGCTTGCGCCCGCGCCGGTCGTACCAGAGGTGCACCGCGAGGCAGGCGCGGTCCTCGCCCGGGCGGAGCGAGCACAGGCCATTCGACAGCGCCTCCGGCAGCATCGGCAGCACGCGGTCCGGGAAATATACCGAGTTGGCGCGCCGCCGGGCCTCCACGTCCAGCGCATCGCCCGCGCGCACGTAATGAGCGACATCGGCGATCGCCACGATCAGATGCCAGCCGCCGGGATTGACCGGGTCGGCATCGGGCTCCGCGTAGACCGCATCGTCGAAGTCGCGCGCGTCCGCGCCGTCGATGGTGACCAAAGGCAGCGCGCGCAGATCGACCCGGTTGCCCAGCGCCACGGGCTGCGCCGCGGCGGCCGCCGTCTCGGCCTCCGGCGGGAAAGCGATCGGCAGGCCCACGCTCTGCGCGGCAAACAACGAGATCGCGCTCGGGTCCTCGGGCTGGCCCAGCCGCTCGATCACCCTCGCCCGACCGCGCCCGAGCGCCGCGCCGGCAACGCGCTCGGCGACCACGAGATCGCCCGGGCGGGCACCCATGCTGTCCTGCTCGCGCACCAGCAGCTCGCCGCGACCGCCATCGCCGGTCGGCTCCAGGAGCAGACCGCCCGGGCCGCGCTGCAACAGCCCGACCAGACGCTGCGGCTCGCGCCGCAGCAGACGGATGATCTCGGCCGTCGCCTCGTCGTCCTGCCAGGTCAGGCGGGCGAGCACCCGATCGCCGACGCCCGGGGCTGCCGCGCCGCCGACGCCGGCAAGCAGCCGGATCCGCGGCGGCGTCTCTTCGGGTTCCGAGGCCAAGCGCGCGAGCGGCTCGCCATCGGCATCGAGCGCGGCCACTTCGAGCACCGCGACGCTCAGCGGCGCGCCGGACCGGCGGCGGCGCGGGCGCCCCCCGGCCTCCTCGTCCAGCTCGCGCAGCAGCCGCTTGAGGCGCACGCGATCCCGTCCCTTAACGCCGAACGCGCGTGCCAGATCGGGCTCGCTGAGCGCGCCGCCGGACTGCTCGAGGTAGTTCATGATTTCGGCGCGACCCGGCAGGCCGGCGCGCCTGGTGCGGGCGGCATGGCGGGCCTTCAGGGAAGCTCGGCTCATGCCCTTAAATGGGCAAGCGGCTGCGTCGGCGACAACCACGTCCCGGCGAAAAAATTACGCCACGACAGCGTAAGACTACGCTTTCGCGCCGCCGCCCGACTTGTCTGCGGTCCTCCCCCGCTGGCCGGCGGCTTTCGGGGTGCGCCTGCCGGCGCCGTTCCCCCGTGCGCTCCGCGCCCCGCCCTTGGCGGACTTGGCATCCAATACCGTGACCGCTTCCTCTATGGTCAGCGCATCTGGATCGCTCCCTTTGCGCAGGCTGGCGGTCTGCTGGCCATGCTTGAGGTACGGTCCGAAGCGACCCTGATAGAGCACGACCGGCTTCTTGTCCTTCGGGTGTGGGCCGAGTTCCCTCAATATTTTGGGCCCCGGCCGTATCCGCTTCGCGGCATCCTGGAGCAGCGCGATCGCGCGGTTCATGCCGATCGTCAGCACGTCGTCTTCCGGCCCCAGGCGCACGAAGCGGTCGTGCTTGAGGTATGGCCCGTAACGATTGATGCCGACCTCGATCGGCTGGCTCGTCTCGGGATGGCGGCCGAGCTCGCGGGGCAAGGTGAGCAGCTTCAGCGCGGTCGCCAGATCGAGCTGGTCGGGCGACAGGTTCGGCGGCAGCGATGAGCGCTTGGCGCTCTCGCCCGCGCCGCGCTGGACGTAGGGACCGTAGGGGCCGCGCTTGAGGCGGATCTCCTCGCCGGTGGCGGGGTCGGCACCGAGCACCCGCTCCTTGAGCTCGGCCTCGTCCTGCGCGGCCGCATCCGGCTCGCCGAGCCGCCGGGTGTAGCGGCACTCCGGGTAGTTCGAGCAGCCGACGAATGCGCCGAAGCGACCGAGCTTGAGGCTGAGCTGGCCGGTGCCGCACACCGGGCAGACGCGCGGATCGCCGCCGTCTTCGCGCGGCGGGAACAGATGCGGGGCGAGCAGCTCGTTCAGCGCCTCGATCACCTCGGCGACGCGCCGTTCCTTGATCTCGTCGACCTGTTCGCTGAAGGGATCCCAGAATTCGCGCAGCACCTGCTTCCAGTGCCGGCTGCCGGCGGCGATCTCGTCCAGCTGGGTCTCCAGGTCGGCCGTGAACCCCGGCTGTACGTACTGATCGAAGAAGCCGACCAGGAACGCGGTGACCACGCGGCCGCGCTCCTCGGGCACGAAGCGGCGGTTCTCGAGGCGCACGTAATTGCGCTCCTGGAGCACCGAGATGATGGCGGCATAGGTCGACGGCCGACCGATGCCCAGCTCCTCGAGCTGGCGCACGAGGCTCGCCTCGGTGTAGCGGGGCGGCGGCTCGGTGAAATGCTGCTGGGGCGTGATCGCGCCGCGGCGCAGCGGGTCGCCGGGCGCCATCGGCGGCAGCAGGCCGCCGTTCTCGTCGTCGTCTGCCGGGTCGTCACGGCCTTCCTGATAGAGTTTGAGAAAGCCGTCGAAGGCGATGGTCGAGCCGGTGGCGCGCAAGGCCACATGGCGGTCGGCGGAGGCGATCTCGGCGGTCACCCGGTCGAGCAGCGCGCTCCCCATCTGGCTGGCGAGGGTGCGCTTCCAAATCAGCTCGTACAGGCGGCGCTGGTCGTCGTCGAGAAACCGCCCGACCGCCTGCGGGGTGCGGCCCAGGTCGGTCGGCCGGATCGCCTCGTGCGCCTCCTGGGCATTCTTGGTCCTGGTCTTATAGGCGCGCGGCTTCTCCGGCAGATAGCGGTCGCCGTAGACCTGCGCGATCTGGCGCCGGCAGGCGGCCAGCGCCTCGCCCGAGAGCTGCACGCTGTCGGTGCGCATGTAGGTGATCAGGCCGACCGTATCGCCGTCGAGATTGACGCCCTCGAACAGGCGCTGGGCGGTGCGCATGGTGCGCTCGGCGCTGAAGCCGAGCTTGCGCGCCGCCTCCTGCTGCAGGGCAGCGGTGGCGAACGGCGGTGCCGGGTGGCGCTGGACCTGCTTCTTCTCGAGACTTTCGACCTGGAACGCGCGCGCCTCGATCGCGGCGACGGCGCGCCTGGCGTCCGCCTCCGTCGCAAGGTCGAACTTGTCCAGCTTGTTACCGTCGAGCAGAGTAAGCCGGGCCTCGAAGGTCGCGTTTCTGGGCGTGGTGAACGCCGCCTTGATCGTCCAGTATTCCTGCGTCCGGAACGCCTCGATCTCGTTCTCGCGCTCGCAGATCAGGCGCAGCGCCACCGACTGCACGCGCCCGGCGGAGCGCGCACCGTGGAGCTTGCGCCACAGCACCGGCGAAAGGGTGAAGCCGACCAGGTAGTCGAGCGCGCGGCGCGCCTGGTACGCGTCGATCAGGCCATCGTGCAGGTCGCGCGGCTGGCGCATCGCCTCGAGCACCGCGCGTTTGGTGATTTCGTGGAACACCACGCGCCGGACCCCGACTCCGTTGATCGCGTTCTTCTCCTTGAGCGCCGCGAGCAGGTGCCAGGAGATCGCCTCGCCTTCGCGGTCGGGATCGGTCGCAAGGTAGAGGTGGTCGGCGGTCTTGAGCGCCCGGGCGATCTCGGCGACCCGCTTTTCCCGATCGGCGAGCAGTTCGTAGATGATCCGGAAGTCCTCGTCCGGCCGCACCGAGCCGTCCTTCTCCGGCAGATCGCGCACGTGGCCGTAGCTCGGCAGGACGCGATAGCCTGCGCCCAGATACTTGTTGATGTTCTTCGCCTTGGTCGGGGATTCGACGACGACAACGTCCATGCCGTGATGCGTTTCCTGCCCGGGGTTGCTGATCCGGCGCCGCGCCGTGGCGCCACCAAGAAGCGCCCCTGATATGGACCCGCGCGCCGCCGGTGCAAGGCCGACCGGATCTCGGAGCAGGGCGCAGGGGCGGACAATCCGCCGGCTCTCCGCCGGTTTGCATGGCAGCCTCGGCCCGGTTCGTCAACCGCGCGTGTCGTGAGACGCGGATCACTTTCGTGGCAGGCTTGCATTCGTCCAAGCCAGAGCGCGCCGTGAGATCCAAGCGAGCGTTCCGCGCCGCGGATCGCGCCATGGCGTAGGTCGCATCAGTGGTGGCCAGGACCGCGACTCGACAGATTCGGCCTTGACCTCGCGCCCCAAAACCGTGTCGAAAGCGACGGACGCACGGCGCTCGCCGGCGACTACCGTGGTCGAAGGAGCGATCGTTCATGCATCGGATCACACACCTGCTCGGGAGCATCATTCTCGCCATGACCATCACCAGCGCCGCCAACGGCCAGGATCTTGAAAACACGCTCTACATGGACCTCGAGGCCGGCCGCGTGGTCATCGAGCTGCGACCCGACCTCGCGCCCAAGCACGTGGCGCGGATCAAGGAGCTGGCGCGCGCCGGCTTCTACGACGGCATCGTGTTCCATCGGGTAATTCCGGGCTTCATGGCGCAGACCGGCGATCCGACCGGCACCGGCCGCGGCGGGTCGGACAAGCCGAACCTGCCTGCCGAGTTCTCGAACGAGCCGTTCGTGCGCGGCACCATCGGCATGGCTCGGACCTCGGACCCGAACAGCGCCAACAGCCAGTTCTTCATCGACTTTGCCGAGGCGCCGCACCTGAACGGCCAGTACACGGTTTGGGGCCAGGTGGTCGAGGGCATGGAATTCGTCGATCAGCTCGCCGCGGGCGAGCCCCCCGCCAACCCCGACAAGATCGTCAAGATGCAGGTCGCCGCCGACGTCAAGCAGTAGGGCTCGACGCGATCAGAACAGCGTGCCGTCGCTGAGCACGCGCAGCGGCGGGCCGCCGTCCTCGCGTAGCTGCCGCGCCAAGTCGCGCCCGGCGCTCCAGGTCCCGCCTTGCAGGACCATGGCGAGCGGCAGCCGTTCGCGCGTGAGTCCGAGGTTGGCGCGGACCAGATCGGCAACGCGATCGATCAGGGCAACCGTGAGCGCGCGCCACTCGACCACGATCTCAGAATCAGCGCCGTGCGTCTCGCCGAGGACCGCGGGACGCTCGGGCACCAGGACGCCGCTGTCGATCAGCAGGCCGCCGTTGCGGTATTCGGCGAGCGCGGTTAAGGCGTCCAGGTCGGTCACCTGAACCCCGGCGTCCTCGAGCGGCTCGATCAGCGAATAGGCTAGCCACTGCGAGAGCTTGTGGAACGGCACCAGGCCGTCGGTCGGGTCAGCAACACGTGCGGCGGGATGACGCCCGACATCGCCGAGATTGTGCCCGCCAAGCACGATCCGCCCGGGCCAGATGCTCGCCAGCCTCTCGAGCAAAGTGGTAAGGATCGTGCTCGCCGCCAGCTTGTCGTTGCGCGCCTGTCCTTTCAGGTAGTCGTACAGGTTGCCGAGCCGCGCCGGCTGACCGAAGCATTCCGGGTCGAGCTCGATCGCCGCGCCCAGCCGGTTCAACAGCAGCGCGCGGCCCTCGAGCCCCGCGAGCGGATTGTCCGCGCTCACCTGAAAGGCCTCGGCCAGCGCAGACGGCTCCGACGCCCGCAAGGCGGCGCCATCGGCCCGCAGCGGCTGGGACAGGTGGCTCGAGAGCAGACCGCGCTCGAACAGCGCGAGACTGGCGAGCGCCAGCCCCTCGGAACGCGCGAACATCTTGCCGCTGGAGGCCTCGCGCCAGCGCCAGCGCTCGCCCGCGCCGGCATCGAGCAGCACGCTCGGAATCACGAGATCAAAGCGGATGCGCGCGAGTTCGTCCCGGTCGATGCGGTCGAGCTGGGCCATGCGCTCCCGCCAGCGGTCGCGCGCGCCGACCCTGAAATGGCGCCAGCGGCTGTGCAGCGGAATCTCGAGATCCGGGTAATTTTCGCGCGTGACGCGAGCGACGAGTTCAGCCACCCGATCCAGCCGGCTGTGGTCGACCGCGAAGTGCCGCGTCAGACCGGCCTCGGAGGCGGCGAGCACCATGGCCGCCCGGGCGCGCACGGCCTCCGGCGTCCTGAGCCAGCGCACCGCCGCTTCGAGACCGTCCTCCCGGGTCGCGGTCGCGATCACCGTTGGTCGTAGTCCGTCAGCGCGCGCCCCTTGACCACTTCTAGATCGGTGCGCGTCGGGGATTCAACCGCATAGTAGCCGGCGGCCTTCTTGGCCTCGATCTCGACCTGGGCGTCGGCGGGGATGCGCTCGGCCGGGATCGGCACCCGCTCGACGATGTCGATGCCGGAGCGGACCATCGCGTCGTATTTCAGGTTGCTCATCGACACCAGGCGATCGATGCGCCGGATGCCCAGCCAGTGCAGCACGTCCGGCATCAGCTCCTGGAAGCGCACGTCCTGGACGCCGGCGACGCATTCGGTGCGCTCGAAATAGGCCGCGGCGCGGTCGCCGCCCTGCTGCCGCTTGCGCGCGTTGTAGACCAGGAACTTCGTCACTTCGCCGAGCGCCCTGCCCTCCTTGCGGTTGTACACGATGATGCCGACGCCGCCAGCCTGCGCGGTCGCGATGCATACCTCGATGCCATGCACCAGATACGGCCGGCAGGTGCAGATGTCCGAGCCGAACACGTCCGAGCCGTTGCACTCGTCGTGCACGCGGCACGCGACCTTGCAGGCGGGATCGCCGAGCGCGGCGACATCGCCGAACAGGTACACGGTCTGGCCGCCGATCGGCGGCAGGAACACCTTGAGATCGGAGCGGGTGACCAGCTCGGGGAACATGCCGCCGGTCTGCTCGAACAGATGGCGGCGCAGGTCGGTCTCGGACGCGCCGCAGCGCGCCGCCACGCCTGGCAGCCACCACACCGGCTCGATCGCCACCTTGGTGCAGGTCACCTCGCCGCTCTCGGTGACCACCCGCCCGTCCGGCTCGAGTTCCTCGACACGCACCGCATGGTTCAGCTCGGGCACGGTCAGGCGCGCCCGGGTCACCGCGATGGTCGGACGGATGTCCCAGCCGTCCTTGAGCTGCTTGGCGAACGCCTCGCCGACGACGTGCCCCCAGGGATCGAGCGCCACGATCCGGCCGGGATCCGCCCACTGCGGGTGCGGCCCGATCGACACCGCCGGCGCGGTATCGGTCAGATCCGGGCGATGCAGCCTGTTCAGGCTGCCGGCGGCGACCGCGAGCGCGCGGTACAGCGCGTACGCACCGGCATGCGCGCCGATCACGTTGCGCCTGGCCGGGTCCGACAGCGTGCCGATCACGGGGCCGCGCGCCGCGGGCGTGGCGGCGCCCCAGTTGATCTTAGGCGGCTTGGCTCGTCCCGGCCGCGGATGCGAGGTCAGCACGATGTGCCGCCGGGCGCCGCCGGGATCGAAAACCGTGCCATCTGTCATGGCCTTACCTGGCCCCGTCGTGTCACCGCGGACCTCGATGACGGTGGGCGCCATCGCCTTGGCCCGCGCGGAAGAATACTCTAATCTGGTGTCGGTTTGACGAACCGCCAGCGCTTTTTCTGTAGATCTGGTGCGGTGGATACGGGGGAGCGCACGATCAGCGCAATAGGGGGAGGAATCGATGCGCCTGCTACGATTCGGGCCGAAGGGGGCCGAGAAACCGGGACTGCTGGACACCGCCGGCAACATCCGCGATCTGTCCAGCCACGTCCGGGACATCACGCCGGACGTCCTGGCGCCCGAAAGTCTCAAGCGGCTGGCCAGCCTCGACCCTTCGAGCCTGCCGCAGGTCGCCGGCAATCCACGCCTCGGTCCGCCGGTCGCGGGCGTGCCCAACTTCGTCTGCATCGGCCTCAATTACGCCGACCACGCCGCGGAATCGGGTCAGCCGATCCCCTCGGAGCCGATCGTGTTCGCCAAATCGATCAGTGCGATCAGCGGCCCGAACGATCCGGTCAAGATCCCGCGCGGCTCGAAGAAGACCGACTGGGAGGTCGAGCTCGGCGTCGTCATCAACCGGCGCGCCTCGTACGTGCCGGCCAACTCGGCCCTCGATTATGTGGCCGGCTACTGCGTGGCGAACGACGTCTCGGAGCGCGAATTCCAGCTCGAGCGCGGCGGCACCTGGTACAAGGGCAAAAGCTCGGAGACCTTCGCCCCGTTCGGACCGTGGCTGGTGACCAAGGACGAGGTACCCGATCCGCACAGCCTCAAAATGTGGCTCGAGGTCGACGGTCATCGCTATCAGAACAGCTCGACCGCACAGATGATCTTCAACGTGCCGCAGCTGGTCAGCTACATGAGCCACATGTTCGTGCTGCTGCCGGGCGATGTGATCGCGACCGGCACGCCGCCCGGCGTTGGCGCGGGGATCAAGCCCGAACCGGTATTCCTCAAACCCGGCAACGTGATGCGGCTCGGCATCGACGGCCTGGGCGAGCAGCGGCAGGAGGTCGTGGCCGCCGACTAGGAAGCCTCGGGCCCACGAAAAGCCGGCACCGCCGACGGGAGCGCCGTTCGGCCGGCAGATTGTGCAGCGGCGCCTGTCTGGATGATGACGTTCGGCAGCGTGACGCCGGCCGATCGCCGTGGTCGCGGCCACGTTGGAACGGATCGTCGGCAGGACCTTACCGCCGGGCGTTGGGCTTGAGAACGCCGACCGCCATCAGGCCGTCGGTATAATAGCGGTCCCCGCCGGCGTTGCGCCCGTCCTGGGTGGCGCCGACGCCGGGCCAATCGTATTGCCAGGCCAGCTGCCCGGCCGCGGCGAGGTCGGCCATGAGCCGGTCGCGCTCGGCATCGATGTCGGGCGCGATGTGGTGCGTGATCTCGCCGGTCAGGTGGCTGAGCCCGGCGTCGCGGTCGAAGGTGGCGTCACCGATCCAAAAGGGGCGGCCGACGGCATCGAGCGGTTCGGCGCGCCACCAGCGCACGTGATGACGCTGATCGGCGCTGCCGCCGACATCCTGCTCGAACGCGAGGTCCTGCTTGCGACCGAAGGCGTAGAGCGGACTCACCGGCGCATCCGGGTCGGGGCGATGGAGGACGACGCTCTCCGCGATCTTCAGGCTGCTCTCCAGCGTGATCGGGTCCGCGGGGTGCCAGTGGGCGGCGAGCATCGCCGCCACGACCTCGGCCTCGTTGCCGACCAGCGCGACATTCACCGGATCGGCTGGGATGCCATCGGCATTGTAGGTGACTTTGGGCAGGCCTTCGAGCGCAGGGTGATGACCGCGCTCCACCTCGGTCCAGACCAACGGCAGGACGCCGTAGGCGACGAGCACGTAGGCGACGAGCACGATGCCGAGAGCCACGGCGGTGCGCCGCACCCGCGCCGCATGCAGCAGAGGGAGTGCTACTTTCACTGAGCCGCCCGCTTGGAAGCCGAGATCACGACCACGTGGTCCACGTTGCTGCCCCTTGCCCCGCTCACATTTTCGCCCGACGGCCGACGACAGAATGGCTGGTGTCTGCCGGCGGCACGAGAACAGAATGACTTGTGTCTGCCGGCGGCACGGGAAGACGCCGCTGTTGTCGAAAGTCCCGGCCGCGACGCCGTCACGAACATTGTTGCCGCCGTCCGCGACCTGCGTCTAGCTTCGAGGTATATACATACACTCGGAGGCAACACGTGCGCGGGTCGAAGCTGGGGATTGCCTTATTCCTGGGCGTCATCTTAGGGCTCGCCGCGGTCGGCAACGCCGCGGAGCCGGAGCAGTTCTTCGCCTCTGTGCTCCTCGACAAGAAGAAAATCGGGCAGTTCCATGTGCGCATCAGCCGGGCGGAGACCGGGGAAATCGAGGAGCTGCGGGCGCGGGCGTCGGTGTCGATGCTCGGGGTCCGGCTCTACGAGTTCACCCATGATCTCACCCAGACCTGGCGGGCCGGCGAGCTTCAGTCCCTGCGCGGCGTGGCCGACGACAACGGGACCAAGTACGACCTGCAGCTTACGCGCGAGACAACAAAATATTTGGGGAAGGTCAACAACAAGCCGGTCAGCTTGCCGATCGAGGCGTTTCCCAATTCGATCTGGCATTACGGCATCGTCGATCACGCCCTGTTGTTCAACGAAGTCGATCTGAAACTGTTGAGGGTGACAACCGCACAGGGACATGAAACCGTCGACCTCGACAAAAAGAAGATCCCGGCCAAAAAAGTTACCATCAAAGGCGACTTTGCCGCGACGGTGTGGTTTGACCAGGACCGGAATTTCGTGATGGCGGAGTTGCCGATCGCGGGCCGAAAAGTGGTGGTCAAACGTGATCCGTAGGCGCACGCGTCGCCGCCTGTCCTGACCGGCCTCAGGTCAGAAACAGAACCAGGCCGGTGGCGACCAGGGCAACGGTCCAGATCAGGTCGAGATTGATCCAGCCTTTGCGCAAGAACGCGAGGCCGAGCCACTGGTAGACCGCAAGCGCGATCACCCCGGTGGGGGCGAGCATCGCCAGCGTGTGCACGCCGACCGCGGCGAGCGCGATCGGCAACGAGGCCGCGGCGGTCAGCTCCTGCGCCGGCGAGCCGGCGAGGCACAAGGGAATGAGCACCGGCACCAGCATCAGCCCCGCGCCGTGCGCGCTGGCCATCAGAAACGACCAGGCGCCAAGGCCGAGCATGCCCACCTGCATGCCGAAGCGCACCCGGTGGCGCGAACCGTACAGCGTGTGATAGGCTGCCCACCCGATCAGGAGGGCGCCGGCCGCGATCCGGATCGCCCGCTGATCGACCATGATGCCCAGCAGGACCACGGCCAGCGCGACTGCCAGAACGGCCAGCGCGTGGCCAAGCGCGATCGGGAGCAGCGCGGTCAGGACGACGGCGCGGCTGTGCCGATGCAGACCGAGGGCGACCGCGAACAGCCAGCCCATCGCCGGATTGATGCCGTGGAAGGCGCCGAGGCCGGCCAACGCCAGCCATGGCCAGGCCGAATTCACGACCCCGGCCCGAGCCGGCGCGGCGCGAAAGGGCACGGTCCTGCCGAGCGATGGCTTCTGCTGGAGTCCTTGCCGCTCCCGTCGTGGTCCGTCGCAGTCATTGGATATTTTGCCCTTGCCCGGTTACCGCTCGCTGCTCGCGGCCGATTTCGACCGGGTCCGAGTGCGCCAGGGCTGCAGCCGGCCGCTGATCGGCGGACGATATGCCCGATCGCAAGGTGCTGCCAGCGCCGCCCGCCGCCCGTGACGATCCCTCCGGCGGCTCACCCCAGTGTGGGCGCCGGGCGCCCGGGAACCAGCGCCCTAGTTGATTTCGAAGACAACCTGTGGAAGGACATTCACACGTAAGCAAGTACAGTTTCAGGCGCCACGCGGCGCGTGCCCTCGGGCCATTTGCCGCGCGCTCGCCGCGCAAACCGCGTGGCCCGGATCCCTGCCAAAGTCGATCAAGTCGTTAACGAGATGTTACGGCCATCGGTCCGTCAATCCCGTTCAATCGTTGTCCAGATCCGCAAGAGCCGTTATGCCCGGCCGTCAATTGAGTTATATCGCCAGCAGGCCTTTTCAGGAAATCCAGGGCTGCGTTGTCCAGATAGTTGTCCAAAACCGGATGGAGGTAGCACAATGCGGATGAAGTTGACTGACGAGCGCGTCGCCAGCCTGAAGCCGGCCGAGCAGCGGTTTGACGTGTGGGATATCAGCACTCCGGCGTTCGGCATCAGGGTCGCGCCGAGCGGGCGAAAAACCTGGATGATCGCGGCGCGGCGCGGCGGTACTTCAAGTCGCATCCAGCTGCGCAAGGGCCGCGCCGGCACCTTCCCGACGATGAACACCAGGACGGCCCGAGCGTTAGCCGCCGAACTGCTGAACGGGGACAGCGCCCCGGTGACCCAGGCGGACACGTTCGCAGCACTGGCCAGGCGTTTCCTGTCTCATGCGCGCGATCGCCACGGCAACCCGCTGCGCCCGGCGTCCTTACGCGCCTACACATTTGTTCTAGAGAAACTGGTGCCCGAGGACGCCCCCGCTTGGCAGGGCAAGCACCCCGGCAAAATCTCGCGTGCCGACCTCGCCGACCTGCTCGAAGCTGTCGCCGGTCAGCGCGGCAACGGTGCCGCGGCGCTCGCCCGCAAGGCGCTAGGACGCTTCTGGGCATGGTTGAACGAGAGGGGTACTTTTGGCGAGGCCTCGATAAACCCGGCGGCCAAGGCACCGATGTATACGACCGCGCGCGGCAGCCGGGTCCTAGAAGATAGCGAGATCCGGGCCATATGGCATGGCGCCGAAGGACAGTTTGGGATCCTGCTCCGGCTGCTCTTCTTGACCGGCGCCAGACGCAGTGAAGTCGGAGGAATGCGCTGGAGCGAGCTGAATCTCGATGCGGGCGTATGGCTACTGCCAGCTGGACGGACAAAGTCGAAGGTCGCTCTTGAGCTCCCATTAACTGCGCTGGCGATCGCCGAGATCCGGAAATTGCCGAGGATTCTCGGTCGCGACTTGATCTTCGGGGTCACGGCCGCCCGCGGGTTCAGCATCTACGCTGGTGAAAAGTCGAAGCTCGACAAAAAGCTCTGCTTGCGCCGGCCATGGCGCCTACATGACGTCAGGAGGACTGTCAGGACCAGGCTGCACCAGCTCCGGATCGACGATGCCGTAGTCCGACGCATCTTGAACCATGACCGGTCTGCGATCAGCAAGACGTACGACCAGCACCGCTACAGGTCCGAAATGTGCGAGGCTTTGGAGGCGTGGGCGGCGGAATTAGCCAGGATTGTTGATCAGCCGGGCGGCCAGTAACCGATATTGCAGGCTAGCGGGTTTTCCGCTTTTTCGTAAGTCCTGCCGGGGACCATGTCTCGGTCCGCCAAGTCCCCGCATGGTGACGCTTGACAGCCAACCCTGCCGAAT
>JBKPNX010000027.1:0-7034 GCA_046732855.1 Pseudomonadota bacterium
GGCCGGCTCCCGCACCAGCTGCTGCCGGCACCCGGGCGCGCCCCCCTTGGCGGCCGACGAGGGCTCGCCGTTGCCCAACCGAGCGATGGCAAAACGGCAGGCGGATCCCCATATCATGGTAGTCATTTCGATTCGGGTCAGGACGCTCGTTTGCCGCCGCGCTCGCTGCGGCGGCCCGGCAGCTTTCCCAAGCGCGGTCGATCCCGATCGGCAGTCGCGCCGGTCAGGACCCGTGGAGGTGTCATGCGAGCGGCACGGTCACGTGCTTCGAACCCACGGCTGCCTCGATTGCCCGCCAGCCGGACATCCCCTGCGCGCGCGACCCTTCCGAGCGGCGGCCGGGCAGCTGCGGGGCGGACCCGGGGTCCCGGACCGGGCTTTGGGACACCGGACCGAGCGAAAGGCGCGGGCCGCGAGCATCCCCGATGGGTGAAGCCGGCGCCCGGCTGAGCGGAGGTCAGTGATGACCAAGGAAGAGCTGCTCGAAGTCGAAGGCGTGGTGACTGCCCTGTTGCCCAACCTCATGTCGCGCGTCGTGCTCGACAACGGTAAGGAGATCCTGGCCACCAGCTCGGGGCGGCTGCGGCGCAACCGGATCCGACTGCTGGTCGGCGACCGGGTGACCGTCGAGATGTCGCCCTATGACCTGAGCAAGGGCCGGATCAACTACCGGCACAAGGACGAACGCGCCCCGGCGACGCCCGTCACCCGAACCGGCCCGACGCACCGGCGCCGTTAGCAGGCAACTGCAAGGAGCACGAAAATGGATCTTGCCGCCAAGCTGCCGCAGATGGCGGACGCCGCGCTCGCGGTGCTGCGCGAGAATGCCGCGCGGCTCGAGCAGACCGGCACATCCGCGCAGAAGGCTGCGGCCGCCGCGCTCATGCCGGTGCTCGAGGCCGAGCTCGAGAGCCGCCGCGCCGCGAAGCTGGCGGCGGCGAAAAGCAAGCGCCCCGCGCCCAAGCGCGGCACGAAGAAAGCCTGAGCGCCGCACCTGCCCGCCGCAGGCCGCACGAGCCGCGACCCACTGGCTTTCCCGGCGCGGACCGGCGGGCAGAGCCCCAGGCGTGAGCTTCCCTGGCGGCAACGGGAGGTGCGCCGGACATAAGATCGCGAACCCGTGGGGCACTGGGCCGACCGAAGACCCGCAGGTGGAGCATTGTTCGGGCGGACTGGGTAACGCCCGAGGGTAATGCGGAGCCCCGTAAAACTCTCGGCAGCCAGGCTCCCCGCCCGAGATTGATCGCCTGGGGCGGCTGCGCCTCGCCGCTCTTCACACCTTCGCGCCGGGCTCAGGTCCGCAGGCGCATCGCCAGCCGACGCACCTGCGCCTCGACGTCGACCGGCAGCTGCGAGGTGACCTCGAGACGACGATCCTCATAGGCGTTGACCTCCGGGTGGCGCATCTGCCACTCCCGGATGCGCTCGTCGCGCTGCTGCAGCAGTTCCTCGATCTGCGGGCGGAACAGGCGCAGGAGGCAAGTCAGCCAGCGGTTCACCGACCACGACGGCTTGTCCATCTTCATCTCGAAGCGCTCCAGCATCGTCCCGACGTCCGGCGCGGCGTACCATGTTTCCCCGGTGACCCAGCGATTGGTCGTGAACAGGCCGACCGGCCAGCCACTCCGGTCCATCGACACCGCGATCAGATGGCAGATCAGGTCGTGCCGGTTAGCCTTGGGTGCCAAGTCGGGCAGCTGCGCCGGCTCGACTTCGAGGGGCATGCCGCCGCCGCGCATGAAGGCGTGGAAATGACCGTGCTCGCCGGGCCGCTCGTTCTGTTCGTGGGCGTGGTAGTACCATTGCGCATGGCTCTCGGGGTCGAACACGTCGCCCTTGGGATAGTGGTCGAGCAGATAGAACGGCCCTTCGTGCCTGAGCACCACCCCGACCACCGTGTCGCCGCTCTTGGCCAGGATCCGGCGCCACTCCAGCACCTCGCGCCCCGCCTCGAGCATCGCGGCGAGCGTCGCCGCGGGCAGCCGATCGAGCGCGCCGCCGTCATCCCTGGGTGCCGCTCTCGCCAGACGCATCGGGATACCTCGAACGCACGCGCCAGAGAGACTAGCCGCTCGCCGCGCAACCGGCCACGGCCGCCGCGCGATCGGCGTGTCCGAAAAGCACTGCCTGCGGGCGCACCGACGCGTCGTCGAACTCCTGCCGCATCCATGAAGCGCCGGCCGGCCGTCCACCCCTCGGGGGCAGCTCCGGAGCGCGCTGCGACCATGGGGGTGCCGCGGGTCCCCGAAGTCGGCTGCGCGTGCCCAAAAGGGCCCGACCTGGTGCGATCCAAAGACCTCCCGGGTTCATTCGGTCTTAGCGCGCGCGGCTCATTCGGCTTGCACGGGTCGCTCGGTATCTGCACCGGCTCGGGTTCGTTTGGCGTCAATGACACTCGGGTTCGTTCGGATCCCCGCTCGGGTTCCTTTGCGGTTTTCACGACGCTCGTTCGGGCTCCCTGGTCGCTCGGGTTCATTCGGTGCTGCACGTCTCGGGTTCGTTTGGATTCCATGATCCTCGGGTTCGTTCGGATCTCCCGGCTGGCTCGTGTGGTCTTCACGACGCTCGGCTCGCTCGTGGAAGTCCGCCGGAGCTGGGTTCGTTCGGAGCCGATTCCCGCAAGACAGGGTTCGTTCGGTCGGCGCGACGCTCGGTTTCGTTTGGCTTCTGCGCCGCCGATCCTGGCGCGCCGGACACGGTACCGGGCATGCCGCGCGCAAGCGCCGCAACGCGGAGCGCCGTGGCTGCTCATCGGACATCCTGAAGGCTGGGAGGAAACGAGGGCGTCCAGCTTACCCGATCATAGGAATTCTCGCCAGCTGATTCTCGCCGGCGGCGGCCGTACGCAAGCGAGCCTGAACGTCGCGTGGGTTCGGCGCGCCCCCGGGGAGAGGCGTCCGGGTGGATTCTCCAGCTGCGGTCGAAGGGGAAGACCGTTCTTATGGTCCACCACAGCGGCAAGCGCGGCGATCAGCGGGGTTCCTCCTCACGTGAGGGACGTGCTCGACACCGTGATCAAATTAAAGCGCCCTGTGGAGTAACGAGGCGACTCAGGGCTTGCGTGTCGAATGGCATTTCACCAAGCACCGGAGCTTTTTCGGCGATGACGCCATTGAGCTGGGCTTCGGAGAGAGCGCTCCCGCGCGAAGGCCGATGCCGCACGCCAGCGCAAGAGCGACGAGCAAGGCGCAAAAACCGGGAGATTGATCTTGTCGCGTTGTTCGATATAGTCCCAATTGAGCAGCGTGGGCTGCGGAGATGGCGAAAAGGGGGGAAAAGATGTCTGGCGAAAATCGGAATACCGGTCAAAGCACCGACGTCACCAGCAGTTACAAGTGGATCCATCGAGTGGCGGCGCTTCTGTCCATGGCGGTTTGGCCAATATTCGTTCCCGCGTCGGAAGCCGCCGACAACTGCGAAGCTCTGATCACGAGTCGACCCTACCAATGTGATGTCAAGGATGACGACGGACTTACCTTCAGTGACTGTTTTCGCTTCACGTCAACGTCACCGGGTGGATCGTCGGAGAATTTTGATCTTTCGCTGGATCTTTTTCCGGGTCTCCTAGGGTGCGACTGCCAGGCGGATGGCAGCTTCTCCGACCCGGAGATGGAGTTCGGCAATACGGACTCGTTCCACTGCGTGAGCACGGTGTTATCAGAGTCGTCACTATTCGGCCTGGCGCTGCACGGCGACGTCAAAAGGAACGGGGGCAGGATCACCGGCCAAGCGATCGACGAAGGCGGCGACTCCTACGTCTTCCGCTGCAATCAGGTAGGGACCTGCGAGGCGCCGATGTCGACCGCAGGTGCGCGCTCACCGGGCTGGTGAGGACTGGAGGCCTAAGTCAAGCGAACATCGAGCCCGTTGGCTTCTGGCGTTCGAGCCTCAGCGGACTCGGCATGGGCGCCGGTTCACGGCGGTCGATGACCGGCGGCAGAGATGTGGCCGTCCGGACGCGACTACCCGCCCAGCTCTGCCATCGATTGGCATTGGCGCGAACCAACCGTCGCCTCGAGGAGCGAGGCAAGTCTGATCTCGCGTCGGTCCGCTGCAGCGCCCGACCCGACTGACCGTGAGCTGTCAAGCAGTGCGCTGTCCAGATCATCGGCGGCCACCGGTCGGCCAAACAGATAGCCCTGGACCTGATCGCACCCCATCACGCTGAGTTGGGTGAATGTCGCTCGGTCCTCGACCCCTTCAGCGACCACCTGCATGCCCAGGGCGTGCGCCAGTTTGACGATCGTTCGCACGATAATGGAGGCAGTTTGGTCAGTGGACATCGAGGCGACGAAGAAACGGTTGATCTTGAGCTCACGTATCGGCAGGGTCTGCAGGAGGACGAGCGACGAGTGCCCGGTGCCGAAATCGTCGAGCGAGATCTTGCAGCCCATTTTGGTCAGCCGTCTCAGCACTCGCGCAGCTGACTTGGGATCGGTCATCACCGAGTTCTCAGTGATCTCGAAGATCGTCTGCTCGGGCTGCACGCCCCAGCGCTCGCAGATTGCGCGGAACCGATTGGCCAACTGTGGATCCCGAAGGGATTTCGCCGACAGATTCACCGCCGTGGCCAGGTCGTATCCGCGCTCCAGCCACAGGCTTTGTTGACGGACTGCGGCATTCAGGACCCAATCGGTCAGGGGTTGGATCAGATTGGTGCACTCCGCCAATGGAATGAACTTGTCTGGCGGCAGAAGGCCATGGTCCGGGTGCTGCCAGCGCACGAGCGCCTCGAGCCCGACCGGCCGAAGGGTGCGAACGTCGATCTTGGGCTGATAATGCAACGCGAGCTCGCCCTGTTCGATCGCGCGCTCCAGCTCGTGCCGCAGCACAACGTCCTTCCCCGGCACCGCGTCGAGGTCGGGATCGTAGAGGGCAATGACCAGCCGATCTCGCTTCGCCGCGTACATGGCCGTGTCGGCGCAATGCAACAGATTGCCCGCCTTGCGCCCGTGCTGCGGGTGCAGGGCGATGCCGATGCTCGCGGACAGACTGAAGCGCATTCCCTCGACGAGCAAGGGCTGACGTACGCATCGATTGATCCGGCCGGCAACAGCGGCCGCGGCCTTGGCGTCGATCGGCGGCGCCAGCAGGATCGCGAATTCATCCCCGCCCAGGCGAGCGACCACGTCGTCCCTGCGCAGCGGCTGTTGCAAGCGCGGCGCGAGGTCGCGCAAGACCAGGTCACCGATCCGGTGGCCGAGGCTGTCATTGATCTGCTTGAACCCGTCGAGGTCGAGCAAAAGCAGGGCAAACGACTCGCGCGAGCGCTCGAGCGCGACCGTGATCTCCGCAATCCGGTTGAGCAGGAACGCGCGATTCGGCAGGCCCGTCAAGCTGTCGTGGAGGGCCTGGCGGGCGAGCTCCTCGTCGGCCTTGCGTCTCGTGATGTCTCGGACGACCGCCACCCCCATCCCTACCCCTTCGATGTCGCTGGCGCTGGCCGAGACTTCCACCGGGAACTGACTCCCATCAGTTCGTCTGGCAAGGAGTTCACGGGGCGCAAGTGTGCCCTCGATGGCACAGCTCTGGCCCAACAGCGGCAACAACGATCCTAGCGGCTTTTCCTTCACCTGATCGATCGGCGCGCCAAACATCTGCTCGGCGGCACGGTTCCACGACAACACCTTGCCTTTGTGGTCGAAAGTCACGATTCCGTCGAACACGCTGTCGACCAGCCGGCCCATGACCGCATCCTTGCGCCGAAGCGCCCGGCGCTGCGCCAGGAGCATCGAGCCCTGGCGATCGAACTGCGCGGCCAGCGTGCTCAGCAGAATGGTCAAAAGGATCGGCGAGGTGTCCAGCGAGACGGCCCACGCCAAATGCAAGATGATGGCGGTGGACATTGCGAGCGCTGCGGCCGCGACCGCGATCAACGCGCCACGGGCCCATTCGAGTCCGCTCAGGAGCCAGCCAAGAGCGAGCGCGATCAACGCGCCAAGCAGGGCGACCGGCCAGCCGGCGATCGAGCGAATCGCCCGGTGCTGCAGCAGCGTTTCGGCAATCAGGGCCTGCAGTACGATGCCGGGCAGCAGCCGATGCCGAGGGACGCTCACCTCATCGCCGAGCTCCACGGCGGTGGCGCCAATGAGGACACGCTTTCCTGCCGCCTGGGGGGGTCGAACGTGCCTTCGAGCACATCCGCAAAGCTGATCCGCGGAATGGTCTCCGGTTCGATGCTGAAATCGATCAGGTCACCCTGCGCGTCGCCCTGCCGATCGCGCAGCAGCCAGCCGGGCAGCGTCGGGATCGCGGCTCCTGCGACGCTCTGATCGAGATCGAAGCGGCGGACCAGACCGTCGCGGTCCGGCCATACATCGGCGGACGCCAAGGCCGAGTGCCGGCTGAACATGGCAAGCGGCTCGACGACATGCTGAGACGCATCGGCTTCGCCGCCGGGTGGGCGAAAAACGGGAAGCGAGATCCGCTCGGGTCCGCCGCGGGCGAGCGCTGCGGTCAGTCGTTGATCGCTCTGGACGTCTGAGGGCGCACTGAAATCGATCGCGATGGCAATCCTGGTCGCGCCGGCATCGATCAGCCGCTCGAGCACCGTGGCATGGTATTCGCGCGGCCATGGCCAGCCGGGATGACGTTGCAGACTCTTGCGATCGATCGTCACGAGCACGATTTCGCCGCTGGCGGGACGGGAGAGCAACCCGCTGCGGAAGTCCTGCAGATGGCGTTCGATGAAATCGAGCGCGCCGGTGAGATAAAGAAGCGCCGCCAATCCACCGATGGTGCCAAAGACGAGCTGGCGACGCATCTCAACGGCGCTCGTTCCACGCGACAAGGGGATCGTCGCGGTCGAGCAGGATAGGAGCACCGCGACCGTCGACACTTCGGTCATTCCGCCCGCCGCCGTCGCCACCGCCACCGCCGGCGTCACCGCCGCCACCAGCGCCGCCAGCACCCCCGTCGCCACCTCCACCGCCGCCGTTTCCGCCGCCACCAGCGCCGCCAGCACCCCCGTCGCCACCTCCACCGCCGCCGTTTCCGCCGCCACCAGCGCCGCCAGCACCCCCGTCGCCACCGCC
>JBKPNX010000028.1:0-32470 GCA_046732855.1 Pseudomonadota bacterium
GACAGGTGCAGGGTGCTGGCCTCGCGCCCGGTGCTCTCGCCCAGCCGCCGCGCGGCGCGGCCGGTCGGCGCCGCGAGCTGGACGTCGACCCCGCCCTCGGCCAGACCGAGCAGGATCGCCTCGACCAGCGTGGTTTTGCCCGTGCCGGGACCGCCAGTGATCACCAGGAGCTTGTTCGCGAGCGCGGCAGCGAGCGCGGCCCGTTGCCCCGGCGCGAGGCGCAGCGCCAGCTGGCGCTCGACCCGGCCGAGGCGCGCTTCGGCGTCCTCGACGGACCAGGGCGGCCGACCGGCCGCGCGCGCGCGCAGCCGCTCGGCGACCTCATGCTCCGCCTGATGGATCGCGGGCAGGAACAAGCAGGGCGTCGTGTCGACCGGGTCCTCGATCAGGCCCCCCGCCGCGACCTCCACGGTGAGCGCCGTCTCGATCGGCACCGCGTCGACCCCCAGCAGCGCCGCCGCGCGTGGGATCAGCTCGTCCCGCGGCAGCGCGCAATGGCCCTGGCCGAGCGCCTCCTCGAGCACGTGATCGAGGCCCGCGCTCAGGCGAAACGGCGAGTCCGCGGCGACGCCGAGGCGTTCGGCCAGCTGATCCGCGGATTGGAACCCGATGCCGCGGATGTCGCGGGCAAGGCGATACGGGTTATTGCGGACCGCCTGGATCGCGCGCTCGCCGTAGGCTTCGAAGATGCGCGCGGCGCGCAAGGGGCTGAGCCCGTGCGAATGCAGGAACAGCATGATGTCGCGCACCGCCCGCTGCTCGCGCCAGGCGGTCGTGATCCGCTCGGCCAAGCCCCGCCCGATGCCCGGCACTTCGCGCAGCCGGCGCGGCTGGCGCTCGATCACCTCGAACACTTGGTCGCCGAACGCCGCGACCAGCTTCTTGGCCATGGCGCGGCCGATCCCCTTGATCATGCCCGAGCCGAGATACGCCTCGATCCCCTCGAGCGTGTTCGGCGGCACCGCGACCATGGTGCGGGCGCGGAACTGCAGGCCGTAGTTCGGGCTGGTCTGCCACTCGCCGTCCGCGCGCACGACCTCGCCGGGCGTCACCCGCGCGCACTCGCCGACCACGGTCACCGGCTCGCGCTGCTCGGCGAGCTTGACGCGCAGCACGCAAAAGCCGCTCTCGGCGTTGTGGAACGCGACCCGCTCGATCAGGCCGGACAGGGTACGCGGCTCAGGCTCGGGCGAGGTGAGCGTGAACGATGCGGCGTCCGCCGCCGGGCGGTCCTGACCGCGAGGCTGCATGGCGCGCGAACCTGACGCCCCGCGCCCGGTTTGACAAGTCAATCCGTGACCGGCGATTTCTCCGCTGCGTTCGGCGGCATCGCGTGATATCTTGAGACAGGGGCTCAGAGTAAGGGAGGAAATGGCCGATGCGCCAGGTGTTCGATCACCTGCTCGTCGCCACCGACGGCCAGCGGCTGTACGAGATTACCGATCGGGTGCGCGCCTGGATCGCCGCGCAGGGCATCTCGGCAGGTGTGCTCACGCTGTACCTGCACCACACCTCGGCGTCGCTCGTGATCCAGGAGAATGCCGATCCGGCGGTGCTGCGCGATCTGAACGATTTCTTTCGCCGCCTCGTGCCCGAAGACACCCGCCACTACCGGCACACCGAGGAGGGGCCGGACGACATGCCGGCGCACATCCGGGCCGCACTCACGGCGACGCACCTGTCGATCCCGGTCGCCGGCGGCCAGCCCGACCTCGGCCGCTGGCAGGGCATTTTCCTCTTCGAGCACCGCGTCCACGCGCACGACCGCCGGATCACCGTGCATCTGATCGGGGAGTGAGGCGCGGGAACGTCGATGCGAAGGTTGAGCCGTCAGGCGTGAGGGCGCCGCCGCTCACCTGACGACGTTGCCGGAACCAGCGATCTGGGTCGTGACGTTCTGATCGCCGGTGACGCTGGCGCTCTGAACGATCTGGTCGCCTCCCTTTGCCTTGATCTCCTCGACGAGCGCGCCTAGTTCCGCCCGAAACGCCGGGTCTGCCTCCAGCGGCTTCTTGAGCTGCACGCGCAGCGCTGCCTGGTTGGCAGCGTCGTCGGGCTGCTTTTCGAGATCGGCCAACGCCTCGGCAGAGCTGCCCGTCAGCTCGTCTTCACCTTGTCGTACAGCTTGACGATCCGCTCGCCGGCCTCGCCACCGACCTTCTTTGCCAGCTCCTTCCCGCCTTCCGCGAGATAAGGCGCCGCCTTGCCCGTCCGGACCTGGATGTTGCTCTGCCCGTGGACCTCGGCTCTGCGATCGTGGTGCCGATCACGCCAGCACGAGAGTTCAAGCCTAAAGCCGATCAGCGTCGAGCCTCGCCTGCTCGCCCTCTTCGATGGGAAGGCCGGGCAATGGCGGAGTGCAATAGGCGTGGACAGTGTTGCGCTTGCAAAGCCCGCAACAGATTTCGAGCTGACCGATGATTACCGCTGAGCGCCGTCTGTTCGGCAAACAGGCCCCGGATTCGCGAGGCTATCTGAGGAACGTTAGCCGCCCGGGGCAGTATGTCATTTCGCCGGCGCCGCGTCGTCGACCATGGGACGCGCCGTGAAGATGTGCTCGTCCGCGATCCACTTCGCGATCGCCTCGGCGACGATCCTATGGCCGAGCGCGTTGAGGTGAGTGTCCGCGCGATAGAACGGCGGCCGCTCCCGCCCGTATTGGCGGAACACGGGGTAGAGGTCCAAGACCGGAAGCCTCCGCACTTCCAGCTCCGCCTTAGCCTCTTGAGTCGGCGCGCCCAATTATGGAGCGAACTTCGCCCAGGCAGCATCATATCGGGCCAATCACGATCGGCTCAATGTTCGAATCCCACGAGGCTGGGGGCCATCGACATATCCATCCGGTAAGCCGAACGCAATCAGTGTACTTCAGCGAACGGGCCGACGCATAGACGGTTGGAGCAATTCCTCTTGCCGCGTCATACCTCGGTGACGGAGGCCATGGGGCGACCTGCTGGTGTCGCCGCAGTAGCGAACCGAACCAACCAAGCGATCGCACTCTTTCGATTGGTTGACCTTTCGTAGGCGCGGAAGGACCGGTCGCGGCCCCCCATCAGGCGAGGCGATCAGCGCCAGAAAGACGTCGTGGTCAGGCGCAAAACTGGCCGGTCGCGGCGGCCTCATCACCGGTCGGAACGCCGGACCGCGCACGCGAGCCCCCGTTCCCGAGCTTCGTCCGGACGTGCGGGCGCGCCGCGCTGGCGGGTCGATCCGGCCACATGCTCGGCTTGACATGCGTCCGCCCCCGTGACTCCCTGCGCCCGACGCCACCGGGGAGGCATGACCATGTCCAAGGACCTGCTCGCGGGCCTGGCCGCCGCGATCGCCGACGGCAGCATCCGCGTCGTCGATCTCGCCCAGACGTTGCGGCCGTCGACGCCGATCATCCAGTTGCCGCCGCAGTTCGCGCCTTCGGGCCGGTTTGGCATCGAGGAGATCTCGCATTTCGACCAGCGCGGCCCCGCCTGGTACTGGAACAACATTTCGTGCGGCGAGCACACCGGCACCCATTTCGATGCGCCGGCGCACTGGATTACGGGCAAGGACTACGCCGACGGCTACACCGATACGATCCCGGCCCAGCGCCTGGTCGCGCCCGCCTGCGTGATCGACGCCTCGCAGCAGGCCGCCGCCGACGAGCGCTTCGTGCTCGAGCCGACGCACATCGAAGCGTGGGAGAGGCGGCACGGGCGCATCCGGGCCGGCGCCTGGGCCCTGATGCGCACCGACTGGTCGAAGCGCACCGACCCCGCCGCCTTTCTCAACATCAAGGATAACGGCCCGCACGTGCCCGGGCCGAGTGCGGCTGCGGTACGGCTCCTGATCGAGCGCGACGTGATCGGCTTCGGGGTCGAGGCGGTCGGCACCGATGCGGGCCAGGCGTTCGCCTTCGAGCCCGCCTTCCCGGCGCACCATCTGATGCACGGCGCGGGCAAGTTCGGCCTCGCCTCGTTGTGCAACCTCGACCAGCTGCCGCCCGTGGGCGCGGTGCTGATCACCGCCCCGCTCAAGATCGAACGCGGCTCCGGCAGTCCGCTCCGCGTACTCGCTCTGGTCCCGGGCTGAAGCCTCAGGGTGCGCGTGGACCCCTCAGCAGCGGTGTTCCAGACCACGATTTCCGCACGGTCGGATGATCGGCGCAGGACATCAGCGAAGGCGGTGATGTGAACTGCGGACCTCACATCCGGGCCTGCTTTGCGTCCGGTTCGGCCGGCAGGTTCGGGCAGGTCGGGCGGTAGGGAATGTCTCGCAGGAAGTCCTGCCACTCCTTGCGGCTCAGGTTGCGGGTAAGATGCCGGCAAGCCCGATCGATCAGGTCGTCGGTGCGCCACGCCCATAGCGTGAGGTCGTCGTCCTGCGCGCCGGTCGCGAGATACTGGCCGTCCGGCGAGAAGCCGATCGAGTGGACGAAGGCGCCGGTCGGCAGCTGGGACACGGCGCGGCCGGTGGCTAGCTCCCAGACCCGTACGGTTTTGCCATCGGTGATCGCCACATGATCACCGTCCGGAGCAACCCGGATCGCATCGACCTCGCGCACATCCTCGAGGGTCTGAATCGAGTTCTCTCGGGATGGATCGACGACGTGAATATCGTTTGGGAACTGCCAATCGCCGGTCGCGAACAACAAACGTTTGCCGTCAGGCAGGAAGCGTAGGGAGCTCGGCTCGACCCGCCCGAGGGGTATTTCGGCGACGGTGCGGTTGCCATCTGAGAGCTCTCGGATCTCCACACAGTAGTCGAGCGGGTCGGAGCGACCGGCGCCTTCGGCCGGTTCGCCGTGCATGACCGCAAGCCGGTCGGCAAGAGGGCTGAAGGCCATCAGCGATGCCTCGGAGCCGATCGGAACGGTGCCGATCTGGCGGGCTTCGGCGGCATTCCAGAGCTCGATCGCGTCCTGGCCCTGGTAGGCGATGGCGAGCAGGCCCGCCTGGTCGTCCAGAGCGGAGGCTTCCACGGGAAGCTTCCGCCCGAGGCGCCGAGCGACAAGGTCGCCCCCGGCCGAGCGCCACAGGTCGAACCGACCGCCGGATTCGTGAGCTGCAAAACGCGGGGTCAGCGTCGTCTCGCCACTGGGCCGGTCGACCAGCTGCCGAGCGTTCAGCGCCTTGCCGACCGACATGACCTCAAGACCGCCTTCCTGCGACTCCACCAGCAGGTGCCGGCTGTCTTCGGCGAACACGAGCCGCTTGGGCGCAAAGCGCTTGACCTCGGCGAGCTCGGTCGAATCGCCCGTGTCCCACACGCGAATGATGTTGTCGTCCGCGGCCGTCGCGATGAAGCGCCCGTCGGGACTGAAGGCGAGTGCCTCGACATCATCGGGATGGTGGAGCCGGGCGCCTTCGACCGCCGAGCGCATCAACCAGGTAGCGATCTCACCGCTCCAGTCGCCGATTGCGAGTTCCTTCCCGTCCGGGCTGAACGACAAGGCTTGAACCGCGCCATCCCTGCCGATGCGAAAGAGCTCGCGACCGGTCGGCATTTGCCACACCCGAACCGTCCCGACGTCCGTGGCGGTGGCGAGACTGCGGCCGTCGGGCGCAAAGGCCAGCGCCGCGACCGGGCCGGCATCGTCGAGCCGAAGCGCCTCCTGGCCGCTCGCCAGGTCCCACAGGCGCGCGGTCCCGTCACCGCCGGCCGTGGCGAGAAACTGGCCACCCGGCGAAATAGCGAGGTCACTCAGCCAAAGGAAATGCGCCATCTTGGCGTCGTTCAGCAGGTCGAAATGATCAAACCGGTGAAGGGGTTCGCTGCTGGCGATGTCCCACACGATCGCGAAGTTCTCGCTGGCCGTGGCGATCCTGGTGCCGTCTGGGGAGAAGGCGAGATGCAGCCCCTGACCTTCGGTGAACATGCAGCCGCGTTCGCCGCGCCGGCGAAGGTCCCACAAGCAGACCTGTCCGCCCTCGTTGATCGCCGCAACGAGGCCGCCGTCCGGACTGAATGCGACCTCCTCGACCGCCGCCAGATTACCCTCGCCAAAGGACAGGCGCCCGAGCTCCTTGCCACTGTCGACCTCCAGGATCCGCGCGGCACCGTCCTCGCTGGCAGTCGCCAGGAATTGACCCGTCGGGTCAAAGGCGAGCCCGGTGACGCGACCGCCAAGGTCGAATCCCCGGGTGGGCTCGCCGTCCGCGACGCGCAGCAGCGCCACCTTCCCTTCGTCGCCGCCGGCGGCCAGCATCTTGCCGTCGGGACGAAACGCCAATGGCCGCAACCGCTCGGCCGAAATGGCCTGGTGCCACACCTGCCCGCCGCCGACCTGCCAGAGCGCGACCGAGCCATTCTCGCTGGCGCTGGCGAGCAGACTGCCATCCGGGCTGTAGGCGATCGCCAGGACCATCGCATCCGGTTGGACCGAGCCCCACCGGTTCGCCCTGCGGGGCGTCAGAGCGAGCGCCTGCGCGAGCGCCTGGGCAGCATCGAGCGAGCGGTCGCGACGCGCCGATTCGACCGCGAGCAGGAGGCTCTGCTCGATCCGCTCGACCGACTGCGCGCGGATCTGGACGGATTGGGCGGCCAGCTGGCGGGCAAGAGCGATCTCGGCCTGCCGCTCGGCGCGGGCGCGCTGGGCGACCGCCTCGACCTCCCGCTCGCGCGCCAGATTGCGCTGATGCCAGGCGATGCCGGCCGCGGCGACAGCGCTGATCAGCAAGACCGACAGGGTCGCCATGGCGAGCCGGCGCCACCGCCGCAGGCGATGATGCTGACGGATGTCCTCGCCAATCAGCTCGTCCTTGGGAATCCCGCGGATCGGCGCGGCGATGCTGGCAACGGCGTCGCCAAAGCGCGGATCGCGCCGGTCGAGGCGCGCTTGTGATTCGGTCCAGCGGAGATCGAGCCAGAGCGGCTCCTGGGCGAACACGCCGGCAAGCCGGCGCGGCAGCGCGGTGCAGATCTTCCAGTCGAAGTCGCCTGCGGCTTCGTCCCAGGCCAGTTCGCCGTCCGTCTGGACCAGGAGGATGCGCTGGCGGGAGTTCTGCGCGCACCAGAACGACACTTCCTTGTCGATCCATGGCGAGTTCGCGGCGTTGATTGAGGCGAGCAGTACGAACCAGTCCGAGGCCGCAAGCGCCCGCTCGATCGCGGGCCAGAGTCCCGGGTCGGCCGACAGGGCCGACTGGTCGCGAAAGACGCGAAGCGAACGGATCGGATTCGCCCACCTGAAGGGGCTCCATGGCGTGGCGAAGCGTTGCAGCGACTCCTGCAGGGCGCGCGCGAGATCGCCATCCGCGGCATGGCTGTAGGAAATGAACGCGTCGTAGCGCCGCTGCGGAGTCTCGAGCCCGCCGGCAGTCATCGAGGCCTGCCTCGATCCAGCCTCAACGGCGTAAAGCCCGACGCGTCGGCAAACAGCACTGTTTGTTGGCCCTGCTGATCCGGTCGGTTCGCCTGCGCGTCGTTTGCGCCCCGGGTCTCGCGCCGGACGCGTACCAGCCGCGACTTGCCAAAGCCCCCCGCCTGCAATCAGCACCACTCGGTCACCGCGCTCCCGCCGAGGCGAAGCGCTTCCACGAGCAACGCGACCTCATGCTCACGCCCGACCAGCGAGGCCAGCCGCTGGCCCATGCAGCGCTTCGAACCCTGCGACGCAGGCCTCCAAGGATCGGCGGAAGAAGCTACCAGAGTAACCGATCGGCGGCCACCGATCCCGTCCCGACCACCCGATGCCGCTTAGGGTTCCGTGGCCGGTCGCGGCAGTGGGGGCTCATGACCCGTCGTGTACAATGCATGCGGCCGATCCGCGGAGGCGTTGGACGGCAGGAGCGAGCGGCGTCAATTTCGGTTTGGTGCTCGCCGGCGCCCCGGCCATGGGCGACCAGCCATGATCTCGTGACCGCGGACGACCAGACCCTTGCGTCCACCCGGAGCCTGGCAATCCAGAGCCTGGCGTCAATCCAGAGCCTTGCGTCAACCCAGAGCCTTGCCTCAACCGAGGGCCCGGCGCTAACCCAGAGCCTTGCGTCAACATTGACGGCTCCGCCGAGCGCTGCCGCTCCCCTCCCGCGGGCGCTTGGCGACAGGGATTTCCAGGGTTCCATGGACCACCCAAAAATGAACTCAACGGAAGATGGTAAATTCCTGGCATCTCGCACATGCTCAGGCCCTGCCCCGCCGCCCAGGCGGTTACTGCCCGCCGCGGCCGACGCACCGCGTGATGGAATTTAATCCTACTCCTTATTATAGTAGGGCCTGACGCCAGAGGGCGCACGCAGCTGAGGTATCAGGGGCCGGAATCCAAGGATGTCCGGATTCAAACGAAGCCGAGGGATCAAGCCCTTTCAAGGACTCGGGCTCTTCGTGATGTCGCCCGGAATGCTGACCCCCTCGGCGGGCGGTGTGATCAGCGCCAGAACGGCGTCGTGATCAGGCGCAGCAGCGGGCGGTCGCGCCGGCCTTCGACCCCGATCGGCATGGTCGGCCAGCGCCGGGTGTGGCTCGTCGAGCGGAACAGCGGGTCCCAGAAGCTGAAGACGGTGCCGTAGTTTGAATCGGTGTCGACGCGCTGCGCGTGATGATGGACCCAGTGGATCGAGGGCGTGATGATCAGCCGCGCGAGCGCCCGCTCGAGCCGCGGCGGCAGTCTGGCGTCGCTGTGGTGGAAGATCGCCGACATGAGCACCAGCGCCTCGAACAGCAGGACCGAGCTCACCGGGATGTCGAACGCGATGATCACGCCCGCCCGCACCAGCGCCGAGAGCACCACCTCGCCGAAATGGAACCGCAGCGCGCTCGTGCTGTCCAGCAGCTCATCGAAGTGATGCACCTGATGGAAGCGCCACAGGAACGGGATCTCGTGATTGGCGCGGTGCCACCAGTAGATCCAGAAATCGAGCAGAATCAGGTCGAACGCGAGGCCGGTCCAGCCGGACAGCCATCCCGGTCGGAGGCCGGTCGTGAACTGCCCGGCCCAGACCGTGATCGGCACCACGATCAGCGGCGAAACCAGTATATTGATGCCGAACAGGCCGGTGTTGCGCGCGAGCCGTCGCCAGGCCGCCGCCGATGCGCCGCGGCAGCGCACGAGCAGCGGATGGTCGACCGCGGGGCGCACCCGCTCGTAGATCAGGCACAGCAGCAGGAAAGCCGCGACGACGACGGTTTTGATCGACAGCAGCGCTTCGAGGTCCATGGCGCTGCATATGGCATGCGCTTTGCAGGGGGCAAAGATCCGTGCCAAGCGCTCCTCCTGACGAGCGGGGCTGAACCGATGATCCGAATACCTGCCGTGCGTAGCTGTGCGCGCAAGGACCTCGCCGCGGTGCGCGCGATCTATGCACTCGAGGTGCGCGAGGGCACCGCCTCGTTCGAGCTCGAGCCGCCGAGCCTGGCCGAGATGTCCGCGCGCCTTGCCGCGATCGAGTCGGCGGGCCTGCCGTACGTCGTGGCGGAGCTCGATGGCCGCACCGCCGGCTTCGCCTATGCGGCGCCGTATCGGACGCGCCCCGGCTATCGGCACACGGTGGAAGATTCCGTGTACGTCGCGCGGTGGGCGCGCCGGCAGGGGGTCGGCCGCGCGCTCCTCGCCGCCGTGATCGAGCGGGCGACGGCGCTGGGCCGGCGCCAGATGGTGGCGATCATCGGCGACTCGGCGCACGCCGCCTCGATCCAACTGCATGCCCGGGCGGGGTTCCGCCTGGTCGGCACGCTCGAGCACGTCGGCTGGAAATTCGGGCGCTGGCTCGACACGGTGATCATGCAGCGCCCGCTCGGTCCCGGCGCGGCGACGCCGCCGGACCCCGACACCGCGGCGGGTTCGTAGCGTCGCGCCGCGTCGGCGTGGCGAGGACTGCATGCTTCCTCGCGGGAGCATGTCATTGGCGCACCACAGGTCGGGCGCGGCCAAGCGTGCACGCTTCCTCGCGGAGGCACGTCAGGGGATGCGCAACAGGTCGCGCAACCCGGATGGCCGCGACGTTCAGCCCGGCGACTCCTAGGGGCTGGCCCGCGGCTCGGGCGAAGCCTGCGCCGGCGGGGCGGCGGCGCCGAGCAGGCGGACCTGCGGCCGGTGCAGCGGCCCGACCACCTTCAGCACCGGCCCGCCCGCAGCAGAGCGCAGGGTCAGATCGACCGCCCAGAGATAGAGATCGACGGTGCCTTCGAGGCGCGTCTCGAGGCCGCCGAGGTCCAGCTCCATCGGGCGCGCGACCAGGATGCCCCGCTCGAGCGGAAAGCTCGCCTCCAGCCGCCTCGGTTCGGCCGCATCCGCCGCCCCGTCCGGCGGCTGTGCCTCGGCGAAGCCCTCCGGCATGGCGTCGCGGAGCACGCCGTCCTGCGCCACGAGCGCGACCTGTCCGATCAAGCTGCCCACGAGCGTGCGCACGTTGTCGCCAGCGCCGGTCGCGGCAAGGTGAAGAGTGGCCGGAGCCGCGACCAGCGACGGCACGCCGAGCAGGTCGGCGAGCTTGGCCGGATCGAACGCCTCCAGCTTCAGATCGGCGACCAGATAAGGCAACGCCCGGCGCACCTCGACCGCCAGCCGGCCTTGCAGCCGGCCCTGCCACAGCGGCAGCGCGACGTGCTCGACCGTGAGCCGGCCCTGCTCCAGTCGCGCGGTCAGCTCAAGGCCCCCGCCGGCCAGCCCGCCCTTGCTCGACAGCATCAGCTCGCCGTCGAACCGGTCGAGCAGAGGCAGCGCGAGCGGCTGCTCGGACCAGCGTCCCCGAAATGCCGCGTCGGCCGCCGGCCATTCCGGGCGCAGCCCGCTCAGATCCAATAGTGCAGCGAGCACCGGGGCGCGCGGCTCCCCGACGCTGATCCGCGCCGCGAAATGCGGCCGCTCCTGGTTCGCCTGCCACCCGACCCGGCCGGTGAAGCTGGTTTCCCCGAGGCGCGCCGTACCCGCAACAGTCGCAGCCCCGCCCGCCTCGCGCTCGATCCTGCCGTCGAGCGCCAGCGACCCGGCCGACCCCCCGCCATGCGATGACCCGGCGCCGAAATCCTGGAGCAATGCGCGATAGTCGGGATGGTCCGCTTTCACGTCCAACTGATAGTGCGCCTGCTGGTCCGCCCAGCCGACCTCGCCCGCGACGTCGACGGTGGCCGCGCCGTCGCGCGCCGTCATCTCGATGTGCGCGGTCTCGGGCGAGCCGGTCGCCCGCCCTTCGATCGTCGCCGGCTTGAGGCGCGCGAGCAGCGGCCACGGCTCGAAGCCCAGGCGGCGGAGCAGCCGGGCCGCCTGCACGTCCCGCAATTCGGCCGTGAGGTCGAACGCGCCGGCTGCGAGATCGAGCTCGCCCGAGACCTGGGCCGCGGACTCGGCAACGTCGCCCACGGTCAGTTGGCTAATCCGCAGGCGGCCGTTCACCGAGCGGGTCGCGAGCCGCAGGTCCTGCAGATGAACGCCGTGCCAGCTCAGGCGCGCGAGCTGGGCCTCGACCGCCGCGTCGACCTCCCGTAGCGGGCCGGCGAGGTGACCGAGCAGATCGAGCGGCGCCCGGTTCGGCCAATAGGCATCGACGTCGAACCGATCGAGCACCAGATTGGCGGCGACCTGCGGCCGCGGCGCCGGATTGATCGCGACCGAGCCGGTCACGCGAGTCGCGTCGACGCGCAGCTCGATCTCGGCGAAACGCCAGGTGTCGCGCCGCACTGAAACCTGGCTCGCCAGGGTAAGCGCGTTCAGGCTGCCGTCGGCGACCCCTGCGGGGCGCACCTCGAGCGCGGCGAGCGCCCCGCGCAGATTCTCGGTCACGGCGGTCAGCTTGCCGCGCAGCTCCACGTCGGCGCCGGCGCCCAGGAGCTCGCCCGCGAACCCGACATCCGTCTGACCGGGCAGCGTAACCCGGGCATCGCGGACGATCGCGTTGCCGTCGCCGCTCAAATGCATCGACGCGCGCGCACGCTGCAACGGCACGCCGGAGTAGTCGAGCGTACCCACCGCCAGCTCGACGTTGCCGCGGACCGACGAGGCCAGAGCAACGAACGGCGCAAGTCCCCTGCCCAGCGCATCGACGGAGAGATCCGCCGGAACCGCGAATTGCCGCGCGTGGGCCTCCAGGTCGATCTCGGGCACGGCAGCCAAGAGTACGCCCAGCCGCCCGTCCAGCTCCGTCCCGTCGAGTTCGAGCGCGACCCCGGACAGCTCCAGGCGATCGTTCTCAAGCCCGACCCGCCCGGTCGCCCGAAACGGCACCCCCAGCCAGGGCGGCATCGCCGCGCTGCCCTGGCCGAGCGCCGTGCGCAGGGCGCCGATGGTCGAGCGCGCATCGCCCCCCACGACGGTCAGCTCGCCGCGCAATCCCGGCGCATCGGCGCGCCACCAGACCACCCCGCCGAACGTCGCCGTCGCCGCGCCCGCATTCCCGAGACCCTCGGTGCTCAGCTCGAGGCGAAGCGTGCTCGATTGCTCCTGGGTCAGGCCGCCGTACCGGGCGTCCACGCGCAGCGGCTGGCCGTTGAGCGCGAGCGTGCCGACGACCGCACCGCCCGGCTCCGCGGCAGACAGCTCGAGGTTCATCTGCTCGAGCCGGCTCGCGCGGCCGAACGCAAGCTCCGGCAGCGCCACGCGGCCGTCGACCACGCTGACCCGGCGCGGCCCGTCCGGGGTGATCGGGAGCCAAGCGGCGGCGCCGGCCAGCTGCATCAATGGCGAGCGGCCATCCGCCGCCGGCGCGACCCGCCACACGGGTCGGACCAGCCGCACCTCGGCCACGTCGAGCCGGCCGCGCAACAGAGGCAGCGGCTTCAGCGCGAGATCCAGCCGGTCGGCCTCCAGGCTTACCCCGTCGTCGCCACCGCGTGGGCTCGCGAGCGTGGTCTTGGCCAGGCTCAGCGTCGGCCGCGGCAGCAGGCTGAGATTGATGCGGCCCTGAATCGCCACGTTCCGGCCGGTCATCGCCGCCGCCTGCGCGGCCAGCTCGGCGCGGTAGTCGTCCCAGACCACGAAGTGCGATACGGCGACCAATCCCGCGGCGATCAGCCCAGCCAAGACAACCGCAATGACGATCAGGATGCGCAACGGCGAGTCCGACCTGAATGGGGGCGAAGAAGCGCGCTCGCGTCAGCTATAGGTTCGCCGTCCGCCCGCAGCAACCACCCCCGCCTCGCGGCCCGCGCTCAGGCCCGCGGATGTGCCCGATGGTACAGCTTCATCAGACGCTCGCCTTCGACTGCGGTGTAGCCCTGCGTGGTCGACAGGCTGGCGTGCCCGAGCAGCTCCTGAATGACCCGCAGGTCGGCGCCGCCGGCCAACAGATGGGTGGCGAAGCTGTGCCGCAGCGCGTGCGGCGTGGCGGTTTCGGGCAGGCCGGCGAGCCGGCGCAGCTGCTGCATCCGGCGGCGCACCACGGCGGATTGCAGCCGCTTGCCGCGTACGCCGATGAACAGCGGGGCGCCGCCGGCCGGGTGCTGGGGAGAGGCATCCAGGTAGTCGGCGAGTGCCTCTGCGATCGCGGGGAGGATCGGCACGAGGCGCTGCTTGCCGCCCTTGCCGGTCACGGTGAGCGCGCCCAGCGTTGCTGGCACCGCGCCGAGCGCGCGCCGGTCGAGGCCTAGGGCCTCGCCGATGCGCAGGCCGGCGCCGTACAGCAGCAAAAACAGCGCGAGGTCGCGTTTGCTCACCCAAGGCGGCTCGTCCACCGCGGGCGGATGGTCGAGCAGAACGGCGATGTGCGGCGCCGACAAGGGGCGCGGCAGGCGCTGCTCGAGGCGCGGGGTACGCAGGGATGCCGCCGCCGGATTGTGACGGCCATGCTGTCGGTCGAGAAAGCGATAGAAGCTGCGCACCGCGGCCAGCGCCCGCGCGGTCGAGCGCCTGGCCAGGCCGCGCCGGTGCCGGGCCGCCAGCCAAGCCCGGAAATCCGCCGCGCTCAGCGCGAGCAGCGCGCCCAGATCCGGCGGCTCGCCGAGATGCTCCGCGGAGAACCGGAGGAAGGCGAACAGGTCGGTCCGATACGCCTTGACGGTCGCCGCGCTCTGACGCTTTTGATGCGCCAGCCAGTCCAGCCAGGCGCCGACCAGATCGACCACCTCCGGGTGCGCCCAAGCGAGTGAGGCCGGCAACTGCGTTCTCCGATAGCTGCGCCCCCAGACTGCCCCGAGCGTCCGCGCCGGCGCAAGATCGGCCTGTCGGAGCGCGCGGGAGCCCGGGCATGAGCCAGAGCGTGCCGGTTCTATTGCCACTGCCGCTCGACGCGCCCTTCGACTACGCCGCGGACGAGCTCGAGCTGCTGGCCGGCGACTACGTCGAGGTGCCGTTCGGGCCGCGCCAGGTGATCGGGGTGGTGTGGGATGCGTCACCGGACCGCCGCGTCGCGAGGGAACGCCTGAAGCCGGTAAGGCGCAAGCTGGAGGCGCCGCCGATGCCGCGTCCGCTGCGCCAGCTGATCGATCACCTCGCCCGGGTCACGCTGCATCCGCTCGGCAGCGCGTTGAAGCTCGCGCTGAGCGTGCCCGCGGCTCTGGAGCCGCCGCCGCCGAGACTCGGCCTCGTGCCGGCTGGCCAAGGAGGCGAGGCCCGGTTGTCCGCGGCGCGCCGCAAGGTGCTGGATGCACTCACCGCGAGCTCGCCGCAGCTGCCCGCACAGCTGGCGCGCGCCGCCGGGGTCAGCGCCGGCGTGGTGCAGGCGATGGTCAAGGCCGGCCTGCTCGCGACCGCGGCGATGCCCGAGCCGGCCGAGCCGCCCCCGCATCTCGCCCGGACCGTCCACCCGCTGTCTCCCGATCAGAAGACCGCGGCGGAGCGGCTGTGCGCCGGAATCGGGCGCGGCCACTCCGTCACCTTGCTCGAAGGTCTGCCCGGCGCTGGCAAGACCGAGGTTTACCTCGAAGCGGTGGCGGCCGCGCTCGAGCGCGGTGGGCGGGGACTGGTGCTGCTGCCGGAGATCGCGCTGACGACGCAGCTGCTCGAGCGCTTCAGCCGCCGGTTCGGCCGACCGCCTGCAGTCTGGCATTCGGAGATCGGCAGCGGCGCGCGCCGGCGGCTGTGGCGGCGCATCGCGGAGGGGAACGAGCCGATCGTGATCGGCGCCCGCTCGGCGCTGTTCCTGCCCCTGTCGGCGCTGGGCGTGATCGTGGTCGACGAGGAGCATGACGGCAGCTTCAAGCAGGAGGACGGGGTCGCCTATCAGGCGCGGGACATGGCGATCGCGCGCGGCCGCTTCGAGGACTGCCCGGTGATTCTGGCATCCGCGACGCCGGCCCTCGAGACGGCCTGGCAGGTGCGGCCATGCCCCGAGACGGCCGCGCACAATGGCTTTCGCCATCTGGTCCTGCCGGCGCGCCACGGCGGCGCCGCGATGCCCGTGGTTCGCCTGATCGATCTCAGGCGGGACCGCCCGCCGCGTGGCGCCTGGCTCGCGCCGGCCCTGCGAAGCGCGCTCAGCGAAACGCTCGCTGCCGGCGAGCAGGCGCTGCTGTTCCTCAATCGCCGCGGCTTCGCGCCGCTGACCTTGTGCCGCGCCTGCGGCCACCGCCTGCGCTGCCCCAACTGCACCGCGTGGCTGGTCAGCCACCGCCTGCGCCGCCGGCTGCTATGCCATCACTGCGGCTATGGGCGCAGCGAGCCTGACCATTGCCCGGCGTGCGGCACGGTCGACGCGCTGGTCCCATGCGGGCCCGGGGTGGAGCGCTTGTCCGAGGAGGTCGCGGGACTCGTTCCGGCCGCCCGGGTCGCGATCATGACCAGCGACAACCCGGCGAGCCCGGGTGAAGCGGCGGCGCTGCTCGCCGCGATGCGCGATCATCGAGTGGACGTGCTGATCGGCACCCAGATCATCGCCAAGGGCCACCACTTTCCCGATCTCACCCTGGTGGGCGTGGTCGATGGCGATCTGGGGCTTTCGGGCGGCGATCTGCGCGCCGCCGAGCGCCAGTTCCAGCTGCTCTATCAGGTGGCCGGGCGGGCCGGACGGGCGGCGCGGCCGGGTCGGGTCCTGATCCAGACCCACCTGCCCGAGCATCCGGTGATGCAGGCGCTCGCCGCGGGCGACAAGGCGCGGTTCTACGCCGAGGAGCTGGCCGAGCGGCGCGCCGCCGGCCTGCCGCCGTTCGGCCGTCTCGCCGCCCTGATCGTGGCTGGCCGCGAGCCGGGCGAGACCAGGGCGTTCGCCGCGGCCTTGGCGCGCGACGCGCCCGATCTGCCGGGGTTGCGCGTGCTCGGCCCCGCGCCGGCGCCGATCGCCCTGATGCGCGGCCGCCATCGCCAGCGCCTGCTGGTGATCGCCGCTCCGGAGATCGATCTGCCGGAGGCGCTGCGCCCCTGGCTGAGAGGCCATCGCCTGCCGGGCAGCCTGCGCCTGCAGATCGACGTCGATCCCTACGGGTTTCTCTGATCGCGTCGGTGCCGTCGATGGCCGCCCTCAGCGCGGAGGCGGCACGGCGTCGACAGCGCAGCGGAGTGAGGCGCGGCACTACCGCCCCCATGGTGCGGCGTCGGCCGAGTAAGCTGCCAAACCCCGCCTGCCCGCGCCCGCTTGCACGCCTGGGAGGGCTATGTTATGCGACCGGCGCTGCTTTTGAAGGGTGGGGCTGCACAACCGTTTCGACCGACAATCAATCGGTGGGCAGCCGGGGAACAGCGTTTTGCCTGTATCGTCTGCGCACGCGTCGGGCTTGGCGGGTCGCTATGCCGTGGCCCTGTTCGAGCTTGCCCAGGAACAGAGCGAGCTGGATCGAGTGGCCGGTGATCTGCACCGTCTGCGCGAGATGCTCGCCGAGAGCGCCGATCTGGCGCGGCTGATCCGCAGCCCGGTGCTGTCGCGCGAGCAACAGGCGCGGGCGCTGACCACGCTCGGGCAGCGCGCGGACTTTGCGCCGCTGACGCGGCAGTTCCTGGCCCTGCTCGCGCACAAGCGCCGTCTGTTCGCGTTGCCGGAGGTGATCGCGGCGTACGATGGCCTGCTCGCCAAGCAACGCGGCGAGGTCGGCGCCGAGGTGGTTTCCGCTCTGGCCCTGTCGCCCGAGCAGTTGGAAAGCGTGCAGCAGCAGCTGGCCGGCGCCGTGGGGCAGACGGTCAAGCTGTCGACCACGGTGGATTCGCGCCTGCTCGGCGGGCTGGTCGTGCGGGTCGGCTCGCGCATGATCGACGCGTCGATCCGGACCAAGCTGCAGCAGCTGGAGCGAACGATGAAAGGGGCTGCCTGATGGACATC
This sequence comes from Pseudomonadota bacterium, assembly GCA_046732855.1. Taxonomy (GTDB): domain Bacteria; phylum Pseudomonadota; class Alphaproteobacteria; order Geminicoccales; family Geminicoccaceae; genus JBKPNX01. The sequence continues at coordinate 17,091 of JBKPNX010000028.1, forward strand.
CGCGCCGCCGAGATCTCCACCATCCTGAAGGAGCAGATCGCCAACTTCGGCGCGGAGGCCGAGGTCTCCGAGGTCGGGCGGGTGCTGTCCGTGGGCGACGGCATCGCCCGCGTCTACGGTCTGGACCAAGTCCAGGCCGGCGAGATGGTCGAGTTTGAGGACGGCACCCGCGGCATGACGCTGAACCTCGAGGACGACAATGTCGGCGTGGTGCTCTTCGGCGACGACCGCAACATCCACGAGGGTGAGATCGTCAAGCGCACCAGAGCCATCGTCGATGTGCCGGTCGGCAAGGGCCTGCTCGGCCGCGTGGTCGACCCGCTCGGCAATCCGCTCGACGGCAAAGGCAGGATCGATGCGACCGAGCGACGGCTGGTCGAGGTCAAGGCACCGGGCATCATTCCGCGCCGCTCGGTGCACGAGCCGGTGCAGACCGGGCTCAAGGCGATCGACGCCCTGATTCCGATCGGTCGCGGCCAGCGTGAGCTGATCATCGGCGATCGCCAGACCGGCAAGACCGCGATCGCGATCGACACGTTCATCAATCAGCGCGCGATCAATGTCGGCGACGACGAAGCGAAGAAGCTGTACTGCATCTACGTCGTGGTCGGGCAGAAGCGCTCCTCGGTCGCCAAGGTGGTGAAGGTGCTCGAGGACTACGACGCCATGAAGTACTGCATTGTGGTGGCGGCGACCGCCTCGGACCCGGCCCCCTTGCAATACCTGGCGCCGTACGCCGGCTGCACCATGGGCGAGTATTTCCGCGACAACGGCATGCACGGGCTGATCGTCTATGACGATTTGTCCAAGCAGGCGACCGCCTATCGTCAGATGTCGCTCCTGCTGCGCCGGCCGCCCGGGCGCGAGGCGTTCCCGGGCGACGTGTTCTATCTGCACTCGCGCCTGCTCGAGCGCGCCGCCAAGATGAACGAGGATAACGGCGCCGGGTCGCTCACCGCGCTGCCGATCGTCGAAACCCAGGCCAATGACGTTTCCGCGTACATTCCGACCAACGTGATCTCGATCACCGACGGGCAGATCTTCCTCGAGACCGATCTGTTCTACCAGGGCATCCGGCCGGCGGTGAACGTTGGCCTGTCGGTGTCGCGGGTCGGCTCGGCGGCGCAGATCAGGGCGATGCGGCAGGTCGCGGGACGGATCAAGCTGGAGCTCGCGCAGTACCGCGAGATGGCGGCCTTCTCCCAATTCGCCTCCGACCTCGACGCCGCGACGCAGCGCCTGCTCAACCGCGGCGCCCGGTTGACCGAGCTGCTCAAGCAGGGGCAGTACCAGCCGATGCCGGTCGAGCTGCAGGTGTGCGTGATCTACGCCGGAGTGCATGGCTACCTCGACCGCATTCCGGTCAATCGGGTGAGCGCCTACGAGCGGGGGTTGGTCAGCGAGGTCGAGGCCAACGGCCAGGAGATTCTGCAGTCGGTTCGCCGGGAGGGCACGCTCAGCGCGGAGATCGAAGGCAAGCTGAAGGAGCTCCTCGACAAATACACCCAGGCGTTCGCCTGAGCGGTCGATGCCCAGCCTGAAGGACCTGCGCAGCCGGATCGGCAGCGTCAAGCAGACGCAGAAGATCACCAGCGCCATGAAGCTGGTTGCAGCCTCCAAGCTGCGGCGCGCACAAGAGCAGGCCGAGGCGTCGCGCCCGTTCGCGGAGCGCATGTCGGACATGCTCGCAAACCTCAGCGCCAGCGTCGCCGACATCGAAGGCGCCCCGCCGCTGCTCGCCGGAACGGGCAAGGACGAGGTTCATCTGCTGGTGGTCGCCACCGCCGATCGCGGTCTGTGCGGCGGCTTCAACAGCTCGATCGCGCGGGGCGCCAGAAACCGCATCCGCGAGCTGCGCGGCGCCGGCAAGCAGGTTAAGGTACTGTGCATCGGCCGCAAGGGCCGCGACATGCTGCGGCGCGAGTTCGGCCCCCTGATCGTCGACACGATCGAGGGTATCGGCCGCCGGCGACTCGAGTTCGCCGAGGCGGTCGCCGTCGGCGAGCGGCTCGAGCGGATGTACGAGGCCGGCGAGTTCGACGTCTGCACGATCGTGTTCAACCGCTTCAGATCGGCGATCAGCCAGATCCTCACCTTCCGCCAGCTGATTCCGGTGGAGCCGGCCGAGATCGAACAGGAGAACGCCGAGGCCAGGGCGGTCTATGAGTTCGAGCCCGACGAGCAGACCATCCTGACCGAGCTGCTGCCGCGCAATCTCGCCGTGCAGATCTATCGGGCGCTGGTGGAAAATGCCGCGAGCGAGCAGGGCGCGCGCATGTCCGCGATGGACAACGCGACGCGCAACGCCGGCGAGATGATCGATCGGCTGACCCTGTTCTACAATCGCACCCGCCAGGCGCAGATCACCAAGGAGCTGATCGAGATCGTATCCGGCGCGCAGGCGCTCTCGTGAGCGGCGCACGGATCTCTAAATCGAGGAAATCCCGATGAATGCCCCAGCCCAAGAGAACGTCCAGACCGGTCGCGTCACCCAGGTCATGGGGGCGGTGGTCGATGTCCAGTTCGACGGCCACCTGCCCGCGATCCTGAACGCGCTGCAGACCGACAACCACGGTAACCGGCTGGTGCTCGAGGTCGCCCAGCATCTCGGCGAGTCGACGGTGCGCACCATCGCGATGGACGGGACCGATGGCCTGACCCGCGGCCAGGAGGTGGTCGACACCGGCGAGCCGATCGCGATGCCGGTCGGGCGTGAGACGCTCGGGCGCATCCTCAACGTCATCGGCGAGCCGGTCGACGAGAAGGGCCCGGTCCAGGCCAAGATCCACGTCCCGATCCATCAGCCGGCGCCGGAGCTGGTCGATCAGTCGACCGAGACCGAGATCCTGACCACCGGGATCAAGGTGATCGATCTGCTCACCCCCTATTCCAAGGGCGGCAAGATCGGCCTGTTCGGCGGCGCCGGGGTCGGCAAGACCGTGATCATCATGGAGCTGATCAACAACATCGCCAAGGCGCACGGCGGCGTGTCGGTGTTCGCCGGGGTGGGCGAGCGGACGCGCGAGGGCAACGATCTCTATCACGAGATGATCGAATCGGGCGTGATCAACCTCGAGGACCTCGAGAAGTCCAAGGTGGCGCTGGTCTACGGCCAGATGAACGAGCCGCCCGGCGCGCGCGCCCGGGTCGGCTTGTCGGGCTTGACCGTAGCCGAGCACTTCCGCGACGCCGAAGGCCAGGACGTGCTGCTGTTCATCGACAACATCTTCCGGTTCACCCAGGCGGGCTCCGAGGTCTCGGCCCTGCTCGGGCGCATCCCCTCAGCCGTCGGCTACCAGCCGACGCTCGGCACCGAGATGGGTGCCTTGCAGGAGCGCATCACGTCGACCAAGAAAGGCTCGATCACGTCGGTGCAGGCGATCTACGTGCCGGCCGACGACCTGACCGACCCGGCGCCCGCGACCGCGTTCTCGCACCTCGATGCGACCACGGTGCTGTCCCGGTCGATCGCCGAGCTTGGCATCTATCCCGCGGTCGACCCCTTGGATTCCACCTCGCGCATTCTCGATCCCGCCGTGGTCGGCGAAGAGCACTATCAGGTCGCGCGCGACGTCCAGTCGACTCTGCAGCGCTACAAGTCGCTCCAGGACATCATCGCGATTCTCGGCATGGACGAGCTGTCGGAGGAGGACAAGCTCGTGGTCTCCCGCGCGCGCAAGCTCCAGCGCTTCCTGTCGCAGCCGTTCCACGTCGCCGAGGTGTTCACCGGCACGCCGGGCGTGCTCGTGCCGCTCAAGGACACGATCGCCGGGTTCAAGGCGATCGTCGCCGGCGAGTACGACGACCTGCCCGAGGGCGCGTTCTACATGGTCGGGGGGATTCAGGAGGTGGTCGAGAAGGCCAAGCGCATGGCCGCCGAGGAATAAGGTCCCGCTCGGTGGCCGACGGCGTCCCGGACAAGCTCACGTTCCAGCTGGTCGCGCCCGAGCGGCTGCTGGTCGCCGCCGAGGTCGACATGGTGGTGGTGCCCGGCGCCGAGGGTGATTTCGGCGTCCTCCCCCTGCACAGCCCGTTCATGTCGACGCTGCGGCCGGGCGTGATCGAGATCTATGACGGTGGCCAGGTGAGCGGGCGCATCTTCGTCGGCGGCGGCTTCGCCGAGGTCAACGAGCGTGGCTGCACGGTGCTCGCAGAGGAGGCCATGCCGGTCGAGGAGATCGACGTCGAAGAGGCGCGCCAACGCCTGTCCGATGCTCAGGAGGATCTCCGAGAGGCGCCCGACGACGTTGCCCGTGCCCGCCTGGAACGTGACCTCAGGGTCGCGGAAGCGCAGATTCAGGCAGTAAGCGGTTGACCCACGCGAGCGCATTCCGCTCCGACACCACAAGCCATTGCTGCCACGTTATAGGCTCCATGTCTGCGACGGAGCTATGCTGCGGCGGAGTTCATGGTCGCGGCGGGGCTTCGAGCGCGGAGCGCGTAAGCTAAGCTGCCGCTGGAGCATCGATCGATGATCACGGCGACGGCACGCACCCAATCCCCCATGACGGTCGAAGAATTTCTCGACTGGACCGAGGAGCAAGCGGACGAGGCCCACTACGAGCTGGTCGCGGGAATGCCGGTCCGGCTCATGGCCCCGACCAATATCCGCCACGCTCGGATACAGCGGAATGCCAGCGAAGCCCTGAGGCACGCCGTCGGGGCCGCCGGTTTGCCATGCGAAGTTTTCGACGCCGGTCCGGGCGTGGCCGTCGGCCAGGAGGGCGACGAATGCCGGATCCCGGACGTGGTGGTGACCTGCGCGCCGACCATCGACGAAACCGCGCGGCTGGTCCCTGAACCTGTGATCGTGGCCGAGGTCGCCTCGCCGTCGACCCGGCTCGCCGACGTCAACGACAAGGTCGAGTTCTACGGCGGCATCGCGTCGATCCGGCATTATCTCGTGATCGAGCAGGACCGCCGCCGCGTCGTATATCACGGCCGCGGGCCGAGCGGCGGGCTGGAGCCCCGGATCTTGCGGAATGGCGAGATCGTGCTCGACCCGCCCGGCATCCGACTCGCGTTAGGCGATCTGTATCAGGACACGGAGCTCGCCGCCCCTGACGTGGGCTAAGGCCACTCGGGCGGGCTCGACCGACGGGAGCGCCTCAGCACGTGCGTTTGCGCGTCCGCATTGTCGCAAATGATGAGTTCCAGATCGTCCCTTGAGTTGCGGCATCGGACGGGCTTGCCATTGACCCGGTAGAACGCTGGCATGGTGCAGCGCCGGCATGCAGCGCTCCGGAAATCAGAGACGCCTCACCTCTTTTCTCCGGCTGCGCGGCGCTGTTCGCAATGGCGGAACGAAGCCGGGCGCGCGGCGTTCACGAAAGGGCGGGTGCCCGGGCTCGGGCGGGCCCGAAACTCCGACTGTCGGAGGACATCATGGCCAAAAAGATCGGGACGACGGAAGCACGCCAGGGGGAAACGCCTCACATCGTGCGCTACGTGCTGATCATCTCAACGGTGGCGGCGGTCGTCGCACTGCTGGCTGTAGGCGTGGTCATGATGAGCTGAGATTGCGCGCCCTACGATCGCAGGAAACCCGGCAAGGCAACTCGGGCACCAGGGCAGGGCTACATCACACGAGGCGCGTCGGCGCTCAGGCGGGCGCGCAATTTGGCGGTCTCGTCCTCGAGCACGACCATGCGTTCGGGATCGATCGCGACGCCATAGTCGGTGCGGGCGCGCTCGAGCGACACGTAGCCGTCCCGAACGTCCGCGAGCACGCGGGCCGGGTCGCGCCGCCAAGGTGGGCCGTAGCCACCTCCCCCGGGTAGCCCGAGCGTGATCTCGGTGCCGGCGGGGAGCGGCACCCGGGCCTTGGCACGCAGCAGGATCTCCGGCTGGTTGGTCGCGAGCGTTCCGGCACCGCCCGGCCGGCCGCCGTGCAGTCCGGGCGCCGGATGGTCGATCCGCTCATAGAGGCCCGAGAACAGGAACGGGCGGTCGCCCTGGACGGCGAGCTCCAGGATCTGGCCGAGGCCGCCGCGGAACTCGCCGGGCCCGCCCGAGTCGCAACGCAGCTCGCGCCGCTTGACTACTACCGGTGACAGCGCCTCGATCACCTCCGCCGGCACCCCCGCGATGCCGCTCGGGAACGCGGTCGCCGACAGGCCGTCCTTGGTCGGGAGCGCCCCGGTGCCGCCGGTCGAGAACCACACATAGGTGAAGCGCTTGCCGGTCTTGGGATCTTCGCCGAAGATCTGGGTGTCCCAGAGCGCGTCCGCGCCTGGAGCGATCACCCGCTCGGGCAGAGCGTCGGCAAGGGCGGCGGACACCGCGCTCGGCAGGAAATGCCCGACCAGATGGCGGCCACCGATCGCGCACGGGTACGGCGCGTTGAGGATGCAGCCTTCGGGTGCGGTCACGGTGACCGGACGAAAGCTGCCCTCGTTGTTCGGCACGTCCGGCGAGATCAGGCACTTCACGCCGTAGGTCGTGTAGCCGGCCGTGTAGTTGAACGCGACGTTGATGCCATGGCCGACGGTCGGCGAGGAGCCGGCATAGTCCACGACCAGCGCGTCACCGCGCACGCGCACGGTCGCCTCGATGTGCACCGGCGCGTCGAAGCCGTCGATCTCGCAGCCGTAGCGATAGTCGCCGTCGCGCAGCGCCGCGATCCGCTCGCGCATCGCGCGCTCGGTGCGCTCGACGACGACGTCCGAGAGCGCTTCGATGTCGTCGAGACCGAACTCGTCGAGGAAGGACAGCAGCTGGCGGCCGCCGACCTGGTTGCCGACCACCTGCGAGTGCACGTCGCCGAGCACTTCCTCGGGCGTGCGCACGTTCGCGCGCAGGAACTCGAACACCGGCTCGACCGGCGCGCCGGCGTCGTAGAGCTTGAGCACCGGGATGAACAGGCCTTCCTCGAACACCTCGCGCGAGTCGGCGGCAAGACCCCGGCCGCCAATGTCGAGGGCATGGCAGCAGTTGCCGAACAGCGCGACCAGCCGGTCGCCTTTGAAGATCGGCGTCACGATCGTGATGTCGTTGAGCTGCGAGGCGGTCTTCCAGGGATCGTTGGTGACCAGGACGTCGCCCGGGCGCAGGCTCTCGACCGGGTACTTGGCCAGGAAATGATGCATGCAGGTGGCCATCGGATTGATGTGCCCGGGCGTGCCGGTGACCGCCTGCGCGATCATCCGCCCGCGCCGGTCGAACACCCCGGCCGACAGATCGCCCGCCTCGCGCACGATCGAAGTGAACGAGGTGCGCATCAGCGCCGCCGCCTGCTCGTTGACCACGCTGATCAGGCGGTTCCACAGCACCTCGAGCACGAGCTGGTCCATGGCGTCGCTCCGTCCGCTCAGGTGAGATCGGCGATCAGGTTCAAGGCATCGTCGATGTGGGCGCGGGCATCCGGCCCGAGCACCACCGTGGATTCCCGCTCCTCGACGATCGCCGGCGCGTCAAACGCATCGCCCGGCGCCAGCCGGTAGCGGTCGTACACCGGGACGTCGGCGAAGCCTTCGAGCTCGGGCATGTAGGTGGCGCGATGGCCCTTGAGCGCGCTCTCGCCCGCCGCGTTCGACGTCTCGACCGTGGGCGCGCGCAGCGCCGGACGCGGCCCCTCCGCGACGACGCGCCAGCTGACCACGTCGATCTCGAGCTCGGGCAAAACGTGCCCGTAGATTGCGCCGTACGCCTGCTCGAACGAGCCGCGGATCGCGCTCTGACTGTGCGGCCCGAGCACGCCGCCGGGCAGCGGCACCCGGATCTCGTATCCCTGGCGCCGATAGCAGAGATCGCCGAAGCGGCGAAACGTGATCTGATCCTCCGCCACGGTGCGGCGGAGCACCCGCCTGCCCGCATCCTCCATCTCGGCGAGCACGGCGTTGACCGCGGCCCAGTCCATCGCCTCGAGCCTGCCCGGCAGGCTGCGCACGAAATCGAACGCGAGCGGCGCGCAGAGGAACCCGATCGCCGACATCACGCCGGCGGCGAGCGGATAGACCACGCGCGGAGAGCGCAGGATCCTGGCGATGCGATACGCGTGCACCGGCCCGGCGCCGCCGAACGCGAACAGCGGGAATCGCTCGATGTCCTTACCCCGCTCGACCGCGTGGATGCGCGCCGCCGACGCCATGTTCTCGTTGACCAGCTGGTGGATGCCCCACGCGGCGCGCACCAGATCGAGCCCGAGCGGCCGGCCGATGCGCGTCTCGATCGCACGTGCCGCGGCGGCGCCGTCGAGGCGCATCTTGCCGCCGAGAAAGAACTCGGGATCCAGATAGCCGAGGGTCAGGTCGGCGTCGGTTACGGTCGGCTCGGCGCCGCCCTGGCCGTAGCAGGCCGGCCCGGGCTCGGCGCCGGCGCTGTCCGGCCCCACCGTGAGGCGCCCAAGCCCATCGATCCGGGCGATGCTGCCGCCGCCCGCGCCGATCTCGATCATCTCGATCACCGGCACCTTGACCGGCAGACCGCTGCCCTTCTTGAAGCGGTATTTGCGATCGACCTCGAACTGCGGCGCGATCAGCGGCTCGCCGTGCTCGATCAGGCAGGCCTTGGCGGTGGTGCCGCCCATGTCGAACGAGAGCAGGTCGGGACAGCGGATCAGGCGCCCGTAGTGGGCCGCGGCCAGCGCGCCCGCCGCGGGGCCGGACTCGATCAGGCGCACCGGAAACCGGCACGCGGTCGCGACGTCGCACACGCCGCCGTTCGACTGCATGACGAACAGAGCGCCGTCGATGCCGACCCCGCGCAGGCGCTCCTCGAGGCCGCGCAGATAACGTCCGGCGAGGCCCTGCACGTAGACGTTGGTCAGCGCGGTCGAGGTGCGGTCGTACTCCCGGATCTCCGCGACGACCTCGCAGGACAGCGCGCAGCCGATCTCAGGCGCGTGCGCGCGCAGCAGCTCGCTGACCGCCTGCTCGTGCGCCGGATTGCGATAGCTGTGCAGCAGGCACACCGCCACGGCGTCGACGCGCTCGGCGCGCAGCACCTCGATCAAGCGCAGCACCTCGTCAGGGTCGAGGGGCGTCAGCACGCGGCCGTCGGAGAGGAGCCGCTCGTTCAGCTCGAAGCGCAGATGGCGCGGCGCCAGCGGGGTCGGCCGCTCCATGAGCAGATCGTACATGTCGTAGCGGTGCTCGCGCCCGATCTCGATAGCGTCGCGAAAGCCGCGCGTGGTGATCAGGGCGGTCCGGGCGCCCTTGCGCTCGATCAGCGCGTTGGTGAACAAGGTCGTGCCGTGCACCACATGGGCGACCGCCGAAGCGGCCAGATCGGCGTCGCGCAGGACGGCGCGGACGCCGTGTTCGACCGCCTCGTCCGGGCGCTCGGGCGTGGTCAGCACCTTCGCGAGGTGAACCAGCGCACCGGCCTCGTCGACCACCACGAGATCGGTGAAGGTGCCGCCGATGTCCGCGCCGACCCGATGGCTCATGTCCTGGCTCCGCACTGCTGCCCGCCGAATAGCGGCTGAGGTCGGCAACACGCAAGCCTTGATGCGGTGCAACGTTTTTAGCGCTCCGGTAAGGGGCCGCGCGCCGGCCCACCGCCAGTGCTGACGCGCAGCCACGCCGGCCGTTAACAATTGAAACCAATTTGCCAGTTGCGCGACATGGTGCAGAAACACGACGCGTGCATGCTTCGCCTGTGTCATTGGAACTGGCCATGGCCCTCCCGGCCTTTTCGATGACCTCGTGACCGCTTCTCCGATTCTCGCCATTTGGGCGGCTGGTTCGGCCAGCCGCCCCTTTATGTTTTCCGAGCCGGATCGAGACCAGGATAGAGCGGAAATGCCTGGTCCGAGCGGCCCTGCTCGCGCGAGCGCGGCGCTCTCGACCCCTGGCTGCGGTGGCGCTAGGTTGGCCGCCGCGCGGCGTCCTGGGATCAAGGCGCCGGGAGGGCGGTCGTGCGGGACTTTCCGCTGTCAGCCGAGCAGACCGCGCTGGGCCGCCAGATGGCGCGCCTAGCCCGGCTCGGCGGCTTCATCATCGACCTGAGGAGCGGTCACTGCTTGTGGTGCGCCGACGAGGTGGCGCGCATCCACGGCCTTCCGGTGGCGGAATGCGCGGAGTCTCTCGGCCTGGGAGCGGCGTGGCTCGAGCGGATCGATCCCGCTGATCGCGCGCTTTACCTGGAGGCGCGTGCCGGTGCCGCCGCGCCGGGCAGCTGCTACACCGTGCAGTACCGTCTGCACGGCGCCGATGGCGCGATGCGCGTCGTCAACGAGACAGCAGACCATGTGGCGGATGCATCGACCGGGCAGCCTCGCCTCGTCGGCACGCTGCAGGACGTGACCGAGCGCGAGGCCGCGGCGGAAGCGCTGCAGCGTGCCAACGAGCTGCTTGAGCGGCGGGTCGCCGAGCGCACGGCTGAGCTGCGCGCGGCGAGCGACACGGCCAATGCCGCCGAGCGGGAAGCCAAGGCCAGCCAGGACCGCTTCGTCGCGGCCGCCGAGGCCCTGATGGACGGACTCGCGATCTACGATGCCGATGACCGTCTGGTCTATTTTAACAGCCGCTACCCGGACCACGCCCCGCCGGCCCTGCGCGCCGCGCTCAAGCTCGGCGAGCGGTTCGAGGACATGGTCCGGCAGGCGAGCGCGTCTGGCGGCATGTACCATCCCGACATGGGCGCCGATTTCGTCGAGCGGCGGGTCAAAGACCATCGCTCGCCGACCGAGGACCGGGAATTCCGGATCGCGGACGGGCGCTGGGTGCGGGTGCGCGAAAGCGCCATTGCCGGCGGCGGCCGGGTGCTGCTGACCAGCGATATCACAGCGCGCAAGGCGGCGCAGGACCAGCTCGAGGAGCGCGAGCAGCTGCTGGAGACCGTCGCCAACGGCATCCCTCTGCCGATCGTGATCGCGCGGATCAGTCAGCCGGAGGTCCTGTTCGCCAACGAGCTCGCCACAGAGGTGTTCGGCCTGCGCATCGGGCCGCAGCGCAATGCCATTCGCGCCGCCTATGTCGATCTCGGCGATCGCAAGCGCCTGATCGAGCGGCTGGTTCAGGACGGCCGCGTCGACGGGTTCGAGGTCCAGATGCGGCGCGCCGACGGCACCACGATGTGGGCGATCCTGTCGGCGCGCGCGATCCTGATCGGGGGCCAGCTGGCGATGCTGGTCACGATCACCGACATCACCGAACGCAAGACCGCTCAGGTCGAGCTCGAGGAGCGCGAAGAGCGCTTCCGCGCGATTGCCGAAGGCGTGCCGCTCAGCGTGCTCATCTCGCGCACCGACCCGTCGGAGATCGTGTTCGCCAATGCGCGGGCGTTCGAGACCTTCGGGCTGCGGGTCGGGTTGGCCTCCGAGGCGATCCGGGCGGTCTACCCGCGCGCGGACGATCGGGCGCGGCTGCTTGCCAAGCTGGCCAAGGAGGGCACGGTCGACGGGTTCGATGTGGAGATGAGGGGACGCGGCGGCACCGTCATGTGGTGCCTGGTGTCGGCGCGTGACGTCACCTTCGGCGGCCGGCCGGCGGTGCTGACCGCGATCACCGACGTGACCCAGCTCAAGGCGATGCAGCAGGCCCTGCAGGAGAGCGAGGCGCGTCTGGCGGCGTTCATGGAGAACGCGCCGGTCGGCATGTATCTGAAGGACCTCGAGGGCCGCTACGTCCTGCTCAATCCCGAAATGGGCAAGGTTCTCGCCACCGACGTCGAGAGCATGCTCGGCCGCACCGTCATCGAGAGCCCGATCGGCCACGATGCGACCTTCATCGCCGAACGCGATCAGGAGGTGCTGTCCACCGGCCGGGTCCTTGTGTGCGAGGAGCACCTGCCGAACCCGGACAGCTACGCCTGGGACCTGGTGATCCGCTTTCCGGTGCGCGACGCCGAGGGCCGGATCACCCACATTGGGGGCTTCGACGTCGACATTACCGCCCGCAAGGCGATGGAGGAGGCGCTGAAGACCAGCGAGCAGCGTTTCCGCGCGTTTGCCGAAGCCCATCCGGTGCCGCTGTTCATCGCCCACATGGACACGGCCAAGGTGATCTTCGCCAGCCCGCCCTGCGCAGAGCTTTTTCGCGTGCCGCTCAGCGAGCTGCTCGCCGGTACGACATTGCGATTCTATGCCGATCTCGCAGCTCGCACCAAGATCATGGAGCAGCTTCGGCGGGAGGGTTTGCTCGAAGGCGTCGAAGTCCGCCTGCGCCGCGCCGACGGGTCAGAATTCTGGGCAGCATTCACGTCGCGACTGATCACCTTCGAGGGCCACAATGCGGTGGTCACGGCGCTGGTCGATCTGACCGAGCGCAAGCGGGTCGACGCGGAACTCGCCCGGCAACGCCAGATTTTGCACCAGAACGAGAAGATGAGCGCGCTCGGGTCGCTGCTCGCCGGAGTCGCCCACGAGCTCAACAACCCGCTCTCGGTGGTGGTCGGCCACGCCAGCCTGCTCGAGGACTTCGCCCCGGACGGCGCGATCCGCGAGCGAGCGCTCAAGATCCGTACCGCCGCCGATCGGTGCGCGCGCATCGTGCGCACCTTTCTCGCAATGGCGCGCAGCAAGCCGCGGCAACGCATGGCGGTGCAGCTCAACGACACGATCGGCGAGGCGCTCGAGATCGTCGCCTACGGGCTGCGTACCGCCGACGTGGAGGTGGTGCGCGTTCTGGCGCCGGACCTGCCGGCGGTCTGGGCCGACGGCGATCAGCTCCACCAAGTGTTCGCCAATCTGTTCGTGAACGCCCAGCAGGCGCTACAGAGCGTGCCGCCGCCCCGCCGGCTGAGTGTGACCAGCGCCTTCGACGCCGAGTCGGTCTGGGTCGAGGTCGCCGACAACGGACCCGGTGTGCCGGCTGACATCGCGCACCGGATCTTCGAGCCGTTCTTCACGACCAAGCCCCAGGGCATCGGCACCGGGGTCGGCCTGTCCGTGTGCCACGGCATCGTCGCCGCGCACGACGGCGAGATCCGGCTGGACCCGCGGCCACAGCAGGGCGCCGCCTTCGTCGTTCGGCTGCCGCGCACGACGATCGAGGTGGCGGAGCCACCGGTCACCGCGCCGGACCGCCGGTTGCACCCCGCGCACATCCTGGTGGTCGATGACGAGCCGGACGTCGCCCAGCTGCTGATCGATATTCTGGAACGCGACGGGCACCGCGTCGATCGCGCCAACAGCGGCCGCGACGCGCTGACCCGGCTCCGCTACGGCGAGGTGGATCTGATCCTGTGCGACCTGCGCATGCCGGATTTGGATGGTCCGGCGCTGTACCGCGAGCTTGCGGCGCAGCGCCCGGAGCTGCTGGCGCGCATCGTGTTCATGACCGGCGACACCCTGGGTGGCGACATGAGCGGCTTCCTCGCCGACACCGGGGTCAGGGTGATCGAGAAGCCGCTCGACCCTGCCGGCGTGAGGGCAAAAATCCAGACTTATCTCGCCAGCCGGGCCAGCGCGGCGCCGGTCACTTCGCGCTGATCGGCGGCGCCTCGGCCCGCTGCTGTGCGCCCAGATAGGCGCGCACCTTGAGGCGCAGGTCGTAGGGGTCGATCGGCTTTTCGATCACCGGCAGGTTGGTCTCGGCGACGAAGCCTGTGGTTTCCGGAGTGAGCACGTCGCCGGTCAGGAACACCATGCGCCGGGCGAGATCGGGCGCGCACGCCACGAGCTCGCGGTACAGCGCCGGCCCATCCAGGTCCGGCATGCGCAGATCCGACAGGATCAGATCGGCCGGATGCGCCGCGAGGTGCTCGAGCGCCTCGCGGCCGCTGGACGCGACCGAGACCTGGTGATGATCGCGCTTGAGCACCTCGCAAACCATCTGCGCGATCTCCACCTCGTCGTCGACCACCAGCACGCGGCCCGCGATCGGCGCAGGCGCCTGCTCGGCCGGCCTCGCCTTGTGCTCGACGGCCGTGGCCGGCAGGGTGACGGTGAACAGGGCGCCCCCTTGCGGACGCGAGGCCCCGCGGATCTCGCCGCGGTGGGCGGTGACGATCCCCTGGCACACCGACAGGCCGATGCCGGTGCCGACGCCCTGCGGCTTGGTCGTGAAGAACGGGTCGAAGATGTGCTCGGCGATATCGGCCGGGATGCCCGGGCCGTTGTCGGCCACCTCGATCTGTACCCTGCCGTTCTGGCTGCGCGTGATGATCTCCAGACGCCGGGGCGGCGGGCGCGACTGCAACGCATGCTGGGCATTCACGATCAGGTTCATCAAGACCAGATTCAACTGATCGGCATCGCCGGAGACCGGAGGCAGATCGGACGCCAGATCCAGATCGACCGCGATGTCGGCGCCGCGCAGACCGTAGCCGACGACGTCCAGCGCGCTCTCGACGATCTGATTGACCGAGACCGGCGTCCACGCCTCGGGCTTGCGCCGGGCCATGGTCAAGAAGGTCTTGACGATGCGGGCGCAGCGCTCGGCGCCGGCGTGGACCTTGATCGCGCGCTGGCGCGTCGCCTCGTCCGGCGCCATGTCGCGCAGCATGGTCGAATACCCCAGCACCACGGAGAGCGGGTTGTTGAGCTCGTGGGCCACGTTCGCGAGCAGCGAGCCGAGCGCGTTCAGCTTCTCGCTCTGATGCAGCGCCTCGCGCTGCCGCACGATCTCGGCCTCGGCCTTCTTCTGCTCGGTCAGATCGACCACGCCGAACACTGCGGCGTCCTCGCCCTCGTATTCGACCGGCCGCGCGGTGATCGCCGCCGGAAACACGGTGCCGTCGCAGCGCCGGACCGTGATCTCGTGATTTTCGACCACCTGCCCGGCGCGCAACGCCTCGGCGACGTAGGCGCTCTCCTCGTCCCGGGCGAACAGGTCGGCGCTAGTCAGGGTGTGCACTCCCTCCGGCGTGACGCGCATCAGCTCGAGAAACGGCTGACTGGCGTAGAGCACGCGGCGGTCCGCGCGGCGGACGATCAGCACCGGCACCGGATGCGCCTCGGCGATGGTGCGAAACCGTTGCTCGCTGCGCCGCAGCGCTTCGCGCTGACGCGCGATCTCCGCCTCGGCGCGCTTCTGCTCGGTGAGATCGAGCACGCCCGAGATGACCGCCGCCTCGCCCTGGAATTCGATCAGACGCGAGGTCAGCGAGGCGGGAAACACGGCGCCGTCGGCGCGGCGCGACTGCACCTCGAACCCCTGCACGGCGCCGTGCTGGTGCAAGGCCTCGATCAGACCTGCCCGGTCCTCGAGGTCGAGGTAGAACTGCTTGTTGTCGGTGCCGATCACCTGGTCGAGCGGCAGCCGGAACAGATCCGCGAACGCCTGACTCGCGTACAGAACCACGCGGTCGCGCAGCCGGGAGATGCTGACTGGGACCGGGTGCGCTTCCGCGACCGTGCGGAAATGCCGTTCGCTCTGGCGGAGCGCCCGCTCCATCGCGCGCCGATCGGTGATGTCGCGCAGATAGGCGGTGAACAGGCGCCGGCCGGCCTGCTGCACCTCGGTGACGGCGACCTCGACCGGAAACGCCTGGCC
>JBKPNX010000029.1:0-8709 GCA_046732855.1 Pseudomonadota bacterium
CAGCTGTCCGGTGCCGAATGCCGCCTGCGGTGCCTTATTCACAGCGCACCGGCCAGCGTGGATTTCGCGCGCGGTGGGTGGCGATGAAGGTGGCGATATTGCCGGCGGGCAGGGCACCCGGCTGGCCGGGGAGATCCGAAGCTTCATGTATATCGACGACTGTCGGGAGGGCGGCAGCAACAGATCATGCAACCGGCGGCGTCAAGCTGCGCCACAAGCTGGACGCCTGCAAAGCGTCCGGGGGTGCAACAGCGACAATATTGCGCAGTGACTGGCCCCGGGGGAAGAATGCTTCCGAAGGGCGCCAGCCGACACTTACCGCTGCCGAAAAGACCCCACAAGCATGACGCTCACCTTTCCGCGCGACGAGCCGGGGTACGTGCTCTACCTCGGCCACCAACTGGGACGATCTTGAGATCGGCTGCGGGGGAACTCTCGCCGAGCTCGCAAGGCGCTATCCGCCGGCCCGCTTCCACTCGTCTGCATTATCTTCACCGGATGAAGGAGCGCGATGAATGAGAGTTCTGGTAACTGGCCACCGAGGCTACATCGGCACGGTGATGGTGCCGATGCTGCTCGAAGCGGGCCACGCAGTGACCGGATGCGACAGCGAGTTCTACGAGGACTGCCACTTTGAGCTCGGCGGCCCGATTGCCCCAGTGCCCAGCCTGCGCAAGGACGTGCGTGACATCACGCCAGCCGATGTCGTGGGCTTTGATGCGGTGATCCACCTGGCCGCCCTCTCGAACGATCCGCTAAGCGATCTCAACCCGGAGATCACGTACGACATCAATCATGGCGCCAGCGTCCATCTGGCGACAATGGCCAAGCAGGCTGGCGTAGAGCGCTTCCTGCTCGCATCCTCCTGCAGCAACTACGGCTTTGCCGGCGACGACATGATCGACGAGACGGGTAAGCTCAATCCGGTGACCGCCTATGGGCAATCGAAAGTGTGGTCGGAGCGCGACATCGCACTCCTGGCCGGCGATGGCTTCTGTCCGATCTTTTTCCGCCCGGCCACGGCCTTTGGCGTGTCGCCTCGCCTGCGCTTCGATCTCGTGCTCAACAACCTGGTCGGCTGGGCAGTGACCAAGGGCTTCATCTATCTGCAGTCCGACGGCTCGCCGTGGCGGCCCATCGTCCACATTGAGGATATCTCGCGGGCTTTTCTGGCTGGGCTGCAGGCGCCAGCGAAGAAAGTGTGCAGCGAAGCGTTCAACGTCGGCCGGACCGCCCACAACTATCGGGTTCGCGAGATCGCTGAAATGGTGGCGGAGGTCGTTCCGAACTGCCGTCTGGAGATTGCGCCGAACGCCGGGCCCGACAAACGGTCCTATCGGGTGAGTTTTGAGAAGATCGCCCGGAGGCTGCCCGAGTTCGAGCCGCAATGGGACGTCCGCAAGGGAGTAGAACAGCTCTATGCCGCCTATCGCGCTTCGGGCCTGTCACTCGAGCAGCTCCAAGGCCGCTACCAGCGGATCAACCATATCAAGACGCTGATGCGCGAAGGCCTGCTCGACGACGATCTGCGCCATCGCGACGACGCTGCCCCGCGGAACGCCGCGGCGGTTGCCGCGATGGCTGATCCGGCCTGACGTCTGGCGGCGGAGCAGCAATTGCACGGGTCGTGCCCCCGGCTCACTCCTGATTCAGGTCGCCGCCTCGCCCGCCGAGCCCCGCTGCTGTGGCTGCTCGCCGCCGTCATGGCCGGATGGTGACAGGCTTCGATCGTCGGGGGCTTGGCCCGCCTCAGCTCAGTCCTGGCGGCCAGAGCCTTCGCACCACCCTCCCTAGGTTCCGGGGATTGGCCTAAGGTTCCGGGGTTCGGCTAGGCACTTCACCAGAGGACACGCGTCGCCGTGAGCGTCGAGATCACCATCGCGATCGCCCAGATTAATCCCACGGTCGGCGCGCTGGACCACAATATCGCCCTGATCCGCGCAGCCCGCGCGAAAGCGGCTGAAGCGAGCGCGGACCTCGTCGTGTGCTCCGAGCTGGTCGTGGTGGGCTACCCGCCCGAGGACCTGGTACTGAAGCCGACCTTGCAGGATTACGCAGCGCGCGCTGTGCTTACGCTCGCGGAGGACACCGCCGACGGCGGCCCGGCGATGATCGTCGGCGCGCCCTGGCGCGACCCCGGCAACCTGTACAACGCCATGCTGCTGCTGCGCGGTGGCGTGATCGTCACCAGTCGCCACAAGTACGACCTGCCGAATTACGGTGTGTTCGACGAAAAGCGCGTGTTCGCGGCAGGCCCGATCCCAGGACCTATGGCGTTCCCGCTGGGCGACCGGGCGGACGGCGGTGGATTCGAGCAGCTTCGGATCGGCGGCATGGTCTGCGAGGACATGTGGACCGAGGACGTCGCCAAGGGCCTCGAGGAGTCGGGCGCTGAGATCCTGATCGTGCCGAACGCCTCGCCCTTCGAGTGCGACAAGCGGGACGTGCGCATGAAGCTCGCGGTCGCTCGGGTGACCGAGACTGGCCTGCCGTTGATCTACTGCAACCAGGTCGGCGGCCAGGACGAGCTGGTGTTCGATGGCACGTCGTTCGTGCTGAACGCCGATCGCCGGCTGGCGGCCCAGGCCAAGAGCTTCGAGGAGGATCTGCTGATCACCCGCTGGCGGCGCGGCGACGACGGCGTGTGGGCGTGCGTCGAGGGCAGGGTCACGCCACCGATCGAGGGCTACGAGGCGGTCTATCGCGCGATGTGCCTGGGCTTGCGCGACTATGTCGACAAGAACGGCTTTCCGGGCGTGGTGCTCGGCCTCTCCGGTGGCATCGATTCGGCGCTGTCGGCAGCGGTCGCGGCCGACGCGCTCGGGCCCGAGCGGGTGCACGCTGTGATGATGCCTTCGCGCTATACCTCGGATGCCAGCACCGAGGACGCGGAGGCGGTCGCGAGCGCGCTCAGCATCCGACTCGACCGCCTGCCGATCGAGCCCGCGGTCGCCGCGTTCGGCACGATGCTTGAGCCGGTGTTCGCGGGACGACCCCCAGACATCACGGAGGAAAATATCCAAGCGCGCATCCGCGGCGTGCTGCTGATGGCGATCTCCAACAAGCTCGGCGCGATGCTGCTGACCACCGGCAACAAGTCCGAAATGTCGATCGGGTATGCGACCCTCTACGGCGACATGTGCGGCGGCTATTCGGTGCTGAAGGACGTCTATAAGACCACCGTGTTCGCGCTGTCGCGCTGGCGCAACCAGCATCGACCCGAAGGCCTGCTCGGGCCCACCGGCGCCGTGATTCCCGAGCGCGTGATCACCAAGCCGCCTTCGGCCGAGCTGCGCGCTGATCAGACGGACCAGGACAGCCTGCCGCCCTATGACGAGCTCGATGCGATCCTGCACGGGCTGGTCGAGACCGATTTTTCGGCGCGCGATCTGGTCGAGCAGGGCCACGATCCGGCGATCGTGCGCAAGGTCTCGAACCTTCTGGACATCGCCGAATACAAGCGTCGCCAGGCGCCGCCTGGCATGAAAATCACGCGCAAGGCGTTCGGCCGCGACCGGCGCTATCCGATCACCAACGCGCTCCGATTCATCGGCGTCGTCTAGAGGTATATTGCTATTGCGTAGAGTCGGTGCCTGTGATTCGAGATCAGGCGAGACTCCAAGATGCCGGCGCCCCTGCCGTTGAACTTGGGACAGATGATCGTGCAAGCGGTACGGGACGGATGTTCGGTTCGTGAAACGATCCTCGCAGAGGACCGTCACTGTCGCCGATCACGCCGCCTTTGGGCAGGTGGGACCGGCACACCGCTTACAAAAAGTCAGTTAGGGTTCCGCACCACATCTATGAGGAGGGTTGCCCCTGCGAGGAGGGCACAACGCGGGGGCCGACGGGTCCAAGGCAGCCTCGTCCTCACAGCTCGGACCAAGGCAGAGCGGCTTCGAGCCGGCATTCCTGAGGCTGGCTGACAGCGACGATCGATGAACTGGCTCGTGGCCGAAAACCGAGGGATTTGATTACTTCGACCATCTTCGCCTGGAAATAGGCGGAGATCGGCGGACGGTCGGTGATTCGCCCTCGATAGACGTAGTAGACGCGGGCATCGCGGCCTGCCGTTTGGGTGAACAGGCTGACCATCCCGCCACCGGGGGGCAGGAGACCCACTCGGATGCTGCCGACGCAGCCGGGGACCTGAAAATCCAGTACAGTGCCACCGCCACCCGAGACGAGTTCCGCCGATCCGCTGAGCTTCCAGCGGTAACCTGTGAGGAAATCCTGGATGTGACGCTTATCTTCCTGCTCGGGACGGGCGTCCGTCTCGGCACCATAGCTCAGCGCCTTAAATGACAGGCTCGCCGTCGCCAGAAGGGCTACGCTAGTGACGAAGAGAAAACGTCTCCCACCCTGTCGAGTGTAGCGCGATGATCGCGATGAGGAAAAGAAGCCCGACATTGAAGACATTGCCACCCACCGGACCATGAACCCATTCATAAGAGTCGGCGCTCAACCCCATCAGCGCCAACCTCAGCGTGTTGGCCGCTAACACCAAGCCAGCCACGGCGAGCAAGGCGAACGCGTCTCTTGGCTGCCACTCCGATCGAACCGCACGGGTGATGGCAATCCACCACAAGAACCCGTAGAGCACGTTTGATAAAGAAGCACACCCGGTTCCCACATGCAGTGTCGGCTGGTCGCTCGTGAAGATCAGGTTGCCGATGCGGTGAACGTCGCCGTGCCCGAGAGCAGCAAGCCATGCGACGGCGAGCGCGGCGTCCGACGCCAGCAACGTGGGACCGAAGGCCTGGACGAGCACTGGGCCCCAGAAACCGCTTGCCGCGATCGCGAGGAAAACCGATGCAGCGGCCACACCAATCGTGGACCGGCGGTCCCGGCCGAGCGCGTAAAGCGCCAGACCGGTGAACGCCAGCCAGGCTGCCGCGCGATGCGGCACCAGGAGGAGACAGACAACAACTGCAGTTACGAACCAGTCGCCGGCTTTCATCGCTGCGCGCTTAGACTGGCGCAAAAGGTAAACGCCGACTGCCGTAGCAGTGACCATCACGAAATTGAGGTCAGATGCCAGTGCAACCCAGCGCCAGGGGTCCTTGCCAAAGACAACACCAAAGAAATGAGGAGCCCCAGCGTTGACGATCCCAAGCAGGTAGAGAGCGGCAAACACCTCCGACCGCGAGAGCGTATTGGCAGACCGCCAATGCTCGCCCACGCGAGCGATCCGCGCGCTGTAACCGGCCTCAACGACGGCTGCGCCGGTTTCCTGCCGCGGGGACGTTTGCCGCCCGAACACCTTCACGATCAGCTATCGTCGGTCGGCCGCGCCTTTCGCCGCCAGCGGCGGTACCCGGCCAGCGCTGCGCCGGCCACGATGATCACCGGCAGCCCTGCGCCAATCAAGGGGGCGGGCCCGCCGCGGGTCGCCGCAGCCACAGGTTCTGCGGTTAAGGCGACTAAAGCCGCCAGGGTTAACACGGAACTTATTTTGGTCATCACCTTTTTCCTTCTTAAGGCCGCCGTGTCGAGCTTCCCCGCCGAGTGCGGGGCACCAAGCGGTAAGAAATCCGGCGGCATCGTTTTTTATCGCGACGCCCGAGCAGGCGTGCGATGTGCGCCACTATGGCTGCGGTAGTGCCATTTAGCAAGTCGAGTAAAAGTTGCAAATCTTCAGGGACGACATTCCACCTTAACAACAGGAAGAATCGGTTGCGTGGACTGCGCTCACTCCGTCCAACGCAAAAATAATCTTAGGTTTTGGAGGCAGCTGTAGGCAAAGTATATCTGTAATTGAAAGCTTTTGCTCGCGCAGTTATTGCTTGACTTCCTGGGCGCTAAGCTTACTAACCGATCCATAAACATCGTGGCGGGAGCGCTTCGGCTGACATGAACGCTCATGATCCGTTTCTGTGGCAGCGGGATGGCACTGATGCGGCCAGGCGCCTTGGCCGCGACGATCTGGACGCTCTCGCCTTCTTTCCCGGCATGAACCAGCCGGCCGCGCGGAAAGTGGCGTGGCTTGCGGGCCTTCTTGGCGCGTTCGAACGGGCGTTCGAGGTAGTGCCACTCGGTCGCCACGCGCAGGCTCTCGAGCCGGCCCCGCACCTCACGCTCCGCGCACCTCGCTCTAACCCGGCCCCGGATCCCTACGCTGCGCGCTTCGGGCCAGCGGACCGCAGCGGCAGGAGGCGGGTAGTCAGTGCATCGCACGTCCCGCAGCTGGCCGTCACGAGGAACTGCAATCCATGAAGGTCGTCCTCTTCTGCGGCGGGTTGGGCACTCGAATTCGCGAGTTTTCCGAGAGCATCCCGAAGCCGATGATACCGGTCGGCCATCAACCTATCCTCTGGCACGTGCTGCAATACTACCGGGATTATGGGCACTCGGACTTCATTCTCGCGCTGGGCTACAAGGCCAACATCGTCAAAGAGTTCTTCTTGAATTACCGACCCGAGGTTTTCGCCGACTGTGTCGTGTCAGGCTCTGGCGCCAACGTCGAATTCCTGAGTGAGCCGAACGAGGACTGGCGCGTTACCCTCATCGATACGGGAATCTGGCGCAACATTGGCCAGCGGCTGTGGGCGGTGCGCCACTATGTGAAGGACGAGGAGATCTTTCTGGCCAACTACTCCGATGGTCTCACGAATGCAAACCTGGACGACATGATCGAGCGCTTCAAGCAGAGCGGCAAGCTCGCCTGTTTCCTGGCAGTCCAGCCACCGCTGACCTTCCACCTCGCGGACATTGGGGCGGATGGCCGTGTGCGCGAGTTGCGCCCAGCTAACCGCGCTGACATGTGGGTCAATGCCGGCTATTTCGTGTTGCGTCCCGGAATTTTCGATTACATGAACGAGGGCGAGGAACTAGTGGTCGAACCCTTCCGCAGGCTCATCGAGGCGGATCAGCTCATGGCGTATCGGCACGAGGGCTTCTTTCGCGCCATGGATACTCTGAAGGACCGGCAGATCCTGGAGGAGCTGGTCGAGCAGGGCAAGGTGCCTTGGCGCATCGACAATGGCGCCAAGTCCGGCAGCAGGTTGTCCATTGCCGCGCTATGAGGGCTCTGAACCTTGCCCGGCCGAATAAAAAGCTCTCGGTCCTGTGCCTCGGGGCACACTCCGATGACATCGAGATCGGCGCCGGCGGCACGATCCTCGCTTGGATTGCCGCGGGCGTCCAGCTCGAGGTCTACTGGTGCGTCCTGAGCGCGATCGGTCCGCGCGCGTCAGAGGCGGAGGCCTCGGCTGCGGGCTTCCTGGAAGGCGCCTCCAGCTACGAGATCCGACTCGCAGAATTCGAGGATGGCTTCTTTCCCTACCAAGGTCGCGAAATCAAGACCTGGCTGGAGAGCCTGCCTGTCCGCGTCGATCCCGATGTGGTGCTGACTCATCGCCGGAACGACGCGCACCAGGACCATCGCGAGGTCTGCCAGCTCACCTGGAACCTGTTTCGCAATCACCTCATCCTCGAATACGAGATCCCCAAGTGGGATGGCGATATGGACCGGCCCAACATCTACGTGCCACTCACCAGCGCTGTTTTCGAGCGCAAGGTCGAGCTTCTGCTCGCCCATTTCGGCAGCCAACGATCCAAGGACTGGTTCGATGCCGAGACGTTTCGCGGCCTGGCTCGGCTGCGAGGGATGGAATGCCGTTCGCCCGAGCATCGGGCCGAGGCCTTCGTCGTGCGCAAAGCCCGGTTGGCTTAGCATTCGCTTGCTCGCAGGGCTGTCAGGGATCTCGGAGTGCGCATTTTCCCGGGCGATGTCCAATCCGTGATCGCCCTGGAGCTTCGAAGTACCGCCGCGCGGGTTGCCACGTCCGCGGCGATGAACCGGGGATGCGTTTGGTTGAGGGTCCACACTGAAGAGGTCGCTCTATGATCTTCATCGGGACTGAACTCAAAGGCGCTTTCATTATCGACCTCAATCCCCTGGGAGACAGCCGCGGGTTCTTCGCGCGCGCGTTCTGTCAGCACAAGTTCCACGAACACGGGCTCAAACCCGTGATCGCCCAGGCCAACATCGCATTCAATAAGGTCAAGGGGACTGTGCGGGGTATGCACTTCCAGTACCCGCCGGCTGCCGAGACGAAGCTCGTGAGGTGTACCCGAGGAGCGATTCTCGACATCATTGTGGACCTGCGCCCCGAAAGTCCGACCTACCTGCGCCACCTCGCGGTCGAACTCTCCGCGGACAATCACCGAGCTCTCTACGTGCCGGAACGATTCGCACATGGCTATCAGGTTCTCGAGGACTCGACCGAGACGAGCTACCAGGTCGGCGAATTCTATTCGCCCGAGAACGAAGGCGGCCTCATGTACGACGATCCGCTGCTCGACTTGAAGTGGCCATTGCCGGTCGGTCAGATCTCGGAGAAAGACAGTAAGTGGAAACTCCTCGAAGAGGCCGAGCCCGAAGTGAGACATCGGATGCAAACATGAAGGCTCCATCGACGGGTTTCTCATCGCCGCAATGAAAGCCAGGAGAACCCATGATCATCGTGAACACTTCGAAATGGATTAGGGTGATATGAGATCCAGAAGGGTATAGCGGGCCCGTCATCGATCTTGCAGAGATTAAGATTTATGGCCTTCGATCTTATGGATAATGGGCACCGATCAAACTCGACAAGGCAGTGCGTCATGGCGAATCGTCAGCAACCCAAATGCCGATTCTGTGGCACTGAACTTACCAACACTTTTGTCGACCTCGGAGTGTCGCCCCTGTGCGAGAGCTTTCTC
>JBKPNX010000030.1:0-5889 GCA_046732855.1 Pseudomonadota bacterium
GCGAGGAGGCGCAGGTCGGCGATGATCGGAAAATGGTCCGAGCCGATCTGCGGACCGCGGCGCAGGGTGGTCACGGCCAGTGGACCCTTGAGCAGAACGTGATCGATCGGGATCAGCCCCGGCCAGAACCCTGTCGGCCAGGTGCCGAGATAGCCATGCCCGTCAGCCGCGTTGCGTAGCCCCGCTGCGGCGAGCAGGTCCGCAAAATGCGGCGACCAGGGCGTGGTGTTGAAATCTCCCGCGACGATCAGCGGTCGGCCCGTTGCCCTGGCGACCTCGGCGATATGATCGAGCTCACGGTTGCGCGCGCGACCGTCGGCTTCACTCGGCAACGGGGAAGTGGGATGCACACCTGCGACCACGAGCGTCCGGTCGCCGATCGCGACCTCGGCGACCAATGATGGACGTCGCCCACCGGGCGCGCGGGCGAGGCGCTGGTCGAGGATGGGATACCGGCTGAACAGCACCACCGGCGCGCGTTGGAGCGGCGTCTGCGTAGGATAGCGGTACGGCGCGCGGTAGGGATATAGCGCCGCCAGCGCGGTCAGGACCGCGTCCCAGTGGCTTTGCCGAGCATCCACCAAGACGACCAGATCCGCGTCGGCCGCGCGCACGAACTCGAGCACCTTCTTCGGCGTGCGGTTTTGCGATTGCACGTTGGCGCTCACCAGGCGCAAGGCCACCCCGTCGAGCCCAGCGCTCGCGGTGCCGCCCCACCATAGATCCTTGATCGCCCAGCCGTGCACGAGGGCCACGATCGCGAGGGCAGCGGCTGTCGGACGGGCGCCAATGGCCAGCGCGGCCCCGGAGAGGAGCAAACCTACGATTACGTATTGCAGCCGGAAATGGCTGAACAGGTCGAAACCCCACCACAGCCCGGCGGCGAGGGTGAAAACGGTGACCAGCGTCAAGCCGCCCGCCGCCGCGATCAGGACCAGTTTCAGGGCGTGCTGCGCTTTGCTCATTTCGTTTGGGCTCGATCCAGCATGCGATGGCGGGTGTGACGCGCGGGGCAGGGTGGTCTCAGACGCAGCGAACGCCCCTAGCTGCCGATCATTCCAGGGCAGCCCGGAACTCAGCCCGGATCAGCGGCTCCGGCGCAACAGGTAAAAGACATAGCCGTAGCTGTCCCCCTGCGTGCGATACAGCTCGATCTCGCGCCGGGTCTCGTCGATCACGGCAGCGAGCGCCGGATCGGCAGCGGGCGCCAGCTGCGCGATTCGCGCCTCGAGCGGCGTATAGAGCTCGTCCCACCACGCCTGCGCCGGCAGCGTGAAATGATCGATCGGATCGAATCCAGCGCTGCGCGCACGCTCGACGTTTTCCCCGATGCCGGCCATGCCGGGATAGCCTGCGCCAAAGAACGCGGCGGCCTCGGCCGGAGGCGCGGCGCAAAGCCACGAGCATTCGGATGCGACCACGCAGCCGCCGGGCGCCAGGAGCGGCCGCCAGAGCCGCAGGCCCTCTTCGAATCCGAGCAGGTACAGCGCCCCCTCGGACCACAACAGATCGACGCTGCCTGGCGGCACGCCGGGCGCGCGCATGTCGGCGCAGCGCGTCTCGATCAGCGACGCGAGCCCGCGCGCCTGCGCCGTGGCCCGCAGCCGGTCGAGGAACGGCTGGTGAGTATCCACCGCGATGATCGACGTCCGCAGAGTCGCCGCCAGCACCAGGGTCGAGGCTCCGGTCCCGCAGCCAAGATCGAGCACGCGCGCCGCCGCGGGCAGTGCCGGTAGACGCCGCAGCGCTTCCCGCGTGCAGGCGTCGCTGCCCGGCCCCTGCCGCGGCATCGTCTCGAACAGGCGGAACAGCGCTTGGCTCATGCGCGCGGCGGCCGTTGTCGGTGCGGGCGCCCCATCCGTCGCCGCACCGAGGGGAACCTCGGTCCGGGCTCGCCGGCGACCGACCCGCGGCATGCCAGGCCTTCGCTCTGCGAACGGTCCATGGCTTTGAGTTGAAACTCCAACACGTGCGCGATAATGCGGGAAGCCACTTACCATCGCTACCGGCTTGAGCCTGGCCGATCTTGGGTGGAGTAGGAGCATTACGTCAATGGAAGGCGGCCGCGCTGGGCGCCGTCTACGCGGTGGCGACACCCGCCATGGCGGCTGAGCCCAGCAACTTCAACGCGACCACAACCTGAGATCTAGTGGCGCTTTGCGCCGACGAGCCCGAGGATCCGCTGTACGCGGAGGCCAAGCAGTTCTGCTACGGCTTTCTCGCCGGCGTTGCGCAGTTTCACCGGACCATGGTGCAGGGTGAGAAGATCGAGCCGCTCGCTTGCCCGAAGGACGCGATCACCCGGGAGCAGCTGGTCGGCGTGTTTCTCGGTTGGGCAAAAGCCAATCCCCAGGCCCTGGACGACCTGCCGGCGCAAAGCCTGGAGCGGGCTGCGGCCGGGCAATGGCCATGCGATCGCAGGTCGGCGGCAGCTCCGCTCCGATCAGGCTCGGGAGAACGCTGATGCGGCGATGGGCGTTCGTCTCAGGGGGGCTTTGCGCGGCGATCCTGCTCGCGGACTGCGCCGGCGATGGCGGCTCGGGCGCCTATGTCTACAATGACTGGCTGTATCATCATGACGACTGGTACGACGACGATTTCTGGATTTGGGTCGACGACCGCCCCGACTGCTGCCACGACCGGGACGACATCAGACAGGCTCTCCAGGACTGGTACGCCGGACTTTCCCCGGATCAGCAGCGGGCGGTGCGCGATCGGGTGGAGGGGTGGATCGACGAGCGCGGCGTGGCGCCGGCCGGCGGGCAGTCCCCGAGAGACCTGGTGCTCGACACCGCTGCCGCGCGCTGGAGCGCGCTGAGTCCTGCGGAGCGGCAACAATGGCTCGACCAGCGGCGCGAGCGGATCGAGCAGCGCCGTGCGGCGGGCGCCGCCGGGTCGCTCAATGCGGACCAGCGCGCCGCCCTGCGCGAGCGCGCCGCTGACCTCAGCCCCGAGCAGTACGCGGCGCTGCGCGAGAGCGGCCGGGCGGTCAGTCTCGATGCGGCATCGGGTCGCCAGCGATCAGGGCGCAGCTCGATCAGCCATCATCCGGTGCCAAGCCGGGCCGGCCTGTCCCGAGGCTCCGCTTCCGCTCGGCCGGGGGCCGGGGACGCGGGGGAGGCCGCGGCGGCGGACGGCGCCGCTAGACCTCCGCCGCGCAAAGGCCTCGGCCTTCCCGTGGAACCTTGCGCTTAACTGATGCGCTTGCAACGATCTCGTCGTGATCGATGTCAAACGCTGCGCCCGGTTGCGCTCGATCCAGCGTGTCCATTAAACTGACTTCATGGCGGACCCGGCTCCCCAACGCATGACCCTGGCCGAGTTCCTCGAGTGGGACGACGGCACGGATACTCTTTACGAGCTGCTTGATGGCCGGGTCGTCGCCATGGCGCCGGCGCGCGATGCTCATGGCACGATCGTGATGAACCTGGCTATGGCGATCGGGCCGCAGCTGCGATCGCCCTGCCGCATCGTCGGCAACGCCGGCATCACCCGACCCGGCCGTGCGGACAGCTATTATGTCGCCGATCTGGCGGTGACCTGCGACCAGGCCGCCGACCAGCGCTTCTTCCTGCCCGAGCCGCGCCTGATCATTGAGGTCCTGTCGCGCTCGACCGCGGCGCACGACCGCGGCCGCAAGGGCGAGGAGTATCGGCAGATGCCGAGTGTGGAAGCGATCCTGTTCGTGTTCAGCGACGAGCGGCGGGTCGAGCTGTGGCGGCGTGAAGACGCGCGGTGGATGATCGAGGACTACATCGGCGAAGCGGCGGCTCGCCTGGGGAGCCTCGGCATCGATCTGCCGTTGCCGGCGATCTACGCCCGCACCGCTCTCGACTAGCCGCAGTTAGCTTAGACGCATTCAAGTCGTCGACGGTCGCGACCGCGCATCTCAATACCGGCTCAGCGGGCGAAAGCGTGTCTGCCAAATCCCTGTGACCACTCCATCAGGCGGCGTCGGGCCGGCCGAAGCGCTCCGCGGCGCGCGCCCGCGCCCTGACCGCTTCAACCTCCCGATCGCGCGGCGGCGCGTTGGTGACGAGCGCATCGAGGAATTCGCGCGCTGCGGCCGCGACGCTGTCGACGGCGCGATCGAACGCGACCCGATTGGTCTGCGAAGGCTTCTGAAAGCCGCTGAGCTTGCGCACGAACTGCAGCGCTGCGGCCCGGATCTCGGCCTCGGTCGCGGGCGGGTCGAAGTTGAACAGCGTCCGGATGTTCCTGCACATGTCACGTCTCTACGCAGCTTCGAAGATCGTGCGGCCGTCGACGATCGTGCGCAGCACCTTGCCCTGCACGGGTCGTCCTTCAAACGGCGTGTTCTTGGACAGGCTGTGCAGGTCCTCCTCGCGCACCCGCCACGGCCACTCGGGGTCGAACAGGATCAGGTCCGCGGGCGCCCCCTTGCGCAGGCGCCCGGCTTCCAGGCTTAAGAGATCGGCCGGCGCGCAGGTCAGCTTCCCCAGCACCTCGAGCAGTCCCATCGATCCGTCGTGCATCAGCTGGAGCGCGACCGGCAGCAGCGTCTCGAGCCCGACCACGCCGAACTCGGCCTGGGCGAACGGCAGCCGCTTGCTGTCCTGGTCCTGCGGGCAGTGGTCGCTCGCGATCACGTCGATCGTGCCGTCCGCGAGGCCGGCAACCACCGCGCGCCGGTCGTCTTCGGCGCGCAGCGGCGGGGATATCTTCGCAAAAGTCCGATAGCCCGCGACCTCCAGCTCGTTAAGCGCGAAGTGATGCGGCGCGGCCGCGGCGCTCACCGGCAGGCCGCGGGCCTTGGCCCGGCGCACCGCCTCGACCGCTGCGGCGGTCGAGAGGTGCGCGACGTGGTAGCGGCAGCCGGTCAGCTCGACCAGGCGGAGATCGCGCTCGATCAGGATCACCTCGGCCACTGCCGGGATGCCGGCAAGCCCGAGACGGGTCGCGACCTCGCCCTCATTCATCGCGCCGCCTTCGGCCAGCGCCGGGTCCTCCGGATGCTGCACGATCAGGCCGTCAATGACGCTCGCGTAGGCCATGGCCCGGCGCATCACCAAGCTGTCGGCGACCGCGCGATGGCCGTCGGTGAAGCCGACCGCGCCCGCCTCCTTGAGCAGCGCCAGCTCGGCCATGTCCCTGCCGGCGCAACCCCTTGTGATCGCGCCGTAGGGATAGACCTTGGCGCGTTTGAGCTGGCGCGCGCGGCGCGCGACGAATTCGACCATCGCGGGGTCGTCGATCGGCGGCACGGTATTGGGCAGACAGGCGAAACTGGTCACCCCGCCGGCTGCCGCTGCCGCCGTGCCGCTGGCGTACGTCTCTTTGTGCTCTGCGCCCGGCTCGCCCAACTGCACGCGCATGTCGACCAGCCCCGGCGCCAGGCAGGCGCCGCGCGCGTCGAACACGACGGCGTCCTCGAGCGGCGTGTCGTACAGGTGCGGACCGACGTCCGCGATGCGCCCGTCTTCGATCACCACACCGCCGGGCGCGTCGAGGCCGCTCGCCGGATCGAGCAGGCGGGCGCCGATGATCGCCTTGCGCTCGGTCATGCCGCGGCGCGCAACTCGCAGGTCAGCGTCTCCAGGCAGGCCATGCGCACCGCGACGCCGAGCTCGACCTGATCCAGAATCGCGCTGCGATTGATGTCGTCAGCGACGTCGCCGGCGATCTCGACGCCGCGGTTCATCGGTCCCGGATGCATGATCAAAGCATCGGGCTTGGCCGCCTCGAGCTTGGCGTAGGTCAGGCCGAACAGGTGGAAGTACTCGCGCACGGACGGCACGAAGCTGCCCTGCATGCGCTCGGTCTGCAGGCGCAGCATCATCACGATGTCGGCGCCGGCGAGGCCGGTCGCCATGTCGTGGTGCACCGCGACGCCATAGCGCGCGATCGCCGCCGGCAGCAGCGTCCGCG
>JBKPNX010000031.1:0-42545 GCA_046732855.1 Pseudomonadota bacterium
ACTATGTTTTGATCGACCAGGACGAGGGCGGGGTCGAGGTGACGAGCCCGAACGAGGATGGCACTTGGCGAAGCATTATCCTGCGGGACCTTGCCGACCGGCTTCAGCTGCCGGCGCTCAAAGTCGAGATTGGCCTCGACGAGGTGTTTGCTCGGGTCGCCTTCCGCGGGGCGACGACCGGAGCGGGCGCCGCGGGCTCCTTGTGACGCGGGCGCCGCGCGAGACCCTACGCGGCGCTTGACCTAAACGCCCCGGCCGCCTAGTTGTCCGCCAACCCTCAGCAATGGCAGCCGGCGCGCTCGGTGGCGGTTCGGGCGTGGTCGCCTGATGGCGTCGCTCCGGCGGGTGCCGCGGCCAAGCTCGACGAGGACGGAAAACCGATGAGCGTACGCATTCGCCTGGCCCGTGCCGGCACGAAGAAGCGACCGGTCTACCGGATCGTCGCGACCGACTCGCGCGAGCCGCGCGACGGCAAGTTCCTGGAAAAGCTCGGCACCTACGATCCAATCCTGCCGAGCGACAACCCGCAGCGCGTGGTGCTGCGGGAGGAGCGCCTGCGCTATTGGCTGGGCGTCGGTGCGCAGCCGAGCGATCGGGTGGCGCGCTTCCTCGATTCCGCCGGCATTACCCAGAACCTGACCCGCTGGCGCGGTACCGGCAAGCGGGCCGAGGCAATCGCGGCGCAGAAGGCCGAGGCCGAAGCCCAGGCTACGGCCGCAGCTCCGGCAGCAGCCGGCGCGCCAGCCGAAACGGAAGCTCCGGCGGCGAGCCCCGAGCCGGCGCCCGACGCAGGCCCTCCAGCCCAACCCGCGGGCGACGCGACCTGAGTTGTGCAGAGCTTCCGGTCATGCTCGAGCGGGCCCGAGATCGCGACTGGGTGTGCGTGGCGGCGGTCGCGGCTGCGCACGGCCTGCGCGGCGTGCTCAAGCTGCGCTGCTTTACCGAGCGAGCCGAAGACGTCGCGGCCTACGGTCCGGTGTTCGACCGGAACGCCAAGCGACTGTTCGAGCTGGAGGTGATCGGTTCCACACCCGGCGGCGTGCTCGCGCGGGCGCAAGGCATTGAGGAGCGTCACGCCGCCGAGGCGCTGCGCGGCACCGAGCTGTTCGTGCCCCGCGACGCTCTGCCCGAACTGGGGCCCGACGAGTTCTACTACAGCGATCTCGAAGGCATGGAGGCGTTGCGCGCGGACGGCTCGCACCTCGGCGTGGTGCGCAGCGTCGACAATTTCGGCGCCGGCGACCTGATCGAGGTCGTGGCGGACGACGGGCGGCGGCTCAGCCTGCCGTTCACTCGGCACACCGTACCGAGCATCGACCTGGCGCGCCGGAGGCTCGTGGTCGAGCCTCCCGAAGAGCTCATCGGGGAGGCGGCGCCGTGAGCCCGCCCGCGCCGTGGGCCGCAAGCGTCCTCACCTTGTTTCCGGAGATGTTTCCGGGGCCGCTCGGGCATTCTCTGGCCGGCCGGGCGCTGCAGGAAGGCCGCTGGCGGCTCGAGGCGATCAATCTGCGCGATTTCGCGACCGACCGGCATCGCACGGTCGACGACGTGCCGTTCGGCGGCGGCGCCGGCATGGTGATGCGACCGGATGTGGTGGCGCGCGCGGTCGACGCGGCGCGGGCGACCGGGCCGGAACGGCCGGCCGTGTTCCTGACCCCGCGCGGGCACCGGCTGACCCAACGGCGGGTCGAGGCGCTTGCCGAGGCTCCCGGTGTCGTGATCTTATGCGGCCGCTTCGAGGGGGTCGACCAACGGGTCGTCGAAGCGCGCGACTTGGAAGAGCTTTCTCTCGGCGACGTCGTGCTGGCGGGAGGTGAGCCGGCGGCGATCGCCCTGATCGATGCGTGCGTCCGCCTGCTCCCCGGGGTGATCGGGGCGCCGGGGTCGCTCCGGGAAGAGAGCTTCGCGCGTGACCTGCTGGAATATCCCCAGTACACCCGCCCCCAGGTCTGGGAGAGGCGCGCCGTGCCCGAGGTGCTGGTCTCGGGTCATCATGCGCGCATCCGCGCCTGGCGCGCCGAGCAGGCCGAGCGTATCACCAGATGTCGCCGCCCCGACCTGTGGGCGCGCCATCTGGAAAGCGCCGCGACAACTCACCGGGGCCTGAGCCGCGGTGGGCCCGACGATCGATGAGGTAGTGTCATGAATGTCCTTCAGGAGCTGGAGCAGGAGCAGATCGCGGCGCGGACCGAGGAACGTCCCATCCCCGACTTTGCCCCGGGCGATACGGTGCGCATCAACGTCAAGGTCGTGGAGGGCTCGCGCGAGCGCATCCAGGCGTTCGAGGGGGTGTGCATCGCGCGCAGGAACCGCGGCATCAACTCGAGCTTCACCGTGCGCAAGATCAGCTACGGCGAGGGCGTGGAGCGGATTTTCCCGTTGTACAGCCCGCAGATCGCGAGCATCGAGCTGGTGCGGCGCGGACGCGTGCGGCGCGCCAAGCTCTATTATCTGCGCGGACGCACCGGCAAGAGAGCGCGCATTCAGGAACGGCGCGACGAGCGGTCGCGCGCGACCAAGGTGGCGGATACGCCCGAGGCGGCCGACATGCAGGAGGCGACAGAGACGCCCGAGGCCGCCGAATAGGGCGGGCGCTCTGGCCGGCGCGGCGGGCCGGCCGAACGTGGGCGAGCGAGGGAGGCCGAGGCGTTATGGCTAAGCCCAAGACCCTGTTCGACAAGATCTGGGAGTCTCACGTCGTCGACCAGCAGGATGACGACACATACCTCTTGTACATCGATCGTCACTTGGTCCACGAGGTGACCAGCCCGCAGGCATTCGAAGGGCTGCGCCAGACCGGGCGACCGGTGCGCCGCACCGACGCCACGCTCGCCGTCCCCGACCACAACGTGCCGACCACCGACCGCTCGCAGCGCATCGCCGAGGAGCAGTCGCGCATCCAGGTCGAGACCCTGCAGCAGAACTGCCGCGAGTTCGGCGTCCCGCTGTTCGACGTCAACGACATCCGCCAGGGCATCGTGCACATCATCGGGCCCGAGCAGGGCTTCACCCTGCCCGGCATGACCATCGTCTGCGGCGATTCCCATACCTCTACGCACGGCGCGTTCGGCGCGCTCGCCTTCGGCATCGGCACCTCCGAGGTCGAGCACGTGCTCGCCACCCAGACCCTGTTGCAGAAGCGGCCGAAGAACATGCGGATTACGGTCGATGGCACGCTGCCGTTCGGCGTGACCGCCAAGGACGTGATCCTCGCGATCATCGGAAAGATCGGCACTGCGGGCGGCACCGGGCACGTGATCGAGTATGCCGGCGAGGTGGTGCGCGGCCTGTCGATGGCCGGGCGCATGACGATCTGCAATATGTCGATCGAGGCGGGCGCCCGGGCCGGGCTGATCGCCCCGGACGAGACCACCTACCGATACATTCAGGGTCGGCCGATGGCGCCCAAGGCCGGCGTCTTCGAGCAGGCGGTGGCGCACTGGCGCACCCTCCCCACCGACCGGAACGCCCGCTACGACAAGGAGGTCAGCCTGAATGCGGCCGAGATTGAGCCGCAGGTGACCTGGGGCACGAGCCCGCAGGACGTGCAGCCGATCAGCGGCAAGGTGCCCGATCCCTTGGGAGTCGAAGATGCCGGACGGCGCGCGGCGATGGAGCGCGCGCTCGAGTACATGGGCCTCGAGGCGAACACGCCGATGACCGAGATCCGGGTCGACAAGGTGTTCTTCGGCTCGTGCACCAACGGACGGATCGAGGACCTGCGCGCCGCGGCGGAGGTGGTCAGAGGGCGCAAGGTCGCGCCGAGCGTGCACGCGATGGTCGTGCCCGGCTCCGGCCTGGTCAAGCATCAGGCCGAGGAGGAAGGCCTCGACAAGGTGTTCATCGACGCGGGTTTCGAATGGCGCGAGGCGGGCTGCTCGATGTGTCTTGGCATGAACCCGGACCAGCTGCAGCCCGGCGAGCGCTGCGCCTCGACCAGCAACCGCAACTTCGAAGGACGCCAGGGCAAGGGCGGCCGCACCCACCTGATGTCGCCAGCCATGGCCGCCGCCGCCGCGATCACCGGCCACATCACGGACGTGCGCAAGCTGATCTGACGCCGCCACCGCCGCTTCGTCGGCGGGGTGCAGCATACCGATCTCCGAGCCGCAAGATCATTCGATGACTAGGAGGCGACGGGGTGGCACCTTGAGGGGTGCCCGGCAGCCCACCATCATTTCAGCCATCCGCAGAAGCCGGACGTGGTCACGGTTGTTCATCCACACCAGGACGTGAAGACCGGCAGGCCGCGGGCATCGAGCGCCAGAGTGGCGTCAGGTTGCGGAAGGATCAGCGGTGACGGTCCGCCACTACCCTGCAACGGTCGAGGGTGATCCCGTCATCGGCTGCAGCGTGTTTTTCCCAGACCTACCAGGCTGGCCCGCTTAATCCCCGTGCGATAGGTCGGCCGCAAACGCCCGCATGATTGCCCGATGACCGGCTGGGAGCGGCGTGCTTGTCGCGGTGCCGCATCTGAGGGGGGAACCCATGCACGACATCATCGTGGTGGGCGCACGTTGCGCCGGCGCGCCGACGGCGATGTTGCTGGCGCGCAAAGGCTATCGGGTGCTGCTGGTGGATCGGTCGACATTTCCGAGCGACATCGCGCACGGCCATTTCATCCATCGGCATGGTCCGCGGCGCCTCCGCGACTGGGGCATCCTCGAGCGGATCGTAGCCACCGGCTGCCCGCCCTCGACGACGATCACGCTCGATACCGGTGAAACCAGGCTCGTCGGCAGAAATCTGGTGCTCGACGGCGTGGCCGCCGGCTACGGCCCTCGGCGTGGCGTTCTCGACCAGGTGCTCATCAAGGCCGCCGTGGCGGCGGGCGTGCGGTTGCGCGAGGGTTTCGCAGTGGAAGAGTACCTCAGCGAGGGCGACCGGATCGTCGGCATCCGTGGCCGCGCTCGCACGGGCGGCGCATCGGTGATGGAGCGCGCGATCCTCACCGTCGGAGCCGATGGACGCGGTTCGCGGTTGGCACGAACCGTCCAGGCACCCGAGTACGAGGTCACGCCGACTCTCACCTGCTGGCTTTTCTCCTACTGGACGGGTGTCGTCGCCACCGGGGTGGAGGTTTATGTACGGCAGAACCGCGTCATCTTCGCTTTCCCCACCAATGACGGCCTGTTCGCCATTTTCGTCGCATGGCCGATTGGCGAGCAGCGCGCCGTGAAGGCCGATCTCGAACCGCAGTTCATGGCGGTGATCGATCTGGTGCCCGACCTGGCCGAGCGCGTCCGGGCGGGACGACGCGCGGAGGGATTCTCAGGGGCCGCGAACCTGCCGAATTTTCTGCGCAGGCCGTACGGTCCAGGTTGGGCATTGGTCGGCGATGCCGGCTGCCATAAGGACCCTTATCTCGCTTTGGGCATCTGCGACGCTTTCCGCGACGCCGAATTCCTCGTCGATGCGATCGACCAGGGGCTGACCGGCCGGCGCCCGCTCGACGAAGCGATGGCCGACTACGAACGGCGGCGGAACGAAGCCACCCTTGCCGATTTCCAGATGAATATCGACCTCGCGCGATTTACGCCGCTCCCCGCCGACCAGCGACAGCTCTTAGCTGGTCTGCGCGACAGCCAGGAAGCGACGAACCGGTTCTTCATGACCCGTGAGGGCATGACCCCAGCTGAGTTATTCTTCAACCCGGAGAATTTGCAGCGCATCATGGCGAGCGCCGGCGCCAAGGTTTAGCGACACCCCGGGGTGCCCCGGGCTGGTCGATGCTGGCACGACGCCGAGAAATAGGTGTCGAAAAGCTGTTCATCTAGGTTGGCTCGCATGGCCGAGATTGCTCTGGCGGCGCCCTATGCATAAGCTAAGGCACATGACCAGCGTACGCGCGGAACAGCTTTACTCCGATGATTTCTACGCTTGGACGCAGCTGCAGGCGACGGAGCTGCGCCGGTTGGCGCGCAACCGGCCGAACGTGCCGATCGACCTGCCGCATGTCGCGGAGGAGATCGCCGATTTGGGAAAGAGCCAACGCGACTCCTTGCGCGGCTGGGCCCGCCGCATCCTCGAGCATCTGCTCCTGCTCGAACATTCCCCTGCGGACGAGCCGCGCCGGAGCTGGACCGCGGAAATCGTCAATTTACGCAGCGAAATTGACGATCGCCTCACGCCCAGCCTGCAGCGGGATCTGAGACGCCGTCTCCCTCTCCTTTACGACCGGGCGTGCAGCGACTTACGGAAGAAGCTCGCACCTTGCGGCGAGGCTCACATTATCGGCAGCTTACCCGAGCGCTGCCCCTATAGCCTCGACCACGTCCTCGGCGACTTCTGGCCAGTCCCGAGGCATGATGACGATGACCCCGGGATGAGGCCCTGAATAGTCTGGGCGGTCAGGGTCGACCTTGGCGCCTGTCCCCGGGCTACCCTCCCCGCCTGGGGCCGCGCCGCCAACCGTGATCTCTGATTTGGTCTGATGTTCTGGAGGCCCTATGGACCGGCCATCGCCGCCCAAGCGCGCCGACTACCCTCGGCTGTACCCCATCCCGACCCGCTGGCTCGACAACGACGTCTACGGACACGTCAACAACGTCAATTACTACAGCTACTTCGATACCGCGATCGCCCATTTCCTGATGGCCGAAGGCGGGCTCAACCCCTGGCGTGACGCGGTGGTCGGCTTTTGCGTGGAGAGCGCCTGCCGCTTCCGCCGCGGCATCCGGTTCCCCGACCGCGTCACCGCCGGCCTGCGCGTGACCAAGCTCGGGCGCTCCAGCGTGCGCTACGAGATCGGCATCTTCCGCGACGACGAGGACGAGGCGGCGGCCGAGGGTCATTTCGTCCATGTCTTCGTCGAACGCGCCAAGGAGCAGGCCGCGCCGATCCCCGCGCCCATCCGGAGCGCGCTTGCAAGCCTCCTCGTCGCGCCCGACTGAGCGCCCGCAGTGAGCGAGTTGCATGGGCCCGCCCGGCACCGCTAATTTGGGCGTCGGTCGGGGCAAGGAGCGAAAGTGGACGGGCAACGAGCCAGGCTGCGCATCAATCTCGCGCAGCGGGAGTTCGAGGTCGAGGGTAGCGAGAGTTTCGTCAGGACCTACGCCGAGCAGCTCGATCAGCTGCTGGCGCGGCTGACGGAGCAGACCGCCGCTGCGCCCAAAGCACGAGGCCCGGCCAGCCCGGAGGATGAGGCGCTGCCGGACACGGGGACCTTCGGCGAGCTGCTCCAGCGGTTGCCGCGGACCGCGACCGACGTCGACCGCATGCTGGTCGCCGGCTACTTCGCGCAGCAGCGGGGCGCCGACAACGGCTTCGCCACCGGCGAGGCCAACACGCTGCTGACCGAGCAGGGGGTCAAGGTCGGCAATCCGTCGCAATGCGTCAAACAGAACCTTTTGGCCAAGCGGGTGTTCAAGCACCAGGGCCGCTATCGGGTGTCGCAGATCGGCCTCGATCACCTGCGCCAGCTGGTCGGGGTGGTTCTGCCGGGCTGACCATGGACCATGAACCTTCGGCGACCGGCCGCGCCGAGCGAACGGCGGCGCATCGGAAGCTGCTCGAGACGATCGAGCACGAGGTCGCCCTGTTCGGCACAGGCGATGGCGAGCGTCGACTGGATGCGCGGGTCGTGGCCGCGCTGGCCAAAGTGGAGCGCGCGCAATTCGTGCCGCCGGACCTCGTGGCGCGCGCCTACGACAACCGGCCGCTGCCGATCGGGCACGGGCAGACCATCTCACAGCCGCTGATCGTGGCGATCATGACCCATCTGCTGCATCTCGGCCCGGATGCCCGCGTTCTCGAGGTTGGCACCGGCTCCGGCTACCAGACCGCGATCCTGGCCGAGCTGGCCAGGGAGGTGGTGACGGTCGAAACGCTGGCGGACCTGGCCGAAACGGCGGCGACCAGGCTGCGCGCGATGGGCTACGACAACGTCGAGTTCCGCACGGGCGACGGCGCCGCCGGCTGGCCCGAACGCGCGCAATTCGACGCCATTATGGTCACCGCCGCGGCGCGGGAGGTCCCGCAGGCGCTGATCGATCAGCTGGCACCGGGCGGCCGAATGGTGATCCCGATCGGCGCCGATCCGCTGGCCCAGGACCTGTGCCTGATCGAGAAGGACGAATGGGGCGACATACAGCGGCGGCGCCTGTTCCCGGTGGCGTTCGTGCCGCTGACCGGAGGCGCACGGGCGGGCGATCACGCATCTTGATGGGCGGCCGCCAGCCGATTATCTTTGACCTATGGCGACGATCCACCTTCGCCGTCGGGACCTACGAATTAGCGTCCCGGCCTCGCTTCGGGGCCGGGGTGTCGTCGTTCGTCTCGTCGCCTGCGCAGGGGATCGCACCCATGTCGTCTCTTCCCGCTCAACGGGTTGACTGTTTCTCGGTCTTCTCGGCCGCCGACCCGTCGGCCCTGCTTCGCATACTCGAGGCCGTAAGCCTGCTCGGCGTGCTGCCGAGCCGCTGCCACAGCGCCCCGCTCGAGACCGACCCGGGCCAGCTGGTGGTCGACTTCCAGATCGCCGGTCTGCCGCTCGAACGGGCTCAGCTGCTTGCCAAGCGCCTCGAGCGGGTGATCACCGTGACCCAGGTGCTGCATTCGGAGAAGCTGTGCGCTGCGGGCTGAGAGGCGAGTGCCGCAGAGGAAGCTTGCGGCCCCCGCACTGCCGCCCTTAACCTGCGGCCATGACCGTGCGCCTCTGGCTGCTGATCGGCACGATTTGGCTCGCCTGCGCCGGCGCGCCGACCGCGACGCAGGCGAGCGAAGATCTCTGCGCCCGGCTGTCCGTGCCGGACGGCGTCGGGCTGG
Source organism: Pseudomonadota bacterium (assembly GCA_046732855.1). Taxonomy (GTDB): domain Bacteria; phylum Pseudomonadota; class Alphaproteobacteria; order Geminicoccales; family Geminicoccaceae; genus JBKPNX01. The sequence continues at coordinate 8,767 of JBKPNX010000031.1, forward strand.
CCTGCATGGTGCGCAGCGACCCCGCCGGGTCCGGCTTGGCCGCGGTGGTGCAGCCGACCGACAGCGAATTCGCCCCGCTCAGCGAGCTCACGCTGCGTCGGGTCGAGGAGCCGATCGACAACCCCACCGAGTGGCTGCGCCGGCAGCTCACGCTCGATCTGTCGCCGGTCGATGCCGCCTTAAACGCGCTGATCCGGGGCCCCGACAGCCCGATCACCGGCACGCCGCTCGCCGAGCAGCTGCAGAGCTGGCGCGGGCTGTTGGGCGCCGCCGCCACGTTGCCGCTGACCGGCTGCGCCGACCCGGTGCGCCTGGCCGGCGGCAAGGCCTGGGAAATGGCGTGCGCGTGGGAGCTGGGGGGGCTGCGCCAATACATGCGCTTCCGGCTGGCCGAGCGCGCCGGCGATTACTATGGGATCAGGATCCGGACCATGAACGAGCAGCGCCTGCGCCATCTGCTGGCGATCGCCAACTCGTTCTAGCCTGGCGCCCCGTCAGCCGAGCAGGAGACTTCCCCATGTCATCGCCTCTGCAGGTGGTTGCTGCGGCATCATCCCCTGACAAGCCCGCCTTCGCATGGGACGACCCGTTCCTGTTCGAAGAGCAGCTGAGCGACGACGAGCGGCTGGTCCGGGCCACTGCCCGCGAGTACGCGCAGAACCGCCTGATGCCGCGCATCCTCGAGGCGAATCGCCACGAGCTCGTGGAGCGCAGCATCTTCAACGAGATGGGCGAGCTCGGCCTGCTCGGGGCGACCATCGAGGGCTACGGCTGCGCCGGCGTCAACCAGACCAGCTACGGTCTGGTCGCACGCGAGCTCGAGCGCGTCGATTCCGGCTACCGCTCGATGCTCAGCGTGCAGTCGTCGCTGGTGATGGGGCCGATCTACGAGTTCGGCTCGGAGGCGCAACGCCAGGAGTTCCTGCCGCGTCTCGCCACCGGCGAGATCGTCGGCTGCTTTGGTCTGACCGAGCCGGACCATGGCTCCGATCCGGGCTCGATGGTCACCCGTGCCCGCAAGGCTCCGGGCGGCTACCGGCTGCGCGGCGCCAAGACGTGGATCACCAACTCTCCGATCGCCGACCTGTTCCTCGTCTGGGCCAAGACCGAGGACGACGTGATCCGAGGTTTCCTGATCGAGCAAGGCGCGGAAGGCCTCAGCGCGCCCAAGATCGAGGGCAAGTTCAGCTTGCGCGCGTCCTCGACCGGGCAGATCCTGATGGACGACGTGTTCGTGCCGGCCGAGCGGGTGCTGCCTGGCGTCCAGGGCCTGCGCGGGCCGTTCAGCTGCCTCAACAAAGCCCGCTTCGGCATCACGTTCGGCGCGCTCGGCGCGGCCGAGTTCTGCTGGCATGCCGCGCGTCAGTACGTGCTCGACCGCACGCAGTTCGGCCGGCCGCTCGCCGCCAATCAGCTGGTCCAGAAGAAGCTCGCCGACATGCAGACCGAAATCGCGCTCGCGCTCCAGGCGGTGCTGCGGCTCGGCCGGCTGATGGACCAAGGCAGAGCGACGCCCGAGCTGATCTCGCTGTGCAAGCGCAACAGCTGCGGCAAGGCGCTCGAGGTCGCGCGCACGGCGCGGGACATGCACGGCGGCAACGGCGTCGCCGACGAGTACCACGTGATCCGCCATGTCATGAACCTCGAGGCGGTCAACACCTACGAAGGCACCCACGACATTCACGCCCTCATCCTCGGGCGGGCGCAGACCGGAATCCAGGCGTTCACGAGTTAGCTAAGAGCTCCCAGGTTCGCGCAACGCCTGCAGGGTTGATCGGCAGCCAACTGGCCTAGCTTGAAGAGCTCGTCAAGCTTCTGGAGCGCATCTTCACCGTTTGCTTCGCCGTTCGCGCACTGATCAATGAAGGATTGATACCCCCTGGTACGGCAGAACGAGCAGGCTTTGCCGCTCTGAAGGCCCCTCAAGGTTTGAGAAGCGGAAGGCACCGGCGTCTCCTCGAAGCCGCGATTCACCTAAGAATCTCTCACGTGATATAGGGATATAGTCCTTTCTACCACAGGATAATAGTCAGTGGCAAGAAGAGAACATTGATTGCCGGCCGTGGCGTTCGCGCTGCTCGCGCTGATCGAACCGGGCGAGCGGGGCCGGCTCTGGTGCTTGGCGGGCTGCTGGCCGCGGGGGTCGACCAGGGCCTGGCTTACAACCTGTCGACCACCGCCGGGATGGCGCCGATTCCCCCGGCGAAGGCCGGCGTAGCCTCGGGCGTGCTCAACACCATCCGCATGGTCGGCCTCGCGGTCGGCGTCGCGCTCACCGGGGTTCTGATGCGCGCGCTGGAATACGGCAAACTGACCGACCTGCTTTCTGCGGCGGGCGCGGCGGTCGGCCCGGCGGAGCGCGCCGAGATCGGTGGTCTGCTCTCCGGCTCACCGGGCGCGGTCGCGGCGCTTTCCAGGATGGGCGCCGCCGCGGTCGCGGATATGGAGCAGATCGTCCGCTCGAGTTTCGATCGCGGCTTCCAGGCGGGGATGATCCTCTGTGCCGCGCTCTTCCTGGCGGGCGTGGCCGTGGCGCTGATCGGGACCGAAACGCGACCCGCCCTCGCCGCCGACCGGCCGCCGCGGGCAGTCTGATCGCGCGCCTTCTCAGGCTGGCGTCGGGCCTTTGCGCGCCGGCGCGCCGTCTGCGTCCTCCCCATCCTCGTAGCCGGGCTCGGCTGCGGGCACCGTATAGACCTCGCCGAACCAGCGCCCGAGATCGACGTCGCGACAGCGCACCGAGCAGAACGGGCGGTATGCGTGCACGCGCGGCCGGCCGCAGATCGGACAGCGTGCTGCCCGGCCGGGGCCCGGCTCCTCGCGGTTATCGTCGCTCACCGGTCTGCTCCTCGATCCGATAACACCCGGGGGCAAGCGACTGATCCCTGCGCAGCGCAATCCGGTCGCCGGAGCGCGCGGCGAAGGCCTGCCACGCCGCCCTGCCCGCTGCGCTCAGATAGTCGTGCAGATCGGGCGCGGCGAGCACGGTCACCCGCCCCGGCGGCAGCCTGCTCGACGCGCGCATCAGATCCTCCGCGCGCCAGCGCAGCCCAGGCACCGTGCCGCCGCCGTCGCACACGGGACACGCCCGGCCGAGCAGCTCGGCCAGGCTCGGGCCGGTCCGCTTGCGGCTGATCTCGACCAGGCCAAAGCGCGACATGCTGAACGCCTGGACCGGCACGGGATCGCGCGCGAGGGCATCGCGCAGGGCGGCGAGCACACGGGTGCGCGCCGCGCGCGCCGGCAGGTCGATGAAATCGACCACCGTGGTGCCCCCGATCCGGCGCAGGCGCAGCTGGCGCGCGATCTCGCCGGCCGCCGCGAGGTTGGCCTCGAGCGCGCGGCGCCCGCCGCCATTCACGTCGATCGCCGTGAACGCCGCGGTCGACTGGATGATCAGCGAACCGCCGTCCGGCAGAGGCACGTTCGGCTGCAGCGCCTGCTCGAGCTGCTCGGCTGCGCCCGTGGCCTCGAACGGGTCCGCCACGCTGACCAGGCGCTCGGCGAATGCGGGCTGCCATTCCGCGAGCCAGGTGCGCGCACGCGCCAGCAGCGCCTGATCGCCGACCACGATGCGCTCGAGATCCGGGGCGATCCGCTCGAGCAGGAGGCGAGGCAGCAAGCCGTCCACGGCGTGGATGCGCGCGGGCGGCGTCGCGGCGCGCGCCGCGACCTCGATCTCGACCCACTTTGCGCGCAAGCGCGCCAGCTCCGCCAGGAGCTCGTCATCGCTCGCGAGCGGCGCGGTACGGCGCAGGGTCACCCCGCCCTCGGGAAAAAGCGTCCCCGCCCGGGCCTGCTGCTCCGCGGCCGCGGGCGTCCGCTCGAGCCGCGCCGACAGCGCCACGTCGGGCCGGCGCGGGCGCAAGACTAGATGGACCCCGACCAGCGCGATGTCGCCGGTGACCCGCGGCGCCTTGCCGGCGGTCGGCCCCTGGCGCACCTGGACAAGGACCCCCTGCCCTTCCGAGAGCATTCGCTCGATCGCCGCGTCCCGCGGAGCTCCCGCGATGAAGCGCGCATCGCGCGCGCCGAGCCAGGCCTCCGCGGTCAGGCCGCAGTCGACGAAGGCGGCGCCGAGATCCTTATCGACCGCGCGCACCCGGCCGAGCACGATGGCGCCGCGCGGATCGTCGACCGCCTCGTCGAGCAGGTCGACCTCGACCAGTGCCCCATCCTCGAGCAGCGCGGCTTTCAGGCCGAACGGCGAGCGCTCGATGACCAGTTCGCTGCTCACGGCTCCGGTCGCCAGCCAAGGCCGCGCAGGAGGTCGAGGGTGGTCGCGAGGGGCAGGCCGACCACGTTCGACCAGCTGCCGTTGATCGCCAGGGTGAATGCCTCGGCCCGTCCTTGGATCGCGTAGCCGCCGGCCTTGCCCTGCCATTCGCCGCTCGCGAGATACGCCGCGAGCTCACGCTCGCCAAGGCGCTTGAAGCGCACCATGGTGATGGCCGCGCGCACCGCCCGCCGGCCATCCGGCGCGGCGACCGCGACGCCGGTATAGACCCGGTGCCGACGGCCGGACAGCAGGCGCAAGAAGCGGGCCGCCGTCGCGACATCGTCCGCCTTGCCGAGGATGCGCCGGCCGCACGCCACGACGGTGTCGGCGGCGAGGACGTAGGCTCCGGCGGCATCGAGCCGGGCCGCCACGTCAGCGGCTTTGGCCACGGCCAGGCGCAGGACATGATCCCGCGGCAGCTCACGGGAGAGGGGCGTCTCGTCCACCTCGGGGAGTGCGATACGCTCAGGGATCACCCCGACCTGGCGCAGCAGAGCCAGACGGCGGGGCGAGGACGAGGCGAGAATCAGGGGTGCGCGGTCTGGCACCCGTCAGTTAGACCCGTCACTTGAAGCGATAGGTGATCCGGCCACGCTTCAGATCATACGGCGTCATCTCCACCGTGACCTTGTCGCCGGTCAGCACGCGGATCCGGTTCTTGCGCATGCGTCCCGAGGTGTGGGCGAGGATCTCGTGCTCGTTCTCGAGCTTGACGCGAAACATGGCGTTGGGCAGCACTTCGGTCACCGTGCCGCCGAATTCGATCAGGTCTTCCTTGGCCATCCACCCTCCGTCTGGCGATTGCACAGCCTGTAGATGACGACTGGCCGGACCGAGGTCAAGGTGCCAGGCAGGGGCGATCGAAGTGTCCGCGCGCCGCCGGATTGCAGCCGGCTCAGTCGACCGATGGTCGTTTGCGCGCAGAAGCGCGATCGATCCTCGCCTCTCCCCGCGGCCAGACGTCGGCATTACCTGTGCCGGGCCTGCGTTACCCCGACTCTGCGAGCCCTGGTGGGGCGATCTATTGCGCAGATATCTTGAGGAGGTCGCGATCGCCTCGATGCTTGGCCAGCTCGATGACGCGCCGCGCGCCGGTGGGGTACCCCGACGAAGGCGCGTGAGGCCGCCGAGGAGGTCGCGACTTCGAGACAGTCGCGGTCCGCGCAGCCGAGATGTTTGAGCTTGCAAGCCGACGCTTGGCCTCGGGTTCATTTGGTGCGGGTATGACCTGGGTTCGTTCGTGTGCATGACGCCCGGGCGTAGGCCGCCTGTCGGGTTCGTTTGGTGCGGGTGTGACTTGGGTTCGTTCGTGTGCATGACGCCCGGGCGTACGCCGCCTGTCGGGTTCGTTTGGATGTGGGTATGACTTGGGTTCGTTCGTGTGCATGACGCCCGGGCGTACGCCGCCTGTCGGGTTCGTTTGGGCGCGTGGGGAAAGCCGTGCAGCACGCGTCGGGTTCGTTTGGACATGCTCGATCGAATCTGTTCGGACGCGATGGGGACAAGCGCGCCGGCGGCGCCGACCGAGTCGGACCTGAGCTGCGTCGCATGACAGCGGCCTGCGTTGACCAGGGCGCATTTGCTCTCCTGCAATGTTTGGGGAACGGCGGGCGTACAGCCGGCTCAGGTCCGTAGTGTACCCTATCACGGCATTTTTCTCAACGCGTGCGAGCTTAGGGTCTGCCCGATGCTGCGGCCGGCGGTAACGCGGCCTAACCATCCGTCAGCCTTCTGTTCGGGGGGTCCGTGGGACCCTGGGATCCGTGTCGCGGCCCAGCAGCTCAGGTGCTTCCAGACCAGTGTCCCATGGTTCGGCGCAGGTTCGGGGTGAGATCGCCACGTTCGCGGATCGCGCGCTCAAGGGTCTGGTGTCCAAGGGCAGCCATGGCGAGTAGCTCGGGTTCGTCGTGAATGGGATCAGCGCTCTGGGCAAAGCGCTTCAGCAAATTCAACTCTCGGCGCTTGCTCAGATCCGCGTGCCGAATCAGCATGACCCGAAGCAGTTTGTCGTCCGATTGGAGCAGAGGGGGCACGACCCGGTCGAAGACGTCGTAATGCTTTTCGCGAAACTCCTGGAGCCCCAGCTCCCACTGCGGCGGCGGCTCGGAGTTGACGAAATCCAGGAAATCCCTGATTGCGCGTGCCTTCGATTGGTAAAGTCCCGCCTTGCGCCAGACCTTCCGCATCGTGGCACAGACGTATGCGGACATGTCGTCCGACCCGATCTACCCCGGCGCCCTCAGACCGAGGCCGGCAATGCGTCCGAGTCGCCAAGCGGTCGGTCGGCCGCCCCGGTCTTGATGCCGCCGTTCCCGAGCTGACCTGCCTTCGCCAGCTCTTCTTCGAGCACCTGGATCGCGCCGCTGATCCGGGTCAGAGTTGTACGGACACTGGCCTGCTTGGTTTCCAGCTCGCTCAGCAACTTGGCGCCGGCTTCGTACTCCTGCTTCAGTTCTTCAAGTCGCCGTTCGATCTGCTCGCGCATGACGCTCTCCCCTGCGTTTATCGAACGCCGTCAGCCGACCATGCTTGCGGCCGACGGGATGGGTTCAAGCTTCCGGTGAAATGCTCCGACAGCTCCCGAATCTGCCGTTGCTGGTCCTGCACGACCCGAGTCAGCACCGCCACGATCTCTATGGGATTGAGGCTCTTGCGATCGCCGGTGGCGAGCAGGTCGGGAACTTCTTCGGCGATGAAGCCGGCGCGAGACTCCTCATTGTCGATGTACTTGAACGTCACGGGCCGCAGCTCGCGCAACGCCGTCAGCGCATCGGCCAACGACAGACCCTCGACATCCTTCTTGCACGAGATGCTTGACCCGTTGCGCCACTCCCGCCCTTCGAAACAGTGAGCGCCGCCGGCGAGGTGGATCGGGTGGATCGGGTTGACGCCGAAGCCGATGCTCCCTTCGCCACCCCTGCTGCCGAGCACGATCCTGCCGTTTGCGCCGAACGCCATGCTGATCGTGTTGGCGATCCTGACCAGAATCGTGCGTGGTGAGTTGAGGTGAGTTGTGCCACCCGAGTCCTGGGCCAGGGCATAGTTTCTATGGTCATTCTGATCGATCGCGCCGTTGCCAAAATAAACGAAGTTGTCCGGGCTGGGTGGCCAATCGCCCACGGTCAGGTGGCCCGCCTTGATCCGACCTCTGACCTCGAGCTGTTCGCCGGGCTCGCCCACGCCGATCCCGACCTGGCCATCCGTCTTGAGCGTCATCACGTTCTTGCTGCCGCCGGCGCGCAGCTGCAGGTCGTGCCCGGTCATGGTCGCGAGCACCCCGCCATTCCCATCGATCCCGAGCATGACCTCGTGGGTGCCGCTGGCGTCGCGCACGTTCAGCGCCGCCTCGCCCTCGCCCACCACAGTAAGCGAGCGATCGGGCGCAGCCGTGCCGATGCCGACCCGGCCGCCGGTCTGGGCGAGATAGACCGCATTGCCATCGCCGGAACTGGATGCCCGGACCTGGAGCGGCACGTGGCCGCCGTCCTGCGAGACCACCCGAAACGACCTTTCGTCCACGAGCGGTTGCAGATCCAAGGTGGGCTCGACCTCCGATCCGCCCGGCTGGACGGACCAGCTCCCCAGTCGGAGGCTTCCCAGCACCTCGAAGTTGCCCGCAAGGTGCGCTTCGTCCGCCTGAACTTCGAGACGCGAGAAGTGGCCGCCATCCTCACGATCAAGAAGCAGCGCATCCGCGGCGTCCGCCACGCTGAGCCGCAGGCCACCGCCATCCCGCGCGCCGAGCCTGCCCGCGGGCGTGTCGGTGACCGCTGCGGAAACTGTATCGCTTCGTCGAATCCGCAGCTCTCTACCCTCTTGCCCAACCAGCTGGCGCCGGTGCGGCAGCTCCTCGGCCCGATCGCGGACCGTCGCGACCCCGCTCGCATCGACCTCCACGATCGCGAGGACGATCGCCTCGCCGGCCTCGATCGGAGCGACATCCCCCGCGCTCGGGAGCAGTCGCAGCATGGGCGTCTGCTCCAGCTTGCCGCACGAGCCCTCGCCGAAGCGCAAAGCCTGGGCGAACTGCAGGCAAAGGTAGTATGTCCCGGCTTCGCGCCCGGCGATGCCGAGCCGGAACGGCGGGTCGATCGGCTGCCCCGCCTCCCCGGGCAGCTCGCCGCCGACGTCGGCCTGGCCTTCGGCGGACAGCGTGATCAGCTCACCTTTGCCGTCGACCCCCACCCCGGGCCCGACCTCGATCTGGCTGCCCGCATCCTGGACACTCACCTCCAGCCCGCTCGCCACGCCGCGCCCGTGCAAGGCGGCGTGGTGCATGCGGGCCATCGGCAAGTGAAACTCCTCCCAATCGTCGAAATGGTTGCGACTGGAGTGCGGGCATTCGGTGGTCGGCGGGCTGAAGTACTGGCTGCGCTTCACAGGCTCGGCTGACATCCGCTCCTCCTGTTAGGTAGAGCCTTATGTTCGAGATTCCGGCGGGGCCATGCCCAGGCGCTCGGACAGCGCGCCGATCTGCCGTTGCTGGAACTGCACGACCCGGGTCAGCACCGCCACGAAATCCATGGCGCTCAAGCTCGTGCGGTCGGCGGTGGCGACCAGGTCCGGAACCTCCTCAGCGATGAACCCGGCGCGAGCCTCGTCGTCGTCGATATACCTGAACGTTACGGGCCGCAGCTCGTGCAGCGCCGCAAGCGCATCATCCAGGGACAAGGCTTCGACATCTCTTTTGCACGAAATGCTGGACGCGTTGCGCCACTCCCGGCCTCCGAAACAGTGGGCGCCGCCGCCGACGTGGATCGAATGTGCGGGATCCACGACCCCGATGCCGAGACGGCCTTCGCCCTTGATCATGACCGTTGCCCCGCCGCCCTTCGAGTGAATCCAGACGTCGCCGCCATCGGACTGGAGGTGCAGGGTGGAGACCGCGCCTCGATCGCGTGCCAGAATTTCGTTGTCATCCAATCCCAATGAAGCCCCGGAGGGCATGCCGATCACCAGATAGCCGCCGCCTCCGGGGGTGATGTCCGCGCCCCTCGCGATGTGGAGGGGCGCCTGCGGCGATGCCGTCCCGATGCCGAAGTTACCGTCATTAGCGAGCGTCATCCTGGTGACGTTGCCAATTCGGAAGTCGACCCCGAGCGGTGAGTTGAGGAAAGTTCGGCCGGCCCGGCCCTGGGCCAGGGCGTAGTTTTGCGAACTGTTCTGATCCAGAAGGTTGTTGCCGCAGAAGGCGTGGTTTCGATTGAAGGGCCAATCCCCCACGGTCAGGCAACCCGCTTTGATCTGGCCGGCCACCTCGAGTCGTTCGCCGGGCGCAGCTGTGCCGATGCCGACCCGGCCATCCGCCTTGAGGGTCATCACCGCCTGGTCGCCCCCGGCGCGCAGCTGCAGGTCGTGCTGGGTCATGGTCGAGACCACGCCGCCATCCTGGTCGACGCCGAGCATGACCTCCTGGGCGCCGGTGCCGGTGCGGACGTTCAGCGCCGCTGCCTCGCCGTCCCCGACCACCGTCAACGGGCGATCGGGCGCAGCCGTGCCGATGCCGACCCGGCCGCCGGTTTGGGCGAGATAGACCGCGTTGCGTTCGCCGGAACTCGACGCGCGGATCTGAAGCGGGACGTGACCGCCATCGACCGAGGTCACCCTTATCGATCTGTCGTCCGCAAGCGGCTGCAGCTCAAGAGTGGTCTCCCCCTCGGATCCGCCCGCCCGCAGGCGCCAGCTCGCCAGGTCGAGGCTGCCCAGCACCTCGATGTTGCCGGCAAGGCGCGCCTCGTCCGCATGAACCTCCAGGCGCGAGAAGCGCCCGCCGACCTCACGATCCAGAATCATCGTATCGGCGGCATCGGTCACGCTGAAGCGCAGGCCGCCGCCACCGCTGGCGCCGATCCTGCCGGCCGGCACACCGGCGACCGTCTCACCGACCGCGGCGGTGCGCCGGATCCGCAGCTCGCCCACCCCCTGCACGATCAGCTGACGCCGGTGCGCCAGCTTCTCGGCCCGGTCCCGCACCGTCGCTATCCCCGTCGCATCCACCTGCACGATCGCGAGCACGATCGCCTCCCCCGCCTCGATCGGAGTGACATCTCCCGCGGCCGGGAGCAGGCGCAGCCACGGGGTCTGCTCCAGCTTGCCGCACGACCCCTCGGTGAAGCGCAAGGCCTGCGCGAACTGGATGCACAGGTAGTGAGTGCCGTTCTCACGACCCGCGGTGCTGAGCCGGAAAGGCGGATCGATCTGTTCCCCCGGCTCCTCGGGCCGATCCACTCCGATATCGGCCTGTCCTTCGGAGGACAGCGCGATCAGCTCGCCATGGCCATCGACCGCCACGCCGGGCTGGATCTCGAGCTCCGTGCCTCCGCTCTCCACGCTCACCTCGAGGCCAGCCGCGACACCGCGACCGTGAAGCGCGGCGTGGTGCATGCGCGCCATGGGCAGATGGAACTCTGCCCAGTCCTCGAAATGGTTGCGGCTCGAGTGCGGGCATTCGGTGGTCGGCGGATTGAAATACTGACTGCGCTTGACCCGCTCGGCTGACATCGCCCCTCCCACGTCATTGCGATTTGAGCCACCATGAGGCGTGGCCCGGTTTCTGCTCCTCGAGCACGCGGCCGATGCCGCGCCGGATCCGATTGCGTTCGTCGTTGGTGGTCGGCCGCCGGCGGGAGAAGTGGACGATCACGCCAAACTCGCTCGGACGCGCGCGCCAGTTGCGCTTGACCGAGAGACCGTGCAAAGCCTCGCCGCGATCCGCGATGATCAGGTTGCGGCGTCGATCGAGCGTCATCTTCGTCGGACTGACCAGTCTGCGATCGTCGGTGACGCGGACGATGGTCGGTGGCTGTCGCAGCAGATCGACCCGGTAGATCGTGGCCGGTTCGGCCATGCTTCGGTTGCTCTGGTCGCCTTCGAATCGCCAACGCAGGCCGACATCGCAGACCAGCAACGAATGCGTGCTCTCCCAGGCCAAAGCCGTCGGGAACACGAGCGGATTCAGCTCTTCCGGCAGGTCCGCCAGCAGGGAGGTCGTCGACCACCCGTTCGCGGGGTCCACGCGCAAGAGATCGCCGGGCCTCGAGGTCGATGACTCGGCGAACTGGTCGCTCGCATCGGCCACGATGAAGGTGCCGCCCGGCTCCATGACCAGGGCGGTCGGTTCCGCGACAGTGGGCAATGGATGCTGTTCGACGGTCATTCCGGCGGTGCCCTCACGCACGACCACGATCTTGGGCGCGGCCGGAAACCCCGACGGCGGCTCGCTGATCAGATGCGCGCCGCGGTCGAGAATCACGAAATTCTGCGCCGCATCGAGCACCATGTCGACCGGCCGGACCGCAGGCAGCCGTGGCGTCGTGTTCTGGGCAATGATGACCGTCCGCTTGTAGTCGGGCGGCGCGAGGCGCACCAAGGCTGAACGCGTCGAGTTGATCGAGGTCGGCTCGCCCACGCTGATCACGCTGCAACGGTCGAAGTTGTCCACGACGGCGGCGGTGGCCGTCCGGTACAGTGCGCCATCGTCGACCGGCTTGGGCAGCGGTGCCGGGCTGGCCGAGCTGTAGGGGACCTCACCCGTGCTCGCGACCCGCCATAGTGCGGGAAAGCGCAACGCCTCGTTGCCGCTGTCGTCTTCTTCGACTCCCTGATCGACGACGAAGTAGTGGCTGGTGCTGTCCGCCGCGATCGCGGACGGTCGGATGAGCATGGTCCGGATCGTGCCGGTCCCTGTGCCCGTCGGCGAAAAGGACACGACCTGGCTCGAGGCGACCGTGGACAGCACCGCCGTGCCGTCCTCTTTGAACCTTGCGCACACCAGCGCGCTGCCGTCATCGATCGCAATGCGCGGACGGGCCGGGGTCTGCACGTAAATGCCCAGATAAGCGTGCAGACCCGCCTCCAAGCCGCGCAGTCGGTAGATCGATACGATCTCGGTGATCAGCTTGCGCTTTTGGTATTCGGTCCACGTCGGTTCGAGGTCGAGCGCGACCCAGGATGCGAGCCATGGCAGAAATTCCGGACGGGTGCGCCACGAATTGAACAGCCTCGGCAGTTGATCGATCACTTCCTTGACCGGTGGATACTCGGCGGTGCCGGAGCGGATGGGGACGCCATCGGCAATGCCGGTCAGGATCTTTTCGAAGACGCACAGCGCCTGGCCGAGCAGCGGCTCCGGGTCGCTTTCGCTCGACCACAGCACCTGGGGCAAATAGCGCAGGTAGCTGCTCTGCTCGGGCATTTCGGCCGATCGCTCTTGGCTCTACAGCACCGATGGCACGATCTTGTGGTCGCCGCTGCAGATGATCTCGTAATCCGCGAGCTGCACCCAGACGTCGGACTGCCCCATTTTCGGCCGATCGGGCGGGTCATAGAGGGGAGCGCCCGCGGCCACCGCGAGGCTCGAGATGAATCCGATTTCCGCGCTGGGCTGGATGAACTCGAGCAGGCCCGAGACCAGGAAGACCTGGCCTACGTCCCAGCCCTCGCCTTGGGGACCGCCATAGAGCGGGTGCAGGAACTCCGTGATCCTGCTGCGCACGCGCTGCACGACCTCATCGACCGAGGCGGCGAGGCCCGTCTGCAGCGCCTGATTCCAGATGGTCACCTTGGCGGTCGCGTTGATCGGCAGATAGCGGGGGCCGGTCACGCCAAGAGTGATGCCGACGACGCGACGGGCATCGAGGTAGTCCGAGACCTCGCGCACCAGCTCGGCCGAGGGTCGCGGCGTCGGCTGCGCGGGCGGGGCGTTCGGGATGATGATCACGTTGACGTTGCCGCGGTTGCGGTTCAGCCCGCCGAACGTCCATGGATCGCCAATACGGGCGCCGGTCGGAATCGTGTCGAACTCGCGAAACAGCCGCTCCGGAAGACAGCGCGCCTTGCGAACGTCGGTGGTCGCCTCGCGCGCCAGATATTCGTAGTCCTGCGCGGTCACCGCCCGATCGCGCGTGCGCAGGACCTCGGGCGCGCGGCGCTTGGTTTCCTCGATCGCTTCCTCGTCCGAGCCGCCCGTGGCGGGCCCTGGGTTGCGGGCCTCCACCAGACCGGGCAGGGCGGTTCGGATCACCGTGATCGTATCGGCTGGGACGTTGCCCCTCGCGTCTCCCGCCACGTGCCGATAGGTCGCGGCGCGGATCTCGCTGCCGGCGGGCGGAATCGAGCCGTGGCCGTCCGGCGCGGCTGTCGGCTCGTAATTGCCAAAGCCAATCTCGCCGGTGACCGGATGCAGCCGGAAAAACCTGCCAGGCCCCGCCGGAAAGTCGCCGACCAGAAGCCAGTCCTGCCACGGGCCGAAGCCGCCGCCGACCAGAGGCTCGCGGATCTGGAGCCGCAGATGGCCGAACGGATCGGGTGATCCGATCTCCTTGTGCAGCGGGCGGTGGCGCAGTTCGAAGGACTGAAACGGCTTGCCGCTGCTCAGTCCGAGCAGTTCCGGTTCGGTGATGGTCAAAGCATTGGTCGCCGGCACGGCGTTGAACAGCACGTGCTCGATCCCGAGCGCCAAGGGTTCCGTCGTCAGATTGCGGATCAGGATTCCAGCCCAGAACCGGTCTTCGTCGACTGCAGGCTCGCCGGGGACGGGTCCAACATTCCAGTCGGCCGGGTTCTGGCTGTCCCAGGGCGCGGGTACCGAGAACCTGACGAGGCCGTTCTTCTGGAGGCCGTCCGTACCGTCTTGCAGGTCCGCGACGCTCAGATCGGTCCAGTCGGCATCGGCAGCGGGCAGCGGCGGCAATCGTCCGCGCGAATGGTGCCAGGTGATCTGCGCTTCCGACCGGCGCACCGGCTTGGCCAGCCGTAAGCGCAGCGCGATGGCTTCGGTCGACGCCGCATCGAAGCCGAGCGCCAGCATCACCGAGTCCTGCTTCGGCACCATCAGCGTCAGACCGCCGAGCGGCGCGCTGACCAGCCGGGTAGTGAGGTTCCTGTACAGAAAGCGGCCGGAGGCGCCAGGGTCCGCGAAGAGCAGCAGCGCCGTCGTCAGATTGGCGCGCAGCACGCGCAGATCGCTGTCGGTCTCGAAAATGATGGCGTCGTTCTCCTCCGTCTGCGGGGTCGACACCTGATGCCCTCTGGGCACGACGAGCGGATCGGCGTCCGGCGCCAACCGATAGGTCAAATACGTGGCGGCCGGGGTCGGGGGGTCTCGCGTGACGCCGATCAGGTTCAGAAATTCGATCAGATTCTTGTCCGGGACCCGGTTCAGGCGGAAGATCAGGCCTTCGACGAGCCAGGCAAAGAGCTCGATCAGGGTAATGCCGGGGTCGCTCAGATTGTGATCGGTCCAATTGGGCGCGTAGGTCGGGATCAACGCCCGCGCCTGGGCGACGATCTGCTCCCACGTCCGATCGTCGAGATCGGGTGCCTCCAGTCTGCCCCTGGCCATCCGCCCGTCTGCCTATTCTGGTTGTAAGTAGAACGGGTAGACGAGATTGCGCGCCTCGTAGGTCGACTTGATCCGGTAATTGATGTGGACCAGCAACCGTCCGTGGTCGTTGTCGTTCTCGACCGTGACCTCGTTCAGAACGATTCTCGGCTCCCAGGTCGTCAGGCCCTCCTCGACGTAATAGCGGGCAAGGCTGGCGGTGGCAGCATCGTTGGGCGCAAAGACCAGGCTGCGCAGGTTGCAGCCGAACGTCGGTCTCATCACCCGTTCGCCGTGTTGCGTGCCCAATATGATCAGGATCGATTCCTTGACCTTCTGCGCCAGCATGGATTCCTTGATTCCGCCGAGCGGATTGGTTTGCAAGGGGAACGCGAAGCCTCTGCCGAGAATGTCCGTGTTCATGGGCTAGGCCTCGTGCGCGAAGATGGTTGTCTGACCGGCATCGGTGATCGTCACGGTAACCGAGGCGTTGGCGGGGACCGGGGTGCCGCTCGCCGTGTCAGTCGCCGTACCGGAGCACGCGATCGTCACCTGATCGCCGACCAGCAAGAGGGCCTTGCCTTCGCAGCTGACCCGCTGCCGTTGGGCCACGATCTGAGCGTTGCCGGAGCCCACGTAGGTCTGCGTCGCCGAAAAATTGCCGCTGCAGCTGCAGGCAAGCGATATCCTATCGATCAGCACGGGATGTCCGCCGCCATTGGCCCTGGCGGCGGGCACGTCGGTCTCCACGATCGTGAAGGTGACTGTGGCCGGCGTCGGGTTCGACTGGGTCAACGTCCGTCCCGCCACCGCGATGAGCTTTGCCATCCTCCCCTCCAGTAAGCAGCATTCACCCTAGGGATTGAGATCGATCTTGCCGCCGGCCCCCGATTTGATGACGACATTGCGCTTGGCCTCGATGATGACGTCGCCGGTCTTCGAGTCCATGGTGATGCTGGAGCCTGCCTTGTCAGTGATCGTGACCCGCTCTGCCGATGGCTGCGAGCTCAGTCTTATCGTCGCGCCCGCTTTGTCCTTGATGATCAGGCTCTCGGCGTTACGGGCCGAACGCAGGGTGATCGAATTTCCTGGCTTGTCCTGAATGTACAGGCATTCCTGCCCCGCGGTCTCGTCGAACAAGAGCTGCATGCCCGTCTTGGTCTTGATCATCTTCCTGGCGTTCTGATCTTTGTTGACCTCGGGCGGCCGCGCCTTGCCGTTCCATACCGAGCCGACGACCACGGGACGGTTGATGTCGCCCTGCTCGAAGGCGATGAAGACCTCATCGCCGATGTCTGGCAGGAAATAGCCGCCCCAGGAGTCCGACAGGCTCCCGCCCGCCATGAAGGTGATCACGCGCGCCCAGCGACTGAAATTGCCGTCGGACAGCTCGGGAAAGGACACCTGAACTCGACCGAGCCGCTCGGGATCATTGATGTTGTTCTTGACCTTGGCCACCATGACGCCCTCGATCCGGTTCTGCCGGTTCGGCGGCGGCGAGTCGTTGAGCTTGTTGCGCAGACTCTGCAGCAGGTTGGTGGTGTAGCGTTGGGCGACCTCGAACGTGGTGCGGTAGCCGCCGTCGTCGATCGTGTGGGTGACGCGTCGCAGCCGATACTTGCCGCTGAAGCGCTTGCCCACGCCCTTGATCTCGATCATATCGCCGGCGCGAAGTTGCGGCAGGCCGATGCAGCTGCCGCTTCCTTCGTACAGGCCCTCGAGGAGTTGCTGCAGGATCGATTTGGCGAGCGCGGCCCCCTCCAGGTGATCGCTGACCTCCTCCCCCCGCGACACGTACCGGCCGAGCTCGACCAGCTGGTCGACCGCGGCACTGCCGATGCGTTCGATCAGGTCATCGGAGTCGGGGGCCGCGGCGAGCGCCGGCAGGACCGAGACAATGGTCTGCGCGAGCTTGTAGTTGTAGCTCTGCACCACCTGAATGCCGTGCTGGCCTGACAGCGACAGTCTCGGGGAAAAGCTGATCAGGTTCTTGCCCCATTCCAGGACTGCCATTTCGAGCTGCGGCCGCGGAAAACGGAAGAACAGCTTGTCCCACCGAACGAACACCTGAAAATAGTTCCGATCTGCGAGCTCCTGCAGCAGCGCCCAATCACTGCCGCTCTGTTCGATTGATTCGTGGACACGGCCGCCCGGATCGATGATGGGCACCAGCTTGTTCTCGAGCGCGATGCGACTGGCGATGAGGCTCGCATTGACATATTTGAACGATCTCGGGGTCGGGCTGTTGGTGCGCATGCGATGCGACCTGTCGTAGCCCGACAGCGTCATGGTGGGCGCGCCGCTTTGCGGAAACGAAGGATTGATGGCGGTGACCTCACCCAGCATCATCGGCTCGAGTTCACCTTCGTAGCCCATGTAAATCTCGACATCCTTGCCGACGTCGAACAACGCAGAATCGGAAAAACCCAGACCGGCATTGTCCAGCTGGAGAGTGAACATATCAGCCGTGTCGATATTGTTGTCGTAAGACAGGCTGCGAGTGGCGTTGCGCACGTCGGCCGCCAAAGTCAGACCTTCGATCTTGACGGCAAAGTCAGGGCGATAGAAGGCGTGCCTTGCCACCGGCCTAGATCCCGCGTCTCGTCCGACCAGACGGAATGACGATCCGCCGCCCCGGTGGCAAATCGAATGGATCGTCGATGCCGTTGGCCAGCGCGATCAAACGCCAGGCGCCTGCGTCGCCCAGGTACTCATGCGCCAGCTGGCTCAAGGTCTCGCCTTCGACGATGTTGCGCACGGTCGGCGGCCCGATGAACAATCCCTGCTCGATCTCGACCTGGAGGCGTGCGAACTCCTTGAAGACGACGGTGAGCCGGGCGCGCACCGGCGTGCCGCTAGGCTTGAACATGACGAAGCGTTGCGAGACCGTTTCCAGCACGCACTGGAACTGAAGACTGCCCCAGGAGAACAGGAGTATCGGGGGGGCGAGCGTGGTCGGTCCGGCGTCCAGCAGCGAGGTGATCTTGCGGGTGTGGACGCGGACGTCCTCGTTCTGCTCGTAGGTATCGAAGAACAGCTCCATCCTGAGCGTGCGGACATTGCCGCGGACGTACTGGACGGGCGATTTCTGCAGGCCCGGGATGCCGATCTCTGCGATGGTATTGCCGAGCTCCAACGTGTACTCCTCGGGATTGAACAGGACCGGAATCGCCTCTCTCGTGTCCAGGTTGATAATTGTCGCTTTGTCCAATGCCATTGCGGATCATGCCCCTCGTTCGAATTCGGTCCGAATCCGGTCCAGCAGATCCCGATAGACAGCTTCCTTGAGCGCGCCCAGCTGTTGCGCCGTCAACTCCGTCGAGGAGCTCGGAGCGTCGCTGTCAGCGGCAGGCGGAGCCACTGCCCTGTCGACCGACGCGGCACGGGGTACCGGCGCACGCGTCACGGGCCGCGACCGTGGCTCCCGCGGCGCCGCCGTGAGCTGCGCCGGCATCGGCGGCGGCCCGCTCACGTGCTGCAACACCCGCCTTTCGTTCTCGATCGCGGCAAGCTCCTCGCGGTCGAGCGACCCGGCAAACCGGTCCGATTCGGTCTGGGCGACATGGGTCAGCTCGTGGCCAAGCAGGCCAAGCCCGGCCGCGCTGTCAGGCGCGAACCTGCCGGCTCTGAACATGATGTCTCGGCCGAAGCTCACCGCATCGGCGTTGAACCGACGGGCCGTGGCATCCGCCGCCTGGCCGGTGTGGATGCGGACCGCGGGAATCCGCAGGTCCAGGAGCCCGGAGAGCCATCCCTGAACATACGGGTCGAGCGTGCGGGCAAGGCCATGCAGCGTACCGGCAGGCGAGCGTCGGTCGATCCGGACATCCGCTCGAGCGCCCTCCGCATCGGCGCCTACCGCGCGTCGGGGAAGCGCAGCCCGCAGCTCAGGCCAGGGCATGGGCCGGTTCGCTTCGGCCCAGGAATCGGGCCGTCCGGTCTGGCGCTCCAGCTGGCGAGGCCGGCCAGGAGCAGCAGCCGGCCAGCGCTCGGCTCCGGCCCACCCGCGAGCGCCGCCCGCGGGCGTGAGTTGCCCAGGGACAAGCCCTGCCGCCACGTTCGAGATGTCCTCGGAGCCAGCATTCGGTGCCCGTGCTTGATCTCTGCGCTTTTGGCTGGAGCGCACAAACGTCGCCACGTGCCGTTCCTCGATCGCGGCAGCGAACCTCAGCCAGCGCCTCCCCGGCAGCCATCTCTGGACGATCTCGAGCGCCGGCACGCGCCATCGCTCAGCCACGGTGATCGTGGTGTCGGGGCTGCCGTTTGCGCCGGATCTGCCGTCCTCGTCCATTCGCGCTCACACGGTCACTGATTCAACAACGCCGCGATCTCTCTGACCCACATGCGCCGCTCCTGATGCTCCATCTCCATGATCGCCTGGTACGGCCAATGAAAGTGGAACGCGAGAATGGCTACCTCCCGGCGGAGCTGGCTCAGGGGGTAGCCGACGATTCCCCCAACGGCGGCACCTCGACTGCGAAGACATGCGTGCATTTGGGGCAGCGGGCTTCGACCTGCCGGGTCTGATTTTCGTTGATCGAATTGTAAAAATCCTGCAAGTAGCGCAGATCTTCCGTGAACAGCTCTTCAATGGTTTTGGGCGTGATTTGCTTGATATTGCCCAGTTTGATCACCACCCGCGACAGAAGAATGATCAGCAGATAGGCCGGATTCTGTTTCACCCGCGGATCCTGCAACGGCAGGATTTCATCGGCCGCGGTGGCCAGCCGCATGATGCCCCTGCGGTGGACGTTGCCGTCCGCGTCGACGTGGCCCTTGGGAAGGGTGAACTCATGCTCGGTCTGGAACATTGGCCCCTGCTTGCGGCAAGACGTCTCTTCGGTTGCTTGGAGCTGCTCGAGGGCTGCGCCGCGCATGTCCGGCTATCCGACCCGCTCGACGCCTTCGTGCGCCAGCTCCAGCGTCTCGATCGCCACCTCGTTGCCGGACGCGTTGAAGTCAGGGATGTCGTACTTGGTCGGCCACGCCCGGACGAAGTTCCAGCGCGCGACTTCAATGCCTTGACGGTCCAGTACGATGATCGATCCGTCCTTGCGGACGACGTCCCCCAAAACGATCTGGCGATGCCAATCGTACAGCTCCATGTCTGCAGACATGCCCCATTTCAGGACGATGTTGCTGTACTTGGTCAGGCCCGGGAGCTGGCGCACCGTCGTGTTCTCACCGCCCTCCCGGTATTCGACCGGATCGGTGGTGGCGTCGAGCCCGCTGACCTCGGAGAAGGCGGCCCGGGCGATGCCATCCAGCTCGACCAGGAAGTTGTAGCTGAGAAAGGGGTCGACGCGCTGTCCGGTGGGCATGTCTCTCTCCTATCGCTGCGGCGCAGACTTCTCGGTCATGAACCATGCGACCGCGACTTCGCTCGGCGCGGACCGGCCGGCTCAGGCCGGGCCGGCCATCTGCGAGATGCGAAAGATGACGAACTCCGCCGGCCTGACGATCGCGACCCCGATCTCGGTGACCACCTGACCCAGCTCGCGCACCTCGGGCGGGTTGGTGGTCTCGTCGCAGCGCACGTAGAATGCCTGCTCGGGCGTACTGCCGAACAGGGCGCCGTCGCGCCACACGTTGGTCAGGAAAGCGCTCACCGTGCGCGTGATCCGCTGCCATAAGGGGCGGGCGTTCGGCTCGAACACCGCGAACTGCGTTCCTTCGTCGATCGACTCCCGCAGGAAATTGAGCAGGCGGCGCACGTTGACGTACTTGGTTTCACCGTTCGCGTCGCCGCCGAGCGTGCGCGCGCCCCAGATCAAGATGTTGCCGTTCAGATTGCGGATCACGTTGATCCCCGCCGGGTTGAGGATCTGCTGCTCGTTGCGCGAGACCAGGTAGGCCAGATCCATGGCGCCGCGCACCGTCTCGTTCGCCGGCGCCTTGTGCACGCCCCGCTCCTGATCGACCCGCGCGTACACGCCTGCGACGTGGCCGCTCGGGTGGACCGCAAGAGGCCCGCCCGAGACCGGATCGAATACGACCACGCGCGGGAAGTAGATCGCGGCCTGATCGCTGTCGCGGATCGGGCCCTTGATCGCGTCCACGTCGATGCTGTCGGTCTCCTGGCCGTCGACGATCGCGAAACGGTCCTCCATGGTCTCGCAGTGCTCGACCATCTTGAGCTGCACCGCTTCGCTGAGAGCACCCGGCGCGGCCACCAGCGCGATCTCGTCGATCGGCTCATATTTTTTGAGCGCGGCGTCGACCGCCTCAGCGTCGGCAAGGTCGCTGACCCGGGTCACGTAGCAGGTCGTCCCGCCATTGTTGAAGAAACCGTACACCGCGTGGGCCAGGGTGCGATTGGCCATATGAAAATCGCCAAATTTGGTCTTGAACTGATCCCAGCTCGTGACCAGCGCCGTCTGACCTTCCGCCGTCAGCTCGTAGCGATCGTCGGCCGCGGGATTGTTCGGATTGGTCGGCCGACCGGGTCTGAACGGCATGGTGAAGCCGGACCCGTCCGGATTCTTCGTCGCGGGCTCCACGACCCCGAGGAATGCCGCCGTGCTGGTACCGACGCCGGCAATCGGAGGCGTGCCGGGAACCTCTTCGACATAGACGCCGGGCGCGAGATACTGCGGCATGTTGCCTCCCTGTTGAAGGTGAATCGCAGACGACAGCCTCGGTCCGCGCGCCGGAGGTGCAGGTACTGCGGGGCGCGGCCTTAGGCTGCGGTCAGCTCGACGTCATACGCATTTGGCGTCCTCCCCGGGACTTCGACCGAGATGCTCTGGGCATCGAACCCTTGGGCGGTGGTCACGAGGATGTAACGACCCGCCTTCAGCCGGTGGAATCGATAGCGCCCCACATGGTCCGTGCGCACCTCACGCGCGAGCGGCTCGAGCTTGACCATGGCATCGACGATGCCCGCTCCCGAATTGGCTTCCCGCACGGTCCCCCCGATCGAAAACGCGCTCGCAAGCCCGGCCCGGCGCTCGCCCAGACGCAGCTCTCGGGCCACCACCTCCGGACCCACGATCGTCTCGAGAGCGAGATCGAGCGCGATGGTGACGATCGCCCTGAACGCGACCCGAGGGGCAATGCCGAGCGCGCTCCAGAACTCGCTGGCGCCATGCCGGCCGTCGACTTGCGCCACCAGGGTCGGCGGCGGGAAGGCCTGGCCGACCAGCGAGCCTTGAAAATAGCTCTCCGGGATCGTGCCGAAGCGACTGAGCCAAGCCAGCGCCTGCCCGAGCAGCTGATGCTCCTCCGCGGCTTTTTGCGCCCCGCTCTTGCTCGACCAGGCCGTGACCAGGTAGCCGCAGTCGATCCGCAGCGGCGGCAGCCGTTTCCTGTAGGTGCCGTGCTCCAGCGTGTAGATCGGCTCCGGATCCCGCAGGTCCCGGTTCTCGCTCACCTCGTGCAGGAACAAATTGAGGGTAGCCCGGTCCGGCGCATACTCTTTGTCCGGCGTCTCGAAACTCACGTCGGCGTCGCGCAGCCCATGCGGCGCCGTTGGGTCCTCGAACATTGCGTGCAGGGTGCGATCGAGGTCTTGAAACATCGTTTCAAGCTCGAACGTCCATCGCCAGGCGCCTCCCCCCGCCGCTCCCACCGGAACGGAAGCCCGGCCGATCGCGATGTTCGCAGCCCAAACGGCGCGCTTCGCGGGCGATTGGTGGTGACTGCCTCGCCGGCATCGGGCGTCAGAAGCTTATGGCCATCGCCCCGGTTGGGCAAGATCAGAAATCTCGTGGAACGTCCGCCGGCGCCGCGTCCATGCGCGGTGCGGTGGTACTCATCGCGTGCTGCGACAAGAGCTGCGAGGGTCCCTACCCTCATGTTGACAGGGGGCAACGCCGGAGCGAGCTTCGATCCGGCTGCGCGATGACGTGAGGACTGCCGCGATGACCCGGCCGACGGCGGAGCGCCGCTCAGGCCTGCTCTACGAGGACAATGCCGCTCATCTGAAGGATGAGTTGCGCAAGCTCGACCTGCTGATCCATCGGCGCGCTCTGGCCCTGGATCGCCGCCGGGAGACGAGCGAAGGCCTGGCCGCGTCCAAGGGAGTGTTCATCACCCGTGACGAATTCGACGAGCTGCTGCGCGCCGCTCGGCCCGATGAAGCAGGCGCGGCCCCAGGCAGCGACATCGAGGATCGATTGACTTGGTTCGAAGGCGCGGTCACGGCGTCGGTCACCGCCACCCTCGAACGGGGCGTCTTTCTCGGACTGCCGAGCCTCGCCACCCGGTTCGGGCTGTCGCCCCTCGAACGGCACGCCGTCGTGGTCTGCCTGGCGCCGGAGCTGGATCGGAAATACGACACCCTCTACGCCTACTTGCAGGAGGACATCACCCGGAAAAGGCCGAGCGCGGATCTGGTATTGGACCTCGCGTGCATGCCCGAGCGCGAGCGGTGGCAGTCGCGTCCGGTCCTGTCCGATCAAGGCGCTTTGTTCCGCACCGAGATCCTCGAGACGGTGGACGATCCGCGCAGCCCGTCGGGCTCCAGCGGATTGGCGAGGTTCATCAAGCTGAATGATCGCATTTTGCGCTTCCTGCTCGGCAATACCGATCTCGACGCGCGGCTCGACGGCGTCGCCAAACTCCTGCATCCCGCCCGTTCGCTCGACGAGGTGTTGATCGATTCCTCGATCAGGGCCGAGGCCGAAGCCATCCTCAGCCACCACTTCCCGGGCGATGCGTCCGCACGGGACCCGCTCATCGTCGGGTTGCACGGTCGCCGCGGCGTCGGAAAGCGCGATCTGGCGCTGGCGCTATGCCATCAGCTGAGCTGCCCGCTTCTTTACGTCGACCTGGCCTTGCTCGCCGCGCGCACGAAGCACCCGACATCGATGCTGCGGCTGGCCTTCCGCGAAGGCCTGCTTCAGCAGGGCGCGCTCTATCTGGACCATCTCGACGCCCTGCCCGGAGAGGACGCGCAGGTCGCGGCCTGGCTCAGGACGTTGGCTCATCTGAGCGATGAGTACGGCTGGTTGACATTCCTCGGTACCGAGAAGGCGTGGTCGCGGCCGGAGGCGTTCGATGATCGGGCATTCTATTCGATCGGGTTCTCCGTGCCGGACGCATCGATCCAACGGGCTGCCTGGGAGCGTGCCGTGACGTCTTCGTCGCCCGAACTGGAGCCCGCGTGGTCGGAACAGCTGGTCAGCCGGTTCAGCCTCACTCCGGGGCAGATCGAAGCCGCGGTCAGGTGGGCGGAGCACCGATGCGCGATGCGGCCGGACGCGACTGGCCCGGATCTTGCCGACCTCTACGCCGCCTGCCGCCACCAGTCGTGTCACCAGCTTGCCGAGCTCGCCGTCAAGATCGAGCCGCGGTATGGTTGGAGCGACCTTGTCCTGCCCGAGAACACGCTCGCGCAGCTCCACGAGATCTGCAGTCATGTGCGGCATCGCCATCGCGTCCTCGGCGAATGGCGGTTCGAGCGAAAGCTATCCTACGGAAAGGGGCTGAGCGCGCTGTTCGCCGGCCCGTCCGGGACCGGAAAAACCATGGCGGCCGAAGTGATCGCCAACGAGCTGCAGCTCGATCTGTACAAGATCGACCTGTCGTCCGTGGTCAGCAAGTACATCGGAGAAACCGAGAAAAACCTGGCGAAAATCTTTGCAGAGGCCGAGTCCAGCAACGCGATCCTCTTTTTCGACGAGGCTGATGCCTTATTCGGCAAGCGGACGAAAGTCTCTGACGCCCACGACCGCTACGCCAATATCGAAACGAGCTACCTCCTGCAGAAAATGGAAAGCTACGCCGGCGTGGCGATCCTCGCGACGAATTTTCAGGAAAATATCGATGAGGCGTTTGCCCGGCGCATACGATTTCTCGTCGATTTCCCCTTTCCCGACGCCGAGCGTCGCCAGCAGATCTGGCGGACCCATTTCCCCGCGGAGGCGCCCACGAGTGGCCAGATCGACTACGCTTGGCTTGGGCAGCAATTGCAGATTACCGGCGGCAACATCAAGAATATCGCGCTGAACGCGGCCTTTCTCGCGGCCGCGGATGGCGGTGAGATCGCGATGGATCATGTGCTGCGCGGCGCGCGGCGGGAGTTCGAAAAGATCGGCAAGCTCTGGAACGAGAAGGAGTTCGCGCCGCCAGGCGACTGAAGGTTGATCAATGGCCACGCGCCGGGCTGTCCTCGATCGCATTCACAGACCTACCGGCCTGAGGGACATAGCGGATTCTCCGGGCGAGCCTGAGCGTCTGCCCGAATATACGAGCGCCGCGCCGCCCGCTGTCGAGCGCTACCTCGGCAATGGCTACCTCGAAGCTGTCGCGCGAGGGGGCCGCCACAGCGCCGCGTCCCCCGCCCGCCGCGCGGGCCCGGATGACCGCGCAGGCGAGGCGCGCGGCCTGGCGTCCTCGTCGTCGGCCACAGTACAGGCAAAGCTCGTGGTCGGGGCTGCCGGCGACGCATGCGAGCGCGAGGCCGATCGGGTCGCGGATCTGCTGATGCGGCGGGCCGGTGCGCGAGCTCTCGCGGACGGGTCGGCCCCGGAGCAGCCGCATCGAGAGGATGCGCCCGTACGGGTTTCCCAGCGAACCTCCCGCGGGCTCAAGAACGGCATCGACCTGCCTTCTGAGATCGCCGCGCGGTTGGAGCGGACGCTTGCGGGCGGCGGCTTCCCGTTGCCGGAGCGCGAGCGGGCGCTGTTCGAGTCGCTGCTGGGCGTCAACCTCGGTTCGGTGCGCATCCATACCAGCCCCGCCGCGACCCAGACCGCGCGCGCGCTGGATGCCCGCGCCTATGCCATCGGCTCCGAAATCGCGTTCGGTTCAGGCCAGTACCGCCCGGGGACCGACAGCGGGCGCTGGCTCCTCGCTCACGAGCTCGTGCATACGGTTCAGCAGCAGGGTGCCGGCCCGGGGCCAGCCGAATGCTCGTCTGTGCAGTGCAATGGTGGTGGGCGCATTGTCGCCGAGGAGGACCGACCGATCAGGGGAACATGGTCATGGGGGTACTTGACCGTCACCCACGATATCCAGTGGCATTGGGACCTGATGGGAATAAACGCTGGCAACGTCGAGAGTCTGGAGCTCTTCATCGACGTCCCCAGGATCGCGAGACACGGAAAACCCCTCTCCGCCAGGAACGTTGCGGCCTTGAGCGTGGCCATTCTAATGTCGCAGGGGGGCGTCAGGTTCAAGGATGGCACGGGCCAAGCGTTCTTCGCCGATGTCACTGGACGTCTGCAACGCTACAAATTCGCCGATACCGACAATTGGACGCTGTACTCTTATGACTTGGAAACCTTGCAGGACTACATCGATCCTCAATTGTTACGGGAACTAGGCGACCGATTTCGTCAGGTCTTCCGTCAAGACAAAAGCAACTTATTGCCGCTGGTCGCCAAGGTTGACTACGTGGATCCGGAGAAGTTGCGGGCCGCGGACCAAGCACGTCGTCTCGAGCAGTGGGCGGAAGGCAAAGAAGCGACCATACGGAAGCTGATCGAGCAGGCTCGCAAACAGAAGCCGCGGCCCCAGGACCTCCCGGACAAGGTGGCGGCGCGAAAGGGGACCAAGGACTGGTATCTGAGGGTCTGGGTCAACTACGACCAGCGTGGCAAGAAGCAGGCCACGCAGATCGTGCGCTTGCGGGAGAACGAATCCGACGAGGCGCTGTTCCAGCGCGTGCGGGCCGCGACCACCGAGGCGCTGTTCCGTGATGAGGACCGCGAAAAACGCGAGCGCGAGAAAGACTTTCCGGCCTGGGCCAAAGCCAAGAAACGCGCGGTCGAAGAGGCGTTGGGGGAGCAGCGCCGCCGCGATAAGGGCAAGGACGACTTCCCCGACGGCATCGTGCTGGTCGCCGAGCGACAGGCCGCCGGGCCTGCCCCGGACGAGAATGCTCCCGCAGCACCGAACACCGTGGACGTCACCCGGACCTCGTCCGAAGGCGCGCCCCCGGTCAAAGTTTCCGAGGCGACCGTGCCCCTGGCCACGGGCAGTACCGAGCTACCCTCGTACATTTACCTTCAGGTCTGGGTCGAGCGGCGCTCGGGCAAAGGCTACCAGCGCAACACCGGGACGGTTCCGCTGCCACTCAGGCCGGATACCAACGTCGAGGAGCTGGTCCGTTACATCCGCACGCTGGTCACCCTCCTTCGCCAGTATGAAATGCCACCTGCGGGACAACCAACTTCCCCGGCGCGCAGCCCGGAAAAAACGTTACCCAGCGCGCAGGCGCTGCGAGCGTTTCCCGCGGTGCTCGCGCCTGCGGATCTGCCCGAGGACGGCATTACCGTGTCCGGCGCGCGCAACGAGTTCCACATGCAGCTCGACTACGAAGACGTCTACGGCGGGGGCGAGCTGAAGGATCTGTTCATTGCCTCTAAGCTGTTCAGTCAATACATCCGGTTCTACTGGAAATTGTTCAAAGTACCGGCTGAATTCAAGCAACAGGAGAGCGCAGGCGCGTCTGACGACTGGCGGCAGCGCCTCTCGTACCTGTACGGCACCCTCAACGCCACAGGACAACCATACCCGGACGCGCGCTGGGACAATGCCAAATACTTCAATGAGAGCGTCGATACGGGATGGAGCGACGATGACACCGACTCGAAAATGCGGGTCAAATTTCCGGAAATGGATGAGACCAAGGATCCGCCGGAGGATTTCATCGTCTATTGCGAAACCCGGCACGGGCCGATAGGCGACGAAGAACTCAAGCGGGTTTCGAGCATCGCCTACTACCCGGTCCATGTCAAACCCATCAAGACGGTCGCAAAAGCCGCGGTGTCCGGCCGCACGCAAAGGATCGAGATGATCGAGCGCGAGCTCGAGATGGTCCGCGCCAAGCTGAATGAGGAACAGCTCGACGAGACGTACCAGCAGGTGCTCCGCGCGGTCGAGCAGATGAAAGTCGACGAGCTCAAACGATTGCGGGATCTGGAGACGAAAAAGCCGGCCGAGGGCATCCAGGCCGAGCTGAGCTACATCGACGGCATGCTGCCGAAGCTGAAGCTCATCCAGGAAGCGCGCGAGGAAGGTAGAAAGAAAGGAACCGCTCCTTCGAAGCTACTTGAAAACCAGCCCGAGCTGCTCGTCATCCACATGTGGCTGCTGGCGGAGAACCGGGACCTCGAGGCTTACGCGAATCAGCTGAAGTGGCAGCGGGACCGGCTCGCCGACAGCGCCAAGGTCGCGGATACCTTCAAGGACGACATCAAGGCGGACTCTCCGCACCAGTACAACGCCGAGGCCGCGATGATATCGACGCTCACCGGCCTGGTTTATCCCTTGCGTCTTCTGATCGCGGAGGCCCCGGACAAGCGGAAGAGGTTTCGCGGCGGTGTCGCGTACACGGTCATCGACGCGACCAGCCCCGAAACCCAGGACCAGTATCAAGGCGACTGGCCGAGCGCTGATTCCGCCGGGCATCTGAAGGCCATCCAGAAGGGGCTCGACGATTTCGGTGACGACGCGACCTACGGCGAGGGTCTGATCGTCGTGCGCATCCCCTCGCCGCCGCCTGGCAGAGAACGGACCAGCGAGGCTGGCGGCGAACGCGCTCCGAAGCCGGCTGCCGAGGCCCATCCCGGCCCGGCGCTCACCTATCACGAGAGCAGCCCGGGACCGCTCCAGCTGGTGCTCAAAGCGCTCGCCATCATCGCCCTCGTGGCTGGCGCGGTCGCGCTATCGCTGACCGGAGCCGGCGCTCCCGCGGCTGCTGCCCTGCTCGGCTTCATCGCCGCCTCGGCGGGCGCGATCCAGGCGGTGCAAAGCATGCGGCAGCGATCGCGGCGCCACAAATTCGAATGGGACGCCGAGACCGCGCTCGACATCGTCAGCATCGTCAGCGTCATACCGGCGGGCATCGGCGCGAAATTCGCGCTCCAGGCGAGCGCGCTGGCGCGCACGAACCCCGGCGCGATTCCCGCCTGGCTGCAAAGCGTCGAGCGCGCGCAGCGCCTGCTGCGCATCTACAGCGCGACCGAAATGGGCGGCTCGCTTTATCTGGTTCACGAGAAACTCGAGGATGACATCAAAAAGATCGAGTTGCTGGCCGAGCGAATGAAGCTTGCCCCCGACGAAAAGCGCAAGCTGCGCGACCAGGCGTTCAGCGCCGCGATGACCTCGGGGGTGATGATGGTCGGCGGTGCCGTCGCCGCCCACATCGGCGCGGCGACCAACCCGAGGCCGTCGTCCTTTGTCGAGACCGAGCGGCTGCAGCAGCAGGCCGATCTGCTGGAGCTCGAGGGATTGCCCCGGGGCTACCAGTCGCTGCAGGAGCGCAATGTGCTCGACGTCCAGGGCGAGCTGACCCCGGCCGGTCGGGGCTTCATCGATCGGATCGTCCCTGGAGCCACCAAGCGTCTGGCGCCCTCCGGCGCCGAGCCCCCGCCGCCGCCACCGCCCGCGATCGCCCGGCCAGCCGTCGAATCGGCCAAGCCCGCGGAGGTCCCGGCCGCGGCCGCCGCCCAGCAGAAGCCCCGCGGGAGCGGGCGTGAAGCGGCTGAGGTTCGTGCAAAGCCCGTCGCGCGAGAGGCGGGACCGGCGGATGTAGAGACCGCGGCGCAAAAGGGTGGGCCAAAGCGACGGCCGCAGAAGCGGGATGTGCGGGCGGCCGAGGAAGGCCGCGTCGCGGAGCCCCCGGCCGTGGCGGAACCCGAACCTGAGACCGGCAAAGGGGCAGCCAAGAAAAGGCCGGGCAAACGCGAGCCGTCGCGCGAGGAGCGCCGCCCGGTCTCAGGAAAGAAGCCCCCCGGACCTCCCGGAGGGCCAACGCCAGGTCCCGTCCCGGCGCCGCAAGGCGTCTCCTTGAGATCGAGCCGGATCTGGCATTTCGACGGCCGCGACGTGGTGATCGTCGATACCCCCCGGGGGCCGCTCGCGTTCTATCGCCGCACCGGGTGGGGCAGTCTTGGCGAGAGAGGTCGGGGCGGCGCGCAGAAGGGAGACTGGGCGCCGTTCGAGGGGTTTTACGCAGGCCAGCTGGTCAAGCCCGAGGACCTGGGGGAGGGCAGCCTCCGGCGCTGGAGCACCGCGGAGCACAGGGAGATTGCCCAATGGCTGAAGAGCCTGAACCTTCCCAAGGGGGAAGACGTGGGCGATGCCTGGAGCGTCATTCAACGCAATCTCGAAGACGCCGGGGTCACGGTACGATACCCCCAATACGGCGGCCAAGGCGCAGCCGCGCCGACCGAACCGCCTCCTCCGCCAGGAACGACCCCGCCAACCGGGCCGCAACCGCCGCCCCGACCGCCGGCGGCGCCCCCGCCAGGCGGAGGTGGCGGTGGCCCAGGTGGCCCACCCGGCCTTCGGCCGTTGACCCAGGTCGAGGCGGAGTATCACTGGAGGCATCTCGAGAGGCCTGCCGAATACGACCGCAGAATGATCTTGGACCCCGATATCTATGAAGCGGCATGGCGGGCGGCCGCTGGGCCGCAGGGCGGCGACCCGCCACCGCACGGCTATCTGGATCACAACCAGCGCGTGATCGTCGTCTACCGGCCGCGGAGTGGCCCCCAGGCTGCTCCCCCCACGGGTCCCGGCCGACCGCCGGGATCAATGCCGCCGGGGCCCGGGGGGGCTGGCGGCGCCGGCAGTGCGCCCACGCGCCTCTCTCCGGCGCAGGGGCCTCAGTCCGCGCCGAGGGAGGGCGAAGGCTCGCAACCCGCGTTCAAGGGCGAGGCGCCGAGCGCGCCCCCGCCCCCGCGCCAACCCGGGCCAGATGTTCCCGGCCGGGTCATGGATCCCGAGGACCTGCCCGGCACCATCGCACGCAGCGAAGCCGCCGATCCCGATCACTACTTCGCCCGCGAATACTTGGGCGACGTGCGAAGATTCGACGACCTGGCGATTCAGGACGCCCGCTACTACGTCGAAGCCCATTTGGAGGATGGCATCGTCGAAATGGATTTCGTTCTGCGCAGGAATGACATCCCCGGAATCGAAGGTTACCGGCGCTCCAGCCAGCTGCGCGGGCAGGAGGAATTCACTCGCGCCCTCAATCATTTCCGCGGGATCCACGGCGAAACGGGGATCAAGGGCATCAAAGGCGATTGGGGCGGCGGCGACAATCTCGACCGGTTCAATGAAGCTTTTAAGAAAGCATTGGGCGGCGGCGCGGAGTGGAACCAAGCCCTCCGGCAAGCGGCGCTCGAGACCCATACGGGCACATGGGCGGGAAGGGAGGGATTTTCCGAGGTCCGGATCCAAAGCTACAGCGCTTCCAGCCGGGGCGATGACGTCGCTTTCGACCACGTCATCGTCATTTTCCACAAGCCGGGAGCCAGCGGGAGCGGGATGGGCGGAGGCCCGGGCCCGCCGCCTGCCGGGCAAGGGCCGCCGAAGCCGCCGGAACCCGTGCAATCGTCCGCGGGGCAAATCGGTGCCATGACCCGGATGGACCGACCGCCTGCGAGCCGTTCCGGCGCCGGCGGCCGGACGCCGCCACCGTCGACAGCCCAGGCGCCGCCCGCGCCGTCGCCGCCAAGCCCTTCGCCCCCATCGCGGCCGCCGTCCGCGCCTGCGCCATCGCGCGGGCCAATCCCGGCAAGCGCTCCTCCGCGGCCGACCAACCTGCATGTGATCAGGCGCCGGCAGCCGCCGCCGGCGCAGCCCGCCCCCGCCGCTCCCAGCCTGGCCCCCCAAGTCACTGAGACTCCGGCACGTCCGACCAACGTGCATGTGATCAGGCGCCGGGAGCCGCCGGCACCGGCGCAACCCCCAACGGCAGCTCCCCGCCCGGTCGACCCCGCCGCTGAGCTGCCTCCGGCGCAGCCAACGAATATCCATGTGATCAGGCGCCAGCAGCCCCCGGGCCCCGCGCAGCCCGCACCGACCGTCCCCCGCCCGGCTGCGCCGGACCGGACTCTCGATCCGACCGGGCGACCGGCTCAGGCGATCGGGCCGCAGCCTCCGGTCACGCCTGCGCCGGAGCCCCCCACGCGCGCTCGTGCCAGCGAGGAGCCCGACATTCCGCCGCCGAGGGCCCGGGACGAAGACCTGCCGAGGGCTCGGGCGCCCGCAGCGGCCGAGGTGGGCGAAGCCGTGGTCCGGCCTCGCCTGCGCACGCCCGAAGAGCTCCCCCGCCCCCGTGGCGTCAACACCCCTCAGGAGTTCGGGGAGGAGGTCATCATGTGGGGCGCGGGCAGACGCGGGGCGGAGCAACGTCTGGCCGAGCTGGACGCGGACCCTGAGGGCTATCGAGAGCACCTCACGCACGACCCGGAGCGTACCGTCACCGTGGAAATGGCCGAGGCCTGGCGCGATCACTATCAGAACGAGTTCGAGCGGTCGCGCGAGCTGGCGTACGAGCGGGGCGACCCGAGACTGGTCAATGCCACGGCGGCGGCCCGCGCCAGGCTGATGGATCGCATCGCGACGCTGCTGGCCGAGCCGCCGCGACCGGGCCTGATCGCGCGGCTCCGAGACTTCGTGCGTCGGCGCGACCCGGGCAGACGGACCATGGCCGGCCTGGTGCAACCGCCGGTAGGCGGTCGCCCGTCACGCGCGGCTGTGGAACGGGCGAGCCCGGCCGACCGTGCGCCCGAACCGCCGACGCCGGGTGGCCTGCGTCACCAGGCCTGGGTCGACGAGATCTTGCGCAGCGGGCTGGAACCCGGCCTGCCGGAGATCACAATCGAACCGCAGGGGTCGTTGCGCCGCGGCACCTATCGCGCCGACATCGAGATCCCCGAGGAGGCCTACCAAGTTTATCTGGAGGCGCTGGCCCGCTCCGGCGGGCGGGAGGTTCAGATCTTCCGCAATAGAGTGACCGATCGCTATGCGGTGCAGGTCGGCGACGAGTTCGAGGTCCACAGACCGATGCGTGGCGATCCGGACGACTGGGAAGGCGTCCTGCACTATCACCATGACCCCGAAGGGAAAAACGTGCTGGTGTTCCGCATGCCTGCGCCGGCGGATGTCAGGGCGGCGCAGGAGGATTCGCGGGCGGCGGGCGGCGTGACCAGAACCGAGTTTGTCGAGTATCCGATCCCGGGCATCGGTCGGGGACGGGTCGCCTATACCGTCCGACGTGACGTGGCGAGCGGAACGGAGCACATCACCATTCGATACGTCCATCCCGACGGCCAGCGTGTCACTCGGCATTTCTCGAGCTTGGAACAATATCAGACCGAGTACACCAGCCGGACGTTCCACGTTGATCCCGTCCGAGACAGGAATTGGATCGAATGGCTCGTGCGCGAGATCCTGAGCGCCGGTCGCTGACCGTCCAGAAGCCGTAGGCACCTGTCATGGAGGGCGAGATGCCGCTTCCGCGGGTCCAGCCAGCAGTTCGCGCCATTTTTGCCGATCTGCTTCAGGCGACATACCCGGCGGACTTGCCCTTTCCAGAAAGGCTGGACGAGCTGGTCTGGTTACCAGTCAGCACGATCGGGATCGATCTGAAACCCGTAGGACGGAACGTCGACTGCGCCGGCGCCGCAGTTGGCCGCACGATCAGGATCCTAAGGAACTTCGGGAGGAGTCGAAATGAGGACGTGGATGCCGAACAGAGTCGCATGCAGGCGTGCAACCCTTGCGGTGCTGTTTGCTGCGATCACGGGTTTGGGCGCGAGCCCGAGCCCGGCTCAGGATGCGAGCGCGGCGATGCAGGGCCCGCTCGCCACCCAGGTCCGTGAGGGCTGCAGCAGCGAGCTTACCAGGCACTGCGCGGAGGTGATGCCCGGCGAGGGGCGGTTGCTTGCCTGCCTGTACGCCTATGGCGACAAGCTCTCCGGGCAATGCGAGTTCGCGCTCTACGACGCCGCGGCCCGGCTCGAGCGCGCGATCAACGCGCTCACCTATGTCGCGAGCGAGTGCCGCTCCGATCTCGAGAAGCATTGCGCGAAGGTGGAAGTTGGTCAGGGCCGCGTCGCGCAGTGCCTGAAGAATCACCGGAGCGATCTGAGTCCCGGGTGCGCGCAGGCGCTGACCAACGTCGGCATGAAATGATCGCTGCCGAATGAGGCCGCGCAGTCATGGCCACTGCGGAGATGGTGTGGGTCGAGGGCGGCACGTTCCGGATGGGGTCCGACCGGCACTACCCGGAGGAAGCCCCGCCGCATAGCGTCCGGGTCGATGGCTTCTGGATCGACCGGACGCCGATCACCAACCGTCAGTTCCGCGCGTTCATCAAGGCGACGGGCCACGTCACCGTCGCCGAGATCCCGCCCGACCCCACGAACTATCCGGGCGCGCTGCCGCACATGCTGCGGGCGGGCTCGCTCGTCTTCACGCCGCCGAAGCACG
>JBKPNX010000032.1:0-11904 GCA_046732855.1 Pseudomonadota bacterium
GCCATCAGCGCTGAGCCGCCACCGCTGCCCACCGGTCCGTTTCGGACCATCGTCGCCGACCCGCCTTGGTTCTACGCGCGCGACGACGACCCGTCACACCGCGGCGCGTGCCCCTATCCGACTCTGAGCGTGCCCGAGATCTGCGCGATGCCAGTCGCCGCTCTGGCGGCTGACGATGTCATCTTATGGTTGTGGACTACCAATCCAAATCTCCGGGCAGCCTATCAGGTCATCGACGCTTGGGGGTTCGCGGAGCGCACCGTTCTGACCTGGGTCAAGCCGCATTTCGGGTGCGGCCACTGGCTCCGCGGCCAAACCGAGCATTGTATCATGGCTATCCGCGGGCGCCCGACCGTCACGCTCTCGAATCAGGCGGCGGTGCTGCACGCACCCGCGCCCGAGCGACGGCACTCACGCAAGCCGGACGAGTTCTACAGCCTGGTGGAGACGTTATGCCCAGGGTCCAAGGTCGAGCTGTTCTGCCGCCAGCCGCGTGACGGCTGGGCCTCGCATGGCGACGAAACGGCGGTCGCTCCATGACCGCCAACCTCGGCCGGGCGGCGCTCGCCCTCGCGCGTCGCGGTCTACGCGTGCATCCCTGCCGACCAGATTCGAAGCTCCCCTTGCTTGATCATTGGCCGAACCGCGCGTCGCTCGACCCGCGCACTATTGAATGTTGGTGGCGTCGGTGGCCGACCGCCAACATCGCGATCGCGACCGGCGGCAAGATGCGGCTCCTGGTGGTTGACGTCGACCCGGACGCGGGGGGCGAGGCGACCCTGGCCGTGCTGGAGCGCGAGCACGGGGCGCTGCCCGCGACTGTCGAGTGCATCACGCCGCGCGGCGGGCGCCACCTTTACCTCCTCGTTCCGAGCGGTCGCCCCATGCCCGGCAATAGCGCTGCCAAGCTTGGCGACGGGGTCGATACCAGGGGGCGGCACGGATACGTCCTCGCCCCGCCCAGCACGGTCAATGGCAGGGCGTACAGCTGGTCCGTGGATTCCGGTGATCGGATCGCCGAGGCCCCGGGTTGGCTCCTCGATCTGCTGGACCATGCCGCCGGTAACGGCCACCCGACGCCCCCCGAGGAGTAGCAGGCCATTGCGCTCGCCGGTGTCGACGAGGGCCAGCGCAACCAGACCATCGCGAAGATCGCCGGCCTGCTGCTCCGCCGCGTGCCCGATCCGACTCTCGCCGCCGAGTTGGTCGCCTGCTTCAACGCCGTGAAATGCAGGCCGCCGCTCGATTCCGCCGAGCTGAAGCGCACGCTCGACAGCATCGCGGCCCGCGAGATGAAGCGCCGAAAGCTGAATCGATGACCGTCGAGGACTTCACCGAGGCGCTGAAGCGGCGCAACACCACGCCGGCCGTCGACCTCACCGAGGATGGACTAGCTGCGGAGTTCACGCGCCGCCATCGCGACCATCTCCGGTACGTGGCGCTCTGGGGTGCTTGGATGCATTGGGACGGGCGCTGCTGGCAAAGGGAACCGACCCTCATGGCGTTCGACCTCGCCCGCGCGGTCTGCCGTGATGCTGGCGATGGACTCGACAACGCCAAGCTCCGAGCTCGCATCCTGAGCGCAGGCACGCGCGCCGCTGTCGAGAACCTGGCCCGCTCTGATCGGGCCCACGCTGCTCTACCAGAGCAGTGGGATGCCTATCCCTGGCACCTCAACACGACCGGCGGCATAGTCGACCTCGTAACCGCGACCGTCCGGCCCCACGACCCCCTTGGGTACCATACCAAGATCACCGCCGTCGCCCCGGGCGGCGAGTGTCCGCTTTGGCGTGACTTCTTGAAGCGCATCACGGACGGCGACGACGACCTCCAGGCCTATCTTCAGCAGCTCGGCCGGCTACGCCCTGACAGGTTCGATCCGCGAGCACGTCCTGCAGTTCGGCTACGGCACCGGCGCGAACGGCAAGGGGACTTATCTGAACACTCTGCCCGGCATCATGCGCGATTATGCCTGCACCGCGCCAATGGAGACCTTCACGGCGACGACTGGCGAGCGCCATCCGACCGATCTCGCCATGCTGCGCGGCGCGCGGCTCGTGACCGCGCAGGAAACGGAACAGGGCCGCCGATGGGCCGAAGCTAAAATAAAAGCACTGACAGGCGGCGATCCAATTTCGGCTCGATTCATGAGGCAGGATTTTTTTACTTTCACGCCACAGTTCAAGCTGTTTATCGCTGGGAACCATCGCCCCGGGCTGAGCGGCGTCGACGAAGCGATCCGGCGCCGCATGCACCTCGTGCCCTTCGATGTCACAATCCCCGAGAACGACCGCGACCCCGAGCTGCCCGAAAAGCTCAAGGCCGAGTGGCCCGGTATTCTCGCCTGGATGCTCGACGGGTGCTTGACCTGGCAGGCGGACGGGCTCGACCCGCCCGAGTCTGTCCGCGCCGCAACCGAAAAGTACCTCGCCGCCGAAGACACTTTCGAGCGCTGGCGAGACGACTGCACCATGCCGGATCCGAATGCTTGGGAGGCGAGCGCAGATCTGTGGCACTCATGGAAGCGCTGGGCCGAAGCGGCCGGCGAGTTCGTCGGCACTCAGAAGCGGTTCAGCCAGGCCCTCGAGGAACGCGCGTTCACTGCAGCCAGAGACGGCACGAAGGCAAGCCGACGAGGCTACCGAGGCGCTCGCCTGATCCGCCAGGACTACACCGAGGACCCACGCTATGGCGCCTGATCGATACCCGGCGGTCGCATCGGTCACGTTCTCCCTTTTCCCGCGTACGGACGCGCGCGCCCGCGCGTACGCCTTTTATGGCGCGACGCGTCCGATGTGACCGCCGCTAGGCAATCTGCGGCCTCCGGCTGGCCTGAGCACCGATGACGTGGTGTGGATTGCCGTCCGAAGGGCACTGGATCGGCAGCACCTGGCCGAAGCTGAAGGAAGTCCGTACCGCGGCGGCGAAGGCTCGAGGCAGATAGCACGATAACCCGTTCGGGATGACGGCGATGCCGAGGTCAGCTACGCCATCATCGACAACTGGACAGTCGGCGGCGTCTACAGCGCCATACCGGACGAGATTGCCGAACTCGCCTTCGATGTGGTCGAGGTGTGCCTGCACCACGGGAACGCCCCAATGATCTGGCTTACAAGTGATGCCAGACGCAAGCTTACCGAAGTGCTGTCGAGACACGCAGAATCTGAGCCGTGCTACGGCTCTGGCAGCAATCGGCGCAAGTGGACGACCTGCCGTTCTGAAAGCATCGAGGCACTCACGGACTCTGCATTCATGGCCAGAGGCGCCGCCACAAAGGCTGCCTCGGTGTTGGCGCGGTCGAGCGCGGGAATAGGCAAGAGCCAGTGACCACCGGGCGCCAAAAGGCGAAATCTCCAACTGCCAACGCGCGAGCGAAGGAAGCGGCGCGGTGTCCGCTCGACCACTTCCGCAACAATCGGGGCGCCCCCCATGGTGTCCACACCAGAACGGGCTGGACGATGCGTCAATCCAACGAAGAAGCGAGCGGATGACCGAGGCGCGAAAGATCCATGAACTAACGGCCCGGCGAAGGCATGTCGAGAGTGCGAGGTGAACCGCACCTGCTGCCAAGTCTGGCGCGATATCACCGATGTGACGGATACGGATGCCGAGCTCATGGCGGCGATCCAAGCCTTCCGGCAGCACGAGCTGGCCAAGATCGATGCGCAGCTGGCGGAATTCGGCGTTGGGCCGCGGGCGCTAAATAGGAGCGGAAGCCAAGTTTATGATGATTTCGGAGAACGAAGCGTAGAAGTTGCATGATATTTGCTTTTGATGACTTCAATGTCTATTATTGTCTTCTCGGTCATTGGATGACGAACAGACCCGTGGGATGCACCTCTTCAACGCGCGACGCAACTTCACAATCTCCAAGCGCCCAAGCCCAGCCAAAGTGCCGTCGCGGCACGCGTCCTGCTCTGACGCGGATCCTGAAGACACTGCCGGAGATCCAGGCTGATCTCCGCGAGGAGCGGCGGCTGCTGGCAATTCTGACCGCCTGTCAAATTCCTGATGCTGTGCAGCAAGGCGAGCATGGATTCCGCCGGGGAAATTGTTCGGCTGGACAATCACCGGTGAGAAGGCCGAGAAGGCGCTGCAGCCCATCTATGTCACTGCGGCTGGTGGTCTCCAATCAGAGAACCATTCGCAGGCGCTTCCCAACGGATGGTTGCAGCGGGCGGCCCGATTCGCGAGACACTGCGCGACGTACTCATGATCCACGCTAACGCCAGGCGTGGCTGTCAGATGGCCTTGGTCGCGCCACAGGTCATAGGGTGCCCGGTCGCGGCAGCACGCTCTCTCAAGCCCTGCGCCGGCGCCCAGAAATGCGGCTGCCTACGCACCACGCCGGCACTGTCCCGTGCCACCAGCACCAGCGCGGTCAGATCCTGCCGAGACCACAGATTCAGGCCGCCGTAAACGGGCGCATCCTCGAAAGGGGCAGATCGGGCGCGCCGCTGTTCAGCTTCGACACGGCCGGGCTCAGGAAGTGATCCTCGGCCACGCATCGGAGATCAAAATGAAAATTCTTGAGCTCGATTCGAGCGCCGGCAGACGCTGCTCCTGATCTGTGTCATCAAAATTCAGGATCGTGCTTTCGACCATCGTCGCGGGCGAGCACGGATCATCCTCCGGATGCGCCGCGCAGGAACAGCCTGGTAGCCGGATCCGCCCGGTGCCTTCGCGCTGTCGATGAGCGTCGAAAGCAGATCGGTATCGGTGGGGGCCTGCATGCTAATGATGATGGATAGCGGTGCTGCCTGCGCGCCCATGTATCGGAGACCGTCCTGGCACAGAAACAACTCCTTCGCCGAGCTCCCGAACCGTCACCGCCTCGTTTAGATCCGACTCATCCGCACCATCTTGCGGCGAGTGAGATCACCAACCCCCGAGGGGCGGCGTTCATTGTCTCCGCCATCAGAATTTCACCACGTCGCCGCCAAACAACACGTCAGACCTGCCGTTCTGACCTTTCGCCGTCGGCTCTCGCTCATCCAGCTTACCCGATTCCGTCCTAAGCGCAGACTGAATCGAAAGCCGCAACTTCGTACAGTGCATGGCGCACTGATGTGCGTAGCTGAGATAAAGCTTTGCCGCCTCGCTATTCCCAGGTCGCTCGCGAACTATAGCGGCCACTTTCCGCGCCGCCACAGTCGCAACGCATAGCTGCTCAAGCAGATGCAAAGCACCCGGCTGAAAGAAGTCCACTGGGCGACATTCCACTATCTCCCGCCACACCGCCTTCTCGTCAGCATCAAACTCCTTCGGAGGTTGCGGGTGCTTGCCGCCCTGACGCCATGCGGCAGCCGAGCGCGCTTCAGCGGAAATTCTAGGCATTTTCTCTCACACCTCGGTTAACGTCCCTGGAAATTCACAGAGGTTGCAAAAAGCAGGCGACCACGCGGTCGCGAAGGCGAGCGGTCAAAACTTTCTGACGCCCCCGCCGGGTGTACTTTGCCTTGTCCCTGCCCCAGAGGATGCTCGTAGACGCGCGAGCACATCGCTCGCTGGCGTGCCTGGGATTAGCAGCAAGCGACATCGTGGGTGGTCATGCTCGGGCTGAGTCTGGGCGCACGCGCCAGACGCGGTTCAGATAGCCGATTGTGCGCCCTTTGGACGGACAAGTTCACGCGGTAGCGTGGGCCACCGCCGGCCTCGCGGCAGTTGTACTCGTAGACGAGCTCGGCTGATTCGTCGATGGCGGCGCAGATGCCGAGCACGATCAAGCTCACTTCTCGGCAAAGGGAGTGACAGCCGAGCTTGGGCGCAACTTCGCTGTAGACCAGCTCGGCGACGGTGGCGATCTCGTGCGCGGTCATTGCAGCTGGGGCGCGGCGTGACCTGTGGCTCGGCGATTTAGGCGCCGCTGCTCGCGCTTGAGCCGACGTTGCTCGCGCTTGATCTGCCGCTCGCGGTCACGCTCGATCGAGCGCGGGAGTTTGAGGCGATCGAGACGCAGGCCGCTTGCCGGGCCGGTCATTGCAGCCGCCCAATTGCACCATCAGGCGCATCGACCCGATCGCGTCGATGTAGGTCGCCGCGCAGTCCACAGCCTCGTCGACGGACCAGCCCAACTCGATGGGCGCGGCAGATCAGCCGAACGGCGAGTCTCTGGGCGGCGTCGATCCGACCATCCGGGGGCAGCTGGCCGAGCACGAAGGCCACCTCGGCGACAAGCGCGGCGCGGGCGGCGGGATCGTGAGGCTCTACCGCTGTCCGCGCCGCGCTTGACCGCGAGCACCCAGGCGGTCGCGCCGTCACCTTCGATTTTGTACGTGGGGGCGGTCGCATACCATAAGGATCCCGTCTTCGTGCAGAATGCTCCTGCGGGATATGAACGCCGACCTCGTGCACGCCGTAGTACTTCACCCGGGTGCGCTCGAGATCCTCGAGGCGGCGCATGACCTCCCGCTGCCAGTCGGCCACGACCCGTAGGCTTAAGGCGTCGCCAATGGCTTTGACGAGCGTGCCGTCCTCGGGCCTAGCCGCCTTCTCGAGCGCGGCGACGCGCCCAGCGCCTTCAGCTCCGAGGCGAGATCGAGATCGTGTGGCACGTGGCGCAGATGCACAACGTTTTCGGCTGGTCTGTGGCGGCCGCCTTGTGCGCGTAGAGTGAATCGTAGATTGTCCCGCGGGACCTCCTGGTTATTCGTCCAGCTCTGAAGCGAGCAACCCGACCGGTTGCGCTCGTCGGCCAGCCAGTCCTCGAATGATGGCGCGACCGCCGCTATGGTCGGCTACCTCGCGGTGATCAGGCGGACGGGCCGGTGCCGCAGGGGCGCCGGCGCCAGGCGCTTGAACAGCTTCAGCTCCTCGCGCGCCGCGGCTTTCTCCACCCGGGCCTGGGCGAGCGCAGTCAGGTGCCGTGCTTGCCGTGCTGCTGGCCAGCGGAGGCGGCTACAGCGGCCGAAATCGGGTGGGGTGGTGGCCAGGGCGGACTCGCTCGCGTGCTCGAGCGGCTCAGCGGGCAGCGGGGCAGGGGCAGCAGTGGCCACGGCAACCACAACTGTTGCACCGCGGGGCCGGGATCCGTCATAACGGCCAGCCCCTCGATCATGGACACCCCGTGGTTCTGCGACGCGCGCGGCCGAGCGGCAAGGCGAACAAAAAGCCGGATCCGAAGGCCCGACCAGTGTTGCGGGGTAATGTCTGGGAGGACGAACAATTACCTCCGTCGGACTACCGTTATGTGGTGGCGTTTCCGACTAAGCGCATCAGCCGCCGGACCTCAACAGCCAGACCTCGCCAAACCTCGACGCACCCGGCCCGGGCCGTCGACTTCGGCATGCGAGCGACCTTGAAGGGCCTATATGTTGACGTGGCCGCCGCCCAGACGATGCATTAGCCGCCCATCCGCTGGGGTGGGTAGCTGCCGTGGTCACATCGTTAAGCCCGGCTGCGGTCACAAAGGTGCTGAATTACCCGCCCCTTCGAGGTCGGAAAGCTTCGTGGGCCTGGGAGATCCAGCCCCGGTCAGCCGCTCGGCATGCGGTCCCGCGCGCGGTCATTTGGCAGAGCTCACATTTAGCCAGCGGAGACGATGGCCAGACCGGCTGCCCAATCGGTTCTCTCGGTGGGCAGCTGGCGGCATGGAGCAGTCGCATTGCAGCGAGCGCAGGGTGAAAGATTGAGCCAGGCAGCGATACATAAAATTAAAATAAAATCTTGGCTAAAAAATAGCACGTGCGCTGTGATTTTATGTTGCATTCCCGTGCACGGACCTACTACAGTCTTCGCGGTTGCAGTGCACATCGCTCCCGCCACATGGCGGAGAGTTAACGACACGGGGGAGAAACACGATGAACACCAGCATCGAACCGATCGAGCTTACCGACGACGAACTCAAAGCTGTGGCTGGCGGCCAGTTCACCATCACCAATAGCTCCTTTTCCTCCAACTCTAGTGCTAATAACAGCACCACAGCCGCCGTCGCCTTAGGGTCGGTCTCGGCGATCGTCCTCGTCAGCTAACCGCAAGGTTCATACAGCTCCCTGGCGCTAGCGCCAGGGAGCGCCTTTTATTGGTCGGTCTCTTTGAGAAAGAAACAGCAGAGCGCTGGTGCGTGGGCGTGCCGGCAGCAATACTAGTGGTCAGATGCAGACCCAAGATACCCTCCGGCCAGGAGCCCCCGGCAGCGAGCCTGCGGCTTCCCAAGCCGGGGTGGGGGAATTGACGCTCGGCGTCGCACCGCTAGTGGATGGAATCTAACGCTTGATACCCTCGTTTGGCGGCGGCGATGATGGCCTTGGGATCGGCGGTCCAGACGAACGGCCGGGGCGCGCGGTTATGCGCGGCGACGAAGCGGTGGATGGTTTCCTGCAGGACGACGACGGAGGGGAACGCCCCGCGTTTGAGCTGACGCTTGGCGAGCTTGGCGAACACGGTCTCGACGGCGTTAAGCCAGGAGTACGAGGTCGGGGTGAAATGGAAGATCCAGCGCGGATGACGGGTAAGCCAGGCGCGGACCTTGGGATGCTTATGCGCGGCGTAGTTGTCGAGAATGGCGTGGACCAGCTTGCCGGCCGGCACCGCGCGCTCGACGGCACTGAGGAAGCCGATGAACTCCTGGTGCCGGTGGCACGCCATGCACTGGCCGATCACGCTTCCGTCGAGCACGTTGAGCGCCGCGAACAAGGTGGTCGTGCCATTGCGTTTGTAATCGGGGGTCACGGTGCCAATGCGCCCCGGCTTCATCGGCAGACCCGGCTGGGTGCGGTCGAGTGCCTGGATCTGGCTCTTCTCGTCGATCGACAGCACCACGGCATGGGCCGGCGGATCGACATACAGCCCGACGATGTCCTCGACCTTGGCGGCGAAATGGGGATCGCTCGAGAGCTTGAAGCTGCGCACTTGATGCGGCCGCAGGCCGTGCGTTCGCCAGATCCGCTGGACCGAGCTGACAATGAGCCCGCTGGCCGCGGCCATCGCCGGCGCCGTCCAGTGCGTCACGCCGTTCGGCGGCGCCTGTTCCGCATCACGACCCGCGCGACCAAGGCCTTGGGCAGCGGCGGGATGCGCGCCGGCCGCGTCTTGTCGTGCAGCAGACCGACGACGCCCTCGACCATGAACCGCTCCTGCCAGCGCCACACACACGGCTTCGACACGCCCGCCCGGCGCATCACCTCGGCGATGCCGCAGCCGTCCGCGGTGGCCAGCATGATCCGTGCCCGCCAGACATGCTTCTGCGGGCTGTTGCGGTCCGCCACGATAGCCTCGAGCCGGACCCGATCGGCGGCAGTGACTTCGATCTCGATTCCCTTGCGCATGGCCCCAGCTTACCACCGGCCCTGCACCAAGGGAATCCTTTGTTAGACTTAATCCACTAGTGCACGAGGACAGACTTCCTTTGCCGAGCTGCTGCAGAAGGACGGGGAGGCCGTGCTGCAGCTGCTGATGGAGGCTGACGTGGAGGGCTTGGTCGTGGCCGGCCGACACGAGCGCTCCCCATAGCGCCTGAACTGGCGTAATGGGTACCGCAACCGGATGCTCGACACGCGCCACCGCCACCGCGATTACCGCGGCCACGGAGACGATCAGACCGCCCTCCCTGACCTTCAGATAGTACGGCCACTCGCCTTGCAGCGGGCGTCATGGCCGAGCTGCTCGCGCCCGGTCGTTTTTCCACCACCTTGACGGACGCGACCCACTTACCGTTCATCGTAAAGTAAGAAACATCTCAAAGTCCTCAAGGTCGAACAGGGCTTAAAGCTTGCTCGCAGAGGTGCCCTTCATGCCAGAGTCGTTTACGCCAGCTATTCTCTTCTACCCGGAGTACACATGCGGAACCGCCGGACAGGACGTGATTGGCCGGCTCGTGGCCAATCGAGGCTTCCTAGAGGGTCTGATTAAATACGGCGATCTGGAGGTGCTGTACGGTTATACGTCGCAGCAAGCCCAGTACGGCACGGCATTCGAGCAGCTTGCCCGCGATCTAGGCGCTACCATGCCAGTCCGCGTTATTGACGGACACCAGCAGAACCAGTTGGCGGAGGTGGGCGGCCTAGCCATCTGCGACCCGAACATAGTCGCCTTTGCGAGGCAGCGCAGCTTTGTAGATCCCCGGTCCTATGCCCTGACGGGACTCACGCATACGCTGGCCGATTTTCTCCCTATGGCCATGCTGGCGAACCTGGCCAT
Source organism: Pseudomonadota bacterium (assembly GCA_046732855.1). Lineage (GTDB taxonomy): Bacteria > Pseudomonadota > Alphaproteobacteria > Geminicoccales > Geminicoccaceae > JBKPNX01. The sequence continues at coordinate 10,138 of JBKPNX010000032.1, forward strand.
CGCCCCGGTGCAGCCCTGGGATGCGCTGGTTTGCACCGCGCGTGCCGTCGCCGCCATGGTGAACGAGATGCTGCGGGCGGAAGAGGAAAGGCTTGCGGAGCGGTTAGGCGCGACTCGCTTCCCCCGCCCGCTACTGCCGGTGATCCCGCTCGGTGTGGATACGCACCGCTTCGCGGCACGGGAGGATTGGCGGGCGGCTTGGCGCGAGCGGCTTGGGATCGACGCGGAAGAGGTGGCAATCCTTTATCTTGGCCGGCTTAGTCGGCATGGGAAGGCGCATCCGTTGCCGATGATGGCAGCACTGGGCCGCGCCGCCCAGACCCAGCCTTATCCTCTGCACCTCATTTTGGCCGGCTGGTGGCTGCATCCACCCGAGGAGGCGATTTGGCGGGAGCAGGCTTCGGCACTCTGCCCCGAGGTTCGGATGCACGTACTGGACGGGCGCGAGCAGGCCGTGGCGCGCGAGATCTGGTCTGCCGCGGATATCTTCACCCATCTGGTCGACAACGTCCAGGAGACCTTCGGCCAGGCGCCGGTCGAGGCCATGGCAGCCGGGCTGCCGGTAGTCGTTACCGACTGGGACGGCTTCCGCGATACGGTACGAAACGGGGTAGACGGGATGCTGGTGAGGACCACGATGGCGCCCCCCGGCGAGGGGCGGGAGGCGTCACTCCGCTATGCTACCTCTAACATCTATTATGGTACGTGGCTCTCTCTAACTGCCAGGCTGACCGCGGTGGATATCAGCGCGGCGGCGGAGGCTTTCCGGGCGTTGGCCGCCGATCCGATGCTCAGACGGAGCATGGGCAAAGCGGGTCAGGCCCGGGCGCGGGAAACCTTCGATTGGACTGCCATCATCCCCCAATACCAGACCCTATGGCGCGAGCAGCGGGCAATCCGCTTGGCAGCACCGGCAACAAGGGACCCAGTGCCCGATCCGCGCTACGCGGACCCGACCCAAGTTTTTGCCATGTGGCCGAGCGACACTTTTCACCTGTCGGAGCGGCTGCGGCCGGACCCGTTGATGGCCACGACCGAACTCCGTTCACTGCTGCGCTTTACCGCGCCGTCCTTGCCAAGCGAGCTTGACGAGGCTGGGACGTCTGAGCTGCTAGCCGAGCTGCACCGCCGCGGTGAGGCTACGGTGCGAGAGCTGCTGGAGGTGCTGGACCCATCAAGGCGCGGCGCAGGTCAGCGGGCGGTGCTCTGGCTGCTTCGGGTGGGATTGGCGGTGCGTTGTGAGCGCTAGACTCTAGCAAGAAACCCGGCGCGGCGGTCACGCCGTGAGCGGCGCGAGCTCGACGGCGTAACCGAGGTCGACGAGGCGGCGGACGAGCCGCCCGGCCTGGACCTCCTTGGCACGCCGGTCAAAGTGGTCGGGGCCGAGCTCCCGGTAAGCGGTGCCGTCCTTCAGCATGTGTAGGCGGCGTTCAGGATCGAGGCCGCCACCGCGCACACCGACTTCTTCGGCCCGCGGCCGCCGCGCAGGCGATGGTACTGGGTTTTTGCGGGTAGCTCTGGCCTTCCCCCGAAGTTAGGTCCAGGGCGGAGGTGAGTTGTTCACTTCGTAGCATGGGCTCGGTGCTGGAGCGCGCGCCGGCGTGGGGCGCGGACCTTCATCGAGTCCGTGCGCGCCGAGCCGGCGCGCGAACCGCTCCGGCGCCTCGTAGCCGAGCGCGCTGTGGGGGCGCTCGCGGTTGTAGTGCTGGCGCCAAGCCTCGATGATCCGCGCGGCCTCGGCGAGGGAGCCGAACCAGTGCTGGTTCA
>JBKPNX010000033.1:0-86594 GCA_046732855.1 Pseudomonadota bacterium
GCGCTGGTGTTCGCCACGGCCTCAGGCAAGCCCGACAGCCATAGCAACCTACAGCAGCGTCTGCTGACGCCTCTGTGCGCCAAGGCTAAGGTTCCTGAGTACGGCTGGCACAGCTTGAGGCACTACGCGGTATCGGCTTGGCTGGCAGCGGGGATCGATCCCAGGCGGGTCCAGGAGTGGTCGGGACATTCGACGGCTTCGGTGATGTGGAACGTCTATGCTCACCTGATCCCGCGCACCGACGATCACGAGCGCATTGCGACTGCCGAAGCGGCGGCGCTGTCTGTGACATGACGTGTGACACGATAAACATTTCTTGCCAGGTAAGCGGAGGTTCCCCTAGCTTTTTATCGCCCGAAATCTACAGCCTTCTAATCCGTAGGTCGCAGGTTCGAGTCCTGCAGGGCGCGCCAACAAGATCAATCGCTCAGCCGCCGTTTCCTCGCTATGTCAATATTTGTGGTGACGCGGAATCCCGCAGATTCCCTACATTCCTATCGGCTCGCAAAGACTACTGGTGACATGTGAGCACGGGAGACTCGACGCAAGGCCAGGGCGCGGCCCGCCCTCTCGGGAGCTGGTGCCGGCGGTAGAGAACAGCTTTGAGGTTCTGCAATGTCGATCGAGCGGGCAAACTTCGACGAAATCTCAGAGGCCGATCTGATCGATCTCATCCAGGCCGCTCGGCCCGAGGGCCTCACCATCGAATACAAACGTGATCCGTACGGCAACAGCGATGCCGACAAGAAGGAAGCGCTGAAGGACATCACCTCGTTCGCCAACTCGGCTGGTGGCCATCTGATCATCGGCATGGAGGAAGCGAAGGGCGTCCCGACGGGGCTGACGGGGTTGCCCAACCGCGATCCTGATGCGGAGATAGGCAGACTGGAATCGATGGTCCGCGAGGGCGTAGAGCCCAGGATCGTGGGTGTTCGCATGCGGGCCATTTGCCTGAGCGGTGGTGGCACGGCTCTCGTCATCCGGATACCGAGGAGCTGGAACCCTCCGCACCGCGTGAGGACTGGCGGGCATAACCGCTTCTACGTCCGAAACTCGGGCGGTGCTCATGAGACCAGCGTCGAGGAGCTTCGCGTGTTGCTCACTTTTGCGGCCGATGTGCATCAGCGGATGAAGAGCTTCCGGGCCGAACGAATCGCCACGATCGTGGCTGGCCAGGGACCTTGCCGACTACCTACCGGTGGACGGCTGTTCCTTCATCTGGTCCCATTGTCCGCGTTCGGTCAGGCGGCCCAAATCGACGTAGAAAGGGCATATGCTTGCCACAGTCAGTTCCCCACCATAGGGCGGAGCAGTTGGACGCGGCGCTTCAACTTGGATGGTTCCATCAACGTCGCCGGCGGCGAAGAACGCTGTGGCTATACGCAGGTTTTCCGCAATGGAATCGTGGAAGCGACGTTCGCAGGTATCTTGTTTGACAGAAATGGCATGACTATCCTCCCCCACGCGATCGCCGAAATTGTCCAGGCGCTTTCAAGTTACTTTGAAGGGCTGCGGGAACTCGACGTACCGATGCCCATTGTCCTAATGATCAGTTATGAAGGTGTTGTGGGAGCGCGGTTAGGAATTAAGTTGGAGTGGCATTCGGATGTAGAGAGGATAGAACCCTTCCCGCCGGTCGACCCGCTGCTATTACCGGCGGTTATCGTTGAAGACTACGGTAACCAGGAAGATTATGCGCGCGCGCTGAGGCCGATCTTTGATGCCCTGTGGAACGGGGCTGGGTTCGCGAGGTGCCCTTTTTACGACGCGGATGGGAACTTGCAGCGGACGCGCTGATCTCGCCGCATGATGTGCTTGATGTTTCTCGAACGGCTGATGACATTCGATGGCGGCGCCGACGACTTAGAGGACAACGGCGACGGTGAACCGGACGATGACGCGGAGGATCGGCCTCATCGAGCTCGAAGCCCGATCGCTCCAGATGACGCTCGAACGGCCTGAGCGACACATAATCTTTGTTGAAACGAGACCTCGCTCACGATATGATCAGAGCAGTGAGCGTTCGTCGATAGCGCAGTTGGGGGGCGTGGCCGCTTTCATGCATTGGGCATTAGTCACTCGATCTTGGGAGACCGCGCGCCTGCTCGCGTTAGTGACTGCAGTGACGTGGGCTAGTGCATTCTCCACGGCAGGCGCTGCCGAACTAATTCGGCCGTACAAGTCCGCGGTCACCCGGATTTTCCTCTCGAAATACTATGCATTTCCCATCTTCGTGCAGAATCCACTTTTTCCAGGACAGATTCTGGACATCGGCAACGAGACATTATTTAAATCAGACTGCTACGATAACCAGAGAAACGGCAACTATGTTCGTATCGAAGACTACATCGAAGGCGTAGATGTGAAGAAGACTGCAACGTCAGCAATTGGTGGAGACATTCTTAGAAATATAGGAGAGATTGAGTTGGATGGTGGTGTACGTTTTGAGAAAACCGTTACGTTGACCATATCCCCACTTTCAATCGATCGCTTCGAGCCCGATACCTATGCTATGCGCAACTGGAATATGGCCAAGGAGGGGTGCGCTCTGATCAAAGATTTGCTGAATGGAACTTCCGGAGGCTACTTCCTGATCGCGGAGGTTCTCCATGGAAAAGTTAACTTTCGCTTCAACGTAAATTTCTCGGAGAGTCTTAGCGCAAGTGCAAGAGCAAACACGATCGTCAAGATCTCGCGTTTGTTTGGGCTAGACGAGGCGGATGTGGGAGTTTCCGCCTTAGGAGCTTCATTTAGCGTGTCCAGCTCCCCAGCACCAAAGACACAAGCTATAGTGCCGGCGTATCTCAACAGCGAGGAACTAGCGCGCATTACCTATTTTCTGCAAGGGGAAAGAGGAGCAAGTCTAGAGATTGCTGTCAATGAAGCGCTTAGGGCGGAAGATCTTTCGATATACACGCAAGCTCTAGTCTGGATCCGTAATATATTGGGAGACGAAATTAACAATCAAAATAAATGGGCCGAAAGATTCATCGCGGGAGGGAATATGGTGAGTGTTGAGGATCTGCGGAGAAAGGGGGGCGACGATATCAATATGCGAGACATTGCAAATTATGCCGCGGGTATGATACTCGTGGGTGGTGGGGAGATATGAGCGGGAGCAGCTTATCCTTCGCCAGAACCAGAAGGCGGTAATGCTCCTCATCTTCAACGGAGGGCACCTTCGGCATGATCTGATCGCGGGTTCGACTCCTGCAGGGCGCGCCAATGCAATCAATGGCTTGAAAACAACGGGGCGATTGTGATCGCCTACGCTTGAGCATGCACTCACGCGGCTCCCCGTGGAGGCTCCTTTCGATGGCGCGAACCCTGACCCCGCCCGCTCCCGTCACTCTCGCCGAGTTCGATGCCATGTTCGAGGCGGTCAAGAACTGGGGGCGCTGGGGGCCCGACGACGAGCGTGGCACGCTCAACTACCTGACGCCCGCCAAGGTGGCCGCCGCCGCCGCCCTGGTGCAGAGCGGGCGCGCGGTGTCGATGGCCATCCCGATCAACAAGGCTGCCGGGCCCGACAATCCCAATCCCGCCGTGCACCTGATGTCGCTGATGCACGACTTCCCCGTAAGCGAGAGCGGCCTGTCGTTCGGCATGTGCTTCCTCGGCATGGCCAGCCACGGCGACTGCCACACCCACGTCGACGCGCTCAACCACGTCGCCTATCGCGGCCAGCTGTACAACGGCAAGCCGGCTGCGCTCCTGACCTCGCGCGGCTCGGAGTGGGGCAGCATCGCGGCGTACGCCACCGGCATCGTCGGCCGCGGCGTCCTGTTGGATGCGGCGCGCCATCGCGGCGTCGACTGGCTCGAGCCCGGCGAGGCGGTGACCCGCGCGGAAGTCGAGGCGATCGAGGCCGCCGAGGGCGTCCGGCTCGAGGAGGGCGACATCCTGGTGTTCCGCACCGGTCACCACGCCAGGCGCTTGGCGCTCGGCCCGTGGAGCAACGAATACCCGCCGGCCGGCGAGGGCAAGGCGGGGCTGCACGTGGACACCGTCCCGTGGATGCACGAGCGGCGTATCGCCGCCTTCCTGCCCGACGGTGACGGCGAGACCGTGCCGAGCAACGTCGAAAGCATGCCCTATCCGATCCACCCGCTGCAGCTCACGGCCATGGGCATGTGCGTCTCGGACAGCCTGCAACTCGAGGACTTGGCCGCGGCGTGCGAGGAGGGGGGGCGCTTCGAGTTCATGGTGGTCGGCCTGCCGCTCCGCCTGCCCGGCGCCACCGGCTCGCCCTGGAACCCGATCGCGATCTTCTGACTGACCGGCCGCTTGACGCTGGACCTCTCCCCATAGGCGCTGTGGCCCGCCCGTTGCGGCGTCAAGCGCGCCAGTGCCGTCCGGAACGGCTCTTGCGCGCCCGTCATTCGGTGTCCAAGCGCCCTGCCACACCCTGGCACTCCGAGAACAAGCCCCGCGGCGCCGCTGCCATATTGCCGCTGCAGCGAACCATCACGTTGGCTCGGGCCGCGTCGGTATGCTAGGGTGGCTGCAACGTGACGGGCCAGGTCGCTTGGCCCGTCCGACACAATCAGGGAGCACATCATGAGCCTGAGGAAGACGGCGCTTGCGGGTCTGGCCGTGGCAACCGGCCTGACGGCTGGATTCCTGTCCGAAGCCCTCGCCGACGGCGAGCAGTTCATTCCGCTCCTGATCTATCGCACCGGGCCCTACGCCCCGAACGGCATTCCGATCGCGAATGCGATGAACGACTACTTCACCCTGATCAACGAACGCGACGGCGGCATCAACGGGGTCAAGCTGACCTGGGAAGAGTGCGAGACCGCCTACAACAACGACCGCGGCGTCGAGTGCTACGAGCGCTTAAAGAAGAACGGCCCGACCGGCGCCTCGGTGGTCAACCCGTACAGCACCGGCATCACCTACGCGCTGATTGAGCGCGCCACGGCCGACAAGATCCCCGTGCTCTCGATGGGCTACGGCCGCACCGACGGCAGCGACGGCCGCGTCTTCCCCTACGTGTTCACCGTGCCGATGACCTACTGGAGCCAGGCCTCGGCGCTGATCAAGTACATCGGCGACCAGGAAGGCGGTATGGAGAAACTCAAGGGCAAAAAGATCGCGCTCGTGTACCACGACAGCGCCTACGGCAAGGAGCCGATCCCGACGCTCCAGAAGCTGGCAGAGACCTATGGCTACGAGCTGTCCCTGTTCCCGGTGGCGCATCCCGGGCTCGAGCAGAAGGCGACCTGGCTCAAGATCGGGCGGCAGCTCCGGCCGGACTGGGTGCTGATGTGGGGCTGGGGCGTGATGAACTCGACCGCGATCAAGGAGGCGGCCGCGGTCGGCTATCCGATGGATCACTTCATCGGCGTGTGGTGGTCCGGCGCCGAGCCCGACGTGCAGCCGGCGGGCGCCGCAGCAAAGGGCTACAAGAGCGCGACCTTCCATGCGCCGGGCACCGGCTATCCGGTGTTCGACGACATCTTCAAGTACGTCTACGACAAGGGCCTCGGCGCGGGCGACCGGGCGCACGTCGGCGAGGTGCTCTACAACCGTGGCCTGATCAACGCCGTGATCGTGACCGAAGCGATCCGCACGGCTCAGGAGAAGCATGGCCAGCAGCCGCTCACCGGCGAGCAGGTGCGGGACGGCCTGGAGAGCCTGAACATCACCGAGGAGCGGCTGGCCGAGCTCGGCATGTCCGACTTCACGCCGCCGCTCAAGGTGACCTGCGCCGACCACGAGGGCAACCACGCGGTCCGGGTCCAGCAGTGGGATGGCGAGAAGTGGTCGTTCGTCTCCGACTGGATCACGCCGATGAAGGACGTGGTGCGGCCGATGATCGAGGCGTCGGCGGCGCAGTACGCGAAGGAGCACGGCATCACGCCGCGCGACTGCACGAGCTGAACCGAGCCCGGGCGGCAGGCCAGGTGTCCGCGACCGCTCTGGCGAGCCGGGTCGAGGGCGCCGCGGCGGCGGCTCGGCCGCTGCTCGCGGTCAGCAACATCGAGGTCGTGTACGACCACGTCATCCTGGTGTTGAAGGGCGTCTCGCTGCAGGTCCCGGAGGGCGGCATCGTCGCGCTCCTGGGCGCGAACGGCGCCGGCAAGACCACCACGCTGAAGGCGATCTCCAATCTGCTGCGCGCCGAGCGCGGCGAGGTGACCAAGGGCATGATCACGCTCGCCGGGCGCAGCATCACCGCGCTCAGCCCGTCCGATCTGGTCAGGCTGGGCGTGGTCCAGGTGATGGAAGGGCGCCACTGCTTCGAGCACCTGACCGTGGAGGAGAACCTGTTGACCGGCGCCTACACGCGCGCCGATGGCAAGGCGGCGATCGCGCGGGACCTCGAGATGGTCTACGGCTATTTCCCGCGGCTGCGGGAGCGGCGGCGCGCACTCGCCGGCTACACCTCAGGCGGCGAGCAGCAGATGACCTCGATCGGCCGGGCCCTGATGGCACGCCCCAAGGCGATCCTGCTGGACGAGCCGTCCATGGGCCTGGCGCCACAGCTGGTCGAGGAAATCTTCGCCATCGTCGCCCGGCTGAATGCCGAGGCCGGCGTCACCTTTCTGCTCGCCGAGCAGAACACCAACTTGGCGCTGCGCTACGCCGACTACGGCTACATCCTGGAGAACGGCCGGGTGGTGCTCGACGGTCCCGCCGCCAGTCTGCGCGGCAACGAGGATGTCAAGGAGTTCTACCTCGGCCTCAGCTCGAGCGGGCGCAAAAGCTTCCGCGACATCAAAAGCTACAAGCGCCGCAAGCGCTGGCTGTAGTCCCGGCATGCTCGGCAGCCAGTCCCAGCAGGCGAGCCTGACCCAGCGCACCGGTTCCGCGCTGGCCGAGGCGCTGCGGCAGGCCCGCGCCGAAGATCTGCTGGTCGCCAACGGACGGATCCGCCGGATCAGCGATCTCCTGATCGATGGCGTGCCGCACGACCAGCTGCCGGATTCGATCGACCGGGCGCGGCTGCGCTCGCCCCATTCGGCCACGGCGCTCACCGTCAACAGCTTCCTGCGGTGGCAGGACGCGACCGATCAGTTGCCGCTCGCCGGCTGGATCGGATTCGACGCGGTGCAGTTCGAGGTGCGCTGCCCGACTGGCCTGCGCGGCACCCCGCCGCATCTGGACCTGCTCGCGCTGCGGGCCGAGGCGGCGATCGCCGTGACCGCGCGCTGCTTCGAGTACCTCAGCCGGCGCAAAACCGCCGTGGCTGCATCGTACGATCAGCTCCTCGCCACCATCCCCGAGCTCGACCCGTGGCGCCGGCAGCTCGACCGGCTCCGCGCCGAGCCGCAGCATTTTCGCTACATCGACTCCGGGGCGCTGATCAAATTCGCCCTGGCGCTCGGGCGGACCTTTCCCGAGCGGCGGACCACGTTGCTTTACCTGTATTGGGAACCGCTCGACGCCGATCAGTTCGAGGAGTTCGGCCGCCACCGTAGCGAAGCGACCGAGCTGGCGGATGCGGTCCGGGATGCCCAGGTGATCTTCGCTGCCCAGAGCTTCGCGGCCATGTGGCGGGAGTGGGCGGCGCGGGACGTTCCGAGCTGGCTCGCGGGCCATGTCGACCGCCTGCGTGCCCGCTATTGCGTCAAGGTCGCGCCCGCGAAGCGCCGGTGATGGCCCGCGGATCAGCTGTGCGCACCAGGAGCACGGGCCGCGCCAAGGCGTTCGGGCGCGGGGATCATTTCGACCGGCTCGAGCAGCGCGAGCCGCGGCAGCGTGATCAGGAGATGCTCGCGCGCCTACCCGACCTACTGCGCCGGGCCATGGCCGACGCGCCGGCGCTCGCCCCGCATTTGGCCGGAGTCGAGCCGACCACGGTGACCAGTTTCGCGGCGCTCGCCGAGCTGCCGCTGTTGCGCAAGAGCGATCTGATTGAGCGCCAGCAGGCGAACCCGCCGTTTGGCGGTCTGACCACGATTCCCGCGGCGCAGCTGGCCAAGCTGTTCATGTCGCCCGGTCCGATCCTCGAGCCCGAGGGCACGCGCCCCGACTACTGGCGCTTCGCCCGCGCGATGTACGCGGCCGGCATCCGACCTGGCGACGTCGTACACAACGCGTTCGCCTATCATTTGACCCCGGCGGGATCGATCATCGAAAGCGGCGCCCGCGTCCTCGGCTGCCCGGTGATTCCGGCAGGCACCGGCCAGACGGAGCTGCAGCTCACCGTGATCGCGCGGGCGCGTCCGGCCGCCTACACGGGCACGCCGTCGTTCCTCAAGATCCTGCTTGAGCGCGGCCGCGCGGACGGCCTCGACACTTCCTCCCTCAAGAAGGCGCTGGTCGGCGGCGAGGCGTGCCCGCGGACGCTCGCCGACTGGTTCGAGGCGGAGTTCGGGGTGCGCGTTTACCAATGCTACGGTACGGCCGACGTCGGCTTGATCGCCTACGAGACGCCGGCGCGCGAGGGGCTGGTGATCGACGAGGGCGTGCTGGTCGAGATCGTGCGCCCGGGTACCGGCGACCCGGTTCCGGTAGGCGAGGTCGGCGAGCTGGTGGTCACCGTGTTCAACCCCGATTATCCCCTGATCCGCTTCGCCACGGGCGACCTGTCGGCTTTTCTGCCGGGCCAGAGCCCGTGCGGACGCACCAACCGGCGTCTGCGCGGCTGGCTCGGCCGCGCCGACCAGACCACCAAGATCAAGGGGTTGTTCGTTTACCCCCGGCAGATCGCCGAGGTCGTCAAGCGCCATCCGGCGGTCGGCCGGGCGCGCTTGGTGGTCGAGCGCCACGAGCACATCGATCGCATGACCCTGTGGTGCGAGGTCGACGCCCGCCCCGAGGGCCTGGCCGAGACGATCGCCCAGAGCCTGACGTCGGTCACAGGCCTGCGCGGCGACGTCGCGTTCGCCGCGCAGGGCGAGCTCGCCAACGACGGCAAGGTGATCGACGACCGGCGTGCGCCCGATTGAGCGGCCGCTGCTGAGGGCGGAGGGCCTCGCCTGCGCGCGGGGCGGGAGGCTCGTGTTCGAAGACGTGTCGTTCGCGCTCGGGCCGGGCGAGGCGCTGTTGCTACGTGGTCCGAACGGCGCCGGCAAATCGAGTCTGCTGCGCCTGCTCGCCGGGTTTCTCGCACCCAGCGAGGGTACCCTATGGTGGGATGGTAAACCCGCGCTAGCCGACCCGGCCGAGCACCGGGTCCGGCTGCACCTGATCGGGCACAGCAACGGCATCAAGGCCGCGCTGACCGTACGCGAGAACCTGCGCTTTGCGGTTGCGGTCGCCGGGGCGCCGACGGCGCCGCTCGAGCGGGCGCTCGCGGGCTTCGAGCTGAGCGCGCTCGCCGACGTGCCGGCCGCCTATCTGTCCGCGGGGCAGCGACGGCGCCTCGCGCTGGTCCGCCTCCTGGCGAGCGGTCGCCCGCTCTGGCTGCTGGACGAGCCCGACGCCGGTCTGGACGCCGCCAATCGCGCGCACCTGGCGCATGCCGTGGCGGCGCATCGGGGCGCGGGCGGCATCGCCGTGATCGCGACCCATCGCGACCTCAGGCTCGACGCGCCTCAGGTCCTGGAGTTCGCTCCGTGAATGCGGCCTTCGCCGCGATCTTCCGGCGCGATCTGCAGCTCGGCTTGCGGCGTAGCGCCGACAGCCTGCAGCCGCTGTTGTTCTTCGTCATCGCGCTCGCGCTGTTCCCGCTCGGGGTCGGCGCGGCGGCGCAGGTGCTCGAGCGCATCGGCGTCGGCGTGATCTGGGTGCTCGCCCTGCTCGCGGTGATGCTGAGCCTCGATCGGCTCTATCAGGCGGATGCGGAGGACGGCTCGCTCGACCTGTTGGCGGAGGGCGTCCTGCCGCTGGAAGTGGTGACGCTCGCCAAGTGCGCTGCCCACTGGTTGACCAGCGGCCTGTTGCTCGCGCTCCTGTCCCCGCTGCTCGCGATCCTGATGCAGCTGCCCGCGGACGCGCTCGGTCCGATCGCGCTCGCGCTTCTGCTCGGCACGCCGACGCTCACCCTGATCGGCTCGATCGGCGCCGCGCTGATGATCGGGGCGCGCCGCGGCAGCGCACTGCTTGCGCTGGTCGTGTTGCCGCTTTGTATCCCGGTCCTGATCTTCGGCGCGTCCGCGGTCGAGGGCGAAGTGATGGGTCTTGGCGGCCGCGCCCAGTTCCTGATCCTCGGCGCCATGTTGCTGGCCGCGCTTGCACTCGCCCCGTTCGCCAGCGCCGCGGCGCTCCGCCTGGCGCTGGAGTAGGCCGGCGACCAAGTGCTCGCCGCCGCGAAGGAGTCAGGACTCCTCGCGCATGAACACGCCATCGATCTGGAGCTGGCGGCCGAGCTTGCGCTCGAAATAGCCCGGCAGAAACAGATACGGCTCGAATCCGAGCGTGGCGAGCCCCTCGAGCATGGCCCGAAACGGGCGCTCCCCCTCGTACAGCGGCACGAGCGCCATCTCCAGCTGGATCCCGACGAGGCGCTCGAGCAGCCCTGCTGCGCCGGCCAGGATCTCGGCTTCGTAGCCCTGGGCGTCGATCTTGAGCAACGCGCGGTCGTCGGCTGCGAGATACGAGCCGGCCACGTCGTCGAGGCGGCGAAGGGGCACGGTCTCCTTGCGCACCACCGCGGAACTGGGCGAGACCTGCCGCAGCAGCGCGCTCTGCGGCAGAATCGAGCTCATGTCCGACTCGGCCGAGACCTCGAGCTCGACCTCGCCTTCGCATGCGCCGAGGGCCATGCGTGGGGCCACCTGCCAGGCCGGGTCAGCGGCGGCGCGCCGCTCGAGCGCGGCATGCGGCTCTGCCTGCGGCTCGAACGAGACGATCCGCCCCGGATAGCCCCAGGCCCGCAGCCTGGTCCCGTACTGGCCGACATTCGCGCCGACGTCGAGGACGCAGCTGATCCGAAAGTGCGCGAGCAGCGCGGCCACCTGGGCGTCCGGCGATTTTGCCTTCCGGCGCGGCGTCAGGTCGTAGCCGAGCCCGCGCGCCAGACGCTGCAGCAGCGTCATGCCCCTTCGGGCACGGTGAACACCTCGACCGACCGCGCGATCCCGGTCAGCTGGTGCGTGCCGAGCGAGCGATAGTCGGCGCACCCGCACATCCCGGCAAAGGTGTCGGAGACTACGAGATCGAGCCCGAGGCTGCGGCACAGCGTCTCGAGTCGCGAGGTCAGGTTGACCGCGGGTCCGATCAGGGTGAAGTCGAGCCGGTCGGCGGTGCCGATGTTGCCGTACATCACGTCGCCGGCGTGGAGCGCGATCCCGAACCCGAGCGCTTCTTCGCCCTGCGCCAGACGCTCCCGGTTCAGCTCCGCCATCGCCGCGCGGGCATCACGCGCCGCCTGAAGGGCGCGCCGGCAGGCATCCCTGGCATCGAGGGGGAACATCGCGAGCATGGCGTCGCCGATGAACTTCAGAATCTCGCCGCCGTGGTCCTCGACCGGCTTGGCCATGCGATCGAAGTACTGGTTGAGGAGGCCGAGCAGGCGATCGCGATCGAGCCGCTCGGCGAGCGCGGTGAAGCCGCGCAGGTCGCAGAACCAGATCGCCGCGCTCACCGTCTCGCCGCTGCCGCGGGTGATCTGGCCGCTCAGAATCCGCTCGCCGGCGGCATGACCGACGTAGGTGTCCAAGAGCGTGATCGCGATCCGCCGGTTCAGATAGATCTCGAGGAGCAGGCTGAACGCGGGCAGCAGGTCATAGATTTGCGCTAGGTCGCGGGTCGTGAAGCCGCCGGGGCGATCGGACGACCAGGCCGTGCCGTGGATCTTACCGTCGCTGAAGGTGATCGGCAGCGCGACATAATCGGTCAGCCCCTCGTCGCGCAACTCGTAAAACAGCGGAAAGCGAAAGGCCAGGTCAGGGAGATCCAGCCGCTGGCGCACCGCGCCGGCGCCTTCGAACAGGACCCGCAACGGGCTCTGCAGGTAGAGCGACGTCTCCTGAATGCCATGCTCCGCCCTGAACACGCGGATCTCGTCGCTGCCGCGCTGCCAGTAGTAGCCGATGCCAAACAGCTGGGGATGCAGAATCCGGACGTGGAACGAGGCGCGCGCGAGCGGCAGTCCGGCTGCGACCAGCCGCTCGCACAGCGCGCGCAGCAGGCTGCGGCCGTTGGGCAGGAGGCGCGCCTCGCCGACCAGCCAGTCGAGCGTCGGGCTGCGCGCCGCAGGCCAGCGGCCCGCGGCATCCCGCGCCGGTTCTGTGCGCGCCTCAGGCGCCGCCGTCGCGCTTGTCCAGTTCATCGAGCTTGGCGCGTGCCGCGGTCAGCGCCTGAGTGGTGTAGTTCAAGCGCGAGGCGAGTTCGCTCATCACCTCGATGCCGACCTGCGGAAATTGGGTGACCAGGTGGAAGAACCCATCCTTGGACACGCGCAGAGTCTCGAGAGCGCTTTGCGCGACCACCGTCGCGGTGCGCGGCACGTCGCACAATATGGCGATCTCGCCGATGATGTCGTTCCTGCCGAGCGTCGCCACCTTGACCGCACCCTTCGGACTATCGACCAGGATATCGGCCTTGCCCTCGAGAATGATGTAAGCCGCGTCGCCGTAGTCGCCCTGATGGAACAGCTCGTCACCCGCCAGGTACTCCAGCCGCTCACTGGTGAAGGCCAGCAGTTTCAGCTTGGCCGGTTCGACCTTGGCGAACAGCGGGATGTTGCGCAGGACCTCCACATCTTTGGTCAGACTCATGGGTGGACCTCCTGGCTGTGCCTCATTCGGCCGCGATCAGCTCGTGCAGAGCGCTGCCGTCGCGGTTCAGCTCGTCGTAACGACCCTGCTCGACCACCCGACCGCCGCGCATGACCAGCACGTGATCGAACTTCTCCGCCCAGTCGCTGCGGTTCACCGCCCAGATCAAACTGCGCTCGCGGAACTCCTCGAGCAGGGCGTCCAGGACGGCGTTCTGCTCGGCAGGATCGAGCGAGGCGGTCGCGTCGTACAGGATTATGATCTCGGGGCGCTTGAGAAGGGCCCGGGCCAGTGCGAGCTTCTGCCGCTGAGCGAGCGACAGGCGGCCGCCGCCGACGCCGGTGGGCGCCTGCAGCCCGACCTCGATGATGCGCTCGTGCAAGCCGAGCTCGTCCAGCACTGCGCCGATCAGCTCGCCGATCCGCTCGGTCGCCTGCGCCTGGCCGTAGGCGATTTTCCCGAACAGGATGTTGTCCTGCAGGCTGGCCGCGGCGGTGTAGCGCTCCGCATCGAAGAACGCCACGCTGCGGCGCAGCTCCGGCGGCAGATGCTCCCGGAACAGGTGGCGCGCCTCGAGCACCCGCGCCTGCAACGCCGCATCGACCAGATCCAGACGGTGCCGCGCCGGAGCCAGCTTGAAGGTGAGCGCGATCAGACGCTGTCGCTCCTCCTGGCTCAGCGTGTCGAGACGGTTCGGGTCGACGCGCGTGGTCAGGGCCCGATATTCCGGCAGATCGTCGGCGCTGATGAAGCTGAACTGCCGGAAATACTCGTGATCGGGCGGCAGATCGACGAACAGCTCGACCATCGTGGCGGCCAGCTTGAAACCGACCTCGACCAGCGTCTCGGTCAGACCTGCCTGTTCCAGGATCTGTTGGACGTAGGGATGGGCCGCGAGATGGTCGATATCGAAGGTTTCGTCGACCGGCGCGCCGAACAGCAGGTTCTCGGCGAGCGTCGCGTTGCTGTTATAGCGTTCGGGATCGAACACCTCGACCAGACGGCTGAGGCTCGAATTCTCGAGCCGCACGCGCATGGCACGGCGCGCCTCGAGCACCGCCGCGGCGACCTCGGGCTGAACCTCGGGGTCGACCGTGCCGCGCAGGCCCATCTGATATACGTCGCGATCCAGGCGTACCATGGTCAAAGCCCGCACCGCCGCCCTCACCACCTCCTCGGGTCCGCTCAGCCCTGCGCTCGCATAATCGATCCAGTCGGCCTCACTGTCGAACGGCAGGTTGCCTGAGCGCTCCGCCTCCAGCATGTCGCGTTTGAACTTCTCAGCCTCAACACCTTCCAGGACCCGCGGCCCTACCGGGCGATGGCGCAGTCCAAACAACAGATTGTCGGCGATCGTTCCGGAGAAAATCTGCGCCGGATAGCCCACGTGGGTGATGCGCCGCCCGGTGATCGCTTCCGGCAGCTTATCCAGCCCGATCTCGTTGATCAGCACGCGTCCCGCGTCGGGGTCGAGCAGGTTGGCGAGCACCAGCGTCAGCTCCTCCTTGCCGCTGCCGGCCGGGCCCAGGATGGCGACGCGCGCGGGCAACTCGACGGCGAAGCTGGCGCCATCCAGAAGCGACTGACCGTCCTCCGTAGTGAGCGTGAGATTGATCGCGCGCAGCAGACCCGTGAGCGCCACTTCCTCAGTCGGATCCGCGCTCTGCAGCGTCTCGTCGCGCAGCCCGGCGGGGTCGAACTGGGCGACCACCTGCTCGAACTTGATCTGCGAATCCCAGGTGAGCTGATAGTGGTTCAGCAGCTCCTTCCACGGCGAATAAAGCTCCTTGTGGGCGCCGACTACCGCTACCAGGGCGCCGAGCGTGAGGTCGCCCGTGATCACCAGATAGCCGCCGATCGAGTAGAAGAAGAACGGGCCGAGCTGCGCCATGAAATTGTTGAGGAACTTGATGAAGAACTTCTTTTTGTAGATCTGGTAGCGGATGTTGAACACGACGCCGAGCTCACGGGTGAAGCGCGCGCGCTCGTATTGCGTCGTGTCGTTAGCGCGGATATCGCGCACCCCGGCGACGGTTTCCGCGATGCGATCGGCGAGGCGGCGCACCTGGCGCACGCGCACCTTGCCGAGCAGGTTCACCTGACGCTGCAACTTGGGAATGAGGTAGATCTGGAACGGGTAGAGCACGATCGCGGCGAGGCCCATGATCGGGTCCTGCGCGAACATGAACACCAGGATCGTCAGCAGCGTGCCGCCCTGAAACGCCGGCAGCGCGAACGCCTCGGCGATGAAGCCGCCGAGCGGCTCGACCTCCGCATTGATCATCTGCACGATCTCGCCGGGCGAGATGTGCCGGAAGTGGGGTAGTGGAAAGCGCAGCACGCGAGAGAACAGCTCGTAGCGCAGCCGGCGCAGCATGCGTTCGCCGACGATGCCCTCGTAGACGTTGATGACGTACTTGAACCCGCCGTTGATCAGCACGAGGATCAGAAAGATGCCACACAGCAGGAACAGATAGTCGACCTGGTCGAATTCGATCCCGTACAACTGGTGCGCGCCCTGGCCCGACAACGCGTCGTTGACGATGAGCTTGGGCAATTCGAGCGTGGCGTAGAGAAACGGGAACGAGGCGAAGGTCATCGCCAGGATGAGTAGTTGCGACTTCGCGCTGTGCCGCAGGATATAGCGAAAGATGTTGCGATCCATCAGCGTCACCACGCGCCCGCGAGCGCAAGGCCGGCGGACACGACCCGGCCAGCCTGATCAGTTTCGTTGCAAGCGCAAGCGCTATTTACATGGTGCGCGACGCTGCTCAGGGCACCATATCGTGCGAAGTGGACCGACGATCGGCACCAGGATCATATCGACCGGCAGCCCCGATCGGGGACTTGCCACGGGCGAGAATGGCGCCTGGCGGATGCCGGTGCCAATGCCTCCGCACGACCGGAATCGGGGGATTTGACAGCTCGCCGAGGGGCCATTGACCTGATGCGGCGGCGCACCAATGGTTGTCGGGTCTGGCCGGGCCTGCCATAGTGGCGCCGGGAGAGAGGCTGCGCGAAAGCCGCGCCATGGAACGCACAGGACGGCTTCTGATCTACAGCCACGACAGCTTCGGGCTCGGGCACCTGCGGCGTTGTCAGACCATCGCGCATCATCTGGTCGACGCCTTTCCCGACCTCACCGCCCTGATCCTGTCGGGCTCGCCGATCATCGGCAGCTTCGATTTCAAATCCCGGGTCGACTTCGTCCGCGTGCCGGGCGTGATCAAGCTGCGCAACGGCGAATACACGCCGCTGCAGCTGCATCTCGGCCTGGAGCAGACGCTCGCCATGCGCAGCTCGATCGTGCGGCACACCGCCGACATCTTCGACCCGCACCTGTTCCTGGTCGACAAGGAGCCGCTCGGCCTGCGCGGCGAGGTCCGCGAGACCTTGTTGATGCTGAAGGAGCGCGGCACGCGCCTCGTGCTGGGTCTGCGCGACGTCATGGACGAGCCCCGCAGCCTGCTCGGCGAGTGGCGGCGCAAGAACGTGTTCCCGGCGCTTTACGATCTCTATGACGAGATCTGGGTGTACGGCCTGCCGCAGATCTTCGACCCCGTCTTGGAGCTGCCGGGCATGGCGGGGCTGAGCGACAAGCTGATTTTCACGGGCTATTTGCGTCGGTCGCTGTCGCCAGCGCCGCCCGAGGCGCGCGAGCGCGAGTTGCCCGACGAGCCGTACGTGCTGGTGACCACCGGCGGCGGCGGCGACGGCGAAGACCTGATCGACTGGGTGCTCAGCGCTTACGAGTTCGACCGCAGCATCCCGCACCCCGCCCTGCTCGTGTTCGGCCCGTTCATGCACCTCGAGCGCCGGCGTGATTTCCAGGAGCGCGCGGCGCGGCTCGACCGGGTCTACACTATCACCTTTGACGCTCGCTTCGAGCGCCTGGTCGCGCCCGCCGTCGGCGTGGTCGCGATGGGCGGCTACAACACGTTCTGCGAGATCCTGTCGTTCGGCAAGCCGGCGCTGATCGTGCCGCGCACGGCGCCGCGTCAGGAGCAGTATCTGCGTGCCGAGCGCGCCAGCCGCCTGGGCTTGATCCGCATGCTGCCCGACGACGGCGTGCGGGCGCCTCGGTGCATGGCCGAGCAACTGCACACGCTGGCCGGCTGGCCGCGGCCCCGGCCGGAGCAGATCGCGGGACTGCTCGCCGGGCTGGAGCGGATCTCCGAGCGGGCCGCCCCCTGGCTCGATCTGAAGGAGCAGCCGCTGCCACGCTCCGCCTGATGGCTGCGCCCGTGAACGTCGCCGCGCGCCGCCGCATTGCGGTCGTGGTGAAGGGCTATCCGCGCCTGTCGGAGACGTTCATCGCGCAGGAGATTCTCGGCCTAGAGCGACGGGGGTTGGCGCTGACGATCGTCTCGCTCCGTCATCCAACCGATCCCGCGGTGCACGAGTTGCACCGCCAGATTCAGGCGCCGGTGCTCTATCTGCCGGAGTATGTGTACCAGGAGCCCGCGCGCGTGCTGCGGGCCTGGCGGCGCGTCCGGCGCTGGCCGAGCTACAGGACGGCGCTGCGCCTGTGGCGGCGCGATCTGCGTCGCGATCCGACCAGCAACCGCGGCCGGCGCTTCGGCCAGGCCCTGGTTCTCGCCCACGAGCTGCCGGCCGACGTCGGCCTGCTGTACGCGCATTATCTGCACACGCCGGCCTCAGTCGCGCGCTATGCCGCGGTGCTGTGCGGTCTGCCATGGTGCGCCTCGGCGCACGCCAAGGACATCTGGACCACCCCGGCATGGGAGCAGGCCGAGAAGCTGCGGGAGTGCGCGTGGGCAACTACGTGCACTGCGGCCGGCGCCGCGCAGCTGCGCGCCCTGGCGCCGGATGTCGATCTGATGTTGACCCATCACGGGCTCGACGCCAATCGCTTCGCTGCGCCGCAGAGGTCGCTCGGCCCTGACGGGCGCGATCCCGCCCGACCGGTGCGCCTGCTCGGCGTCGCGCGCCTCGTGCCGAAGAAGGGCATCGAGGTGCTGCTCGCGGCGCTCGCGGCGCTGCCGTCTGGGCTGCACTGGCGCTACGAGCACATCGGCGGCGGGCCGCTGCGCGAGGCGCTTACTGCGCTTGCCGGGCGCCTCGGTCTTACTGAGCGCATCGCATGGCGCGGCGCGCTGCCGCACGACCGGGTGGCGGACGCGTATCGCGCCGCCGATCTGTTCGTGCTGGCGAGCCGGATCGCGCCGGATGGCGACCGCGATGGCCTGCCGAACGTGCTGCTGGAGGCGGGCGCGCTGGAACTGCCCGTGGTCGCAAGCCGGGTCGGCGCCGTGGCCGAGCTGATCGAGGAGGGCGCGAACGGGCTCCTCGTGCCCCCGGACGACCCGGCGGCGCTTGCAGGAGCGCTCGCGACGCTGATCCGCGACCCGGCGGCACGCCTGCACTACGGCCGGGCGGGGCGGCGGCGCGTGCTCGAGCAGTTCGCCATGGAGCCTGGCATCGACCGACTGGCGGCGCGCCTCTGCGGCGCGCTCGAGCGGGCCGATCGGATCGCCGCATGAGCGGGCCGGTGGCCTTCTATGCGCCGCTCAAGCCGCCGGACCACACGGTGCCGTCCGGCGACCGGCGCATGGCGCGCGCCCTGATCGAGGCGCTGAAGCTGGCCGGCGTCCCGGTCGAGCTGGCGAGCCGGCTGCGCAGCTACGATCGGACGGGAGATCCCGGGCGCCAGCGCCACCTCCGGGGTCTCGGCGAGCGGGTCGCCGCCCAGCTGCTCGAGCGCTATCGCCGGATGCCGGCCGCAAGTCAGCCTTACGCGTGGCTGACCTACCATGCCTACCACAAGTCGCCGGACTGGCTGGGGCCCAGGATCACGGCCGCGCTTGGCATTCCCTACGTGCTGGCCGAGGCGTCATTCGCGCCCAAGCAGCGGGAGGGTGCTTGGGCCGACGGTCACGCCGCGACCGAACAGGCGATCAGCGCCGCCGATGTGGTGCTCGCGCTGACCGAGGTGGACGTCGCATGTCTGGCGCCGCTGGTCGCCCCGCCGGCCGAGTTGCGCCGCCTGCCGCCGTTCGTCGATACGGCGCCCTTTCGTGCGGCGCACGCCGAGCGCCAGCGGCACCGCGCCGCGCTCGCCGGGCGCTTCGGCCTGGATCCTCAGCGGCCCTGGCTGCTTGCCGTGGCCATGATGCGCAACGACGTGAAGCGGGAGTCCTACGCCATCCTGGCCCGGGCGCTTGCTCAGGTGGACGAGCTGCCGTGGCAGCTGCTCGTGATCGGCGATGGCCCGGCGCGGCCGGTAATCGAGACGATGCTGCACAGCCTCGGCGAGGATCGCGTCCGCCTCACCGGCCTGGTCCCGGAGGACGCGCTGCCGCCCCTCTACGCGGCGGCGGACCTCTACGTCTGGCCGGCAGTCCGCGAGGCGTACGGCATCGCCCTGCTCGAGGCCCAGGCTGCCGGCTTGCCGGCGGTTGCCGGGCGCGAGGGCGGCGTGGCGGAAGTGGTCGCCGACGGCCAGAGCGCGGTGCTGACCGCGCCGCGCGACGCCAGCGCCTTCGCCCGCGCGGTTCGAGAATTGCTGGAGCGCCCGGAGCGCCGCCATGCCATGGCCGAGGCGGCCGCGCGATTCGCCCATGACGAGCGCGGGATCGGACACGCCGCCGCCGAGCTGGCGGCCGCGCTCGCCGCGGCGGCCGCGATTCGCGCCCAGCGCCGATGACCCCGGTCCTGCTGGTCCGCCACGGCCCGACCGAGTGGAACGAGAGCGGTCGAATTCAGGGCCGTGCCGACGTCGCCCTGTCGGCACGCGGCCGCGCGCAGGTCGCGACGTGGCGACTGCCGGCGCAGTGGGCGCAAGCGCGCGTGCTCAGCAGCCCGCTCGGCCGGGCGCGCGAGACGGCAGTGATTCTGACCGGCCGAACTCCGGTCATCGATGATCGTCTGGTCGAGATGGACTGGGGTCGCTTTCAGGGCCGGCGCCTCGCCGAGCTGCGCGCGCAGGCGCCCGCTGAGATAGCGACGAACGAGGCCCGTGGTCTGGACTTCCGCCCGCCGGGCGGCGAGAGCCCGCGCGAGGTGTGCGCCCGCCTCCGCACGCTGCTCGCCGAGCTGACGGCCGAGGGGCAACCGGTCGTGGCGGTGTGTCACAAAGGGGTGATCCGCGCGGCGCTCGTGCTCGCGACCGGCTGGAACATGGCGAGCAAGCCGCCGCTCCGCCTGGGGCGCGCGGTGGGGTGCGCGCTGTGCTGTGATGCGGATGGCCGCATCGAGCTCGGCGCGCCGGTCCCCCTCTCCAACGCAGACTAGGCGATGACCGTCCTGTTCTGGGTCCAGCATCTGCTCGGCAGCGGCCATTTGAAGCGCGCCGCCACCCTGGCGCGCGCGATCAGCGAACGCGGCCTGCGCGTGGTCATCGCGAGCGGCGGGACGCCGGCGCCCTGGCTGGTCGGCGGCGTCGAGCTGGTCCAGCTGCCGCCGGTGCGGGCAAGCGATCTCGCCTTCACGAGCCTGCTGGATGAGCACGACCGGCCGCTTGACGACCGCTTCCGCGCAGTGCGTCGCGAGCGGCTGCTGGCGCTGTTTGAGGAGCTGCGCCCGCGGGTGGTCGTCACAGAGATGTTCCCGTTCGGCCGGCGCGCGTTCCGGTTCGAGCTCCTGCCGCTACTCGAGGCGGCGGCGCGCGCCCGGCCGCGTCCGTGGCGCCTCTGCTCGGTGCGCGATGTGCTGGTGCGCAAGCCGGATCCGGAGGGCTACGCCTGGATGCTCGCGCTGGCGCGCGCCCATTTCGATCGCATCCTCGTGCACACCGATCCGCAGCTGATCCCGTTCGGGCACACCTTCCCGCACGCCGCAGCGCTCGACAACCGGCTGGTCGAGACCGGCTACGTGACCGAGCCGCTCGTCGCGCCAACCGTCGAGCGCGCGGGCGAGGTGCTGGTCTCCGCCGGCGGCGGCCGGGTCGGCGCAAAATTGCTGGAGGCGGCGCTCGAGGGGCGCCCGCTGTCGCGCCTGCGCAAGCGCCCGTGGCGGTTGATCGCGGGCGGCCATCTCGCCGGCGACGCGTTCGAGACGCTTACCGGGCGGCTGCCGGGGGGCGTGATATTGGAGCGCCAGCGAGACGATTTCCCGGCGCTCCTGGCAAACAGCCTTCTCTCCGTCTCACAAGCCGGCTACAACACTGTCCTGGAGGGGCTGCGTTTCCACAAGCCGATGGTCTTGGTACCATTCGAGACGGCTACGGAAACGGAACAAAGAACGCGTGCGGAGCGTCTGGTGGAACTGGGCTTCGCCGAAGTCGTGTGGGAGAGCGAGTTGACGCCGCAGGCGCTCGCCGGCGCGATCGATCGTGCGTGGCGCACTCCGCCCGTACGAATGCCACGCTTACGCCTCGATGGGGCGGCGCGGAGCGCCGACCTCGTGGCCGCGCTCGCGGCCATGCCGGCGCCGGATCAGCGGGCCGGTGCGGAGGCTGTTCGTTGACGGGCTGGGCCGAGCTGCGCGCCGCGCTCGACGATGCCGCTGAACGCGGCGAAGCGATTCGCGTGTGGTGGCGTGACGACGACGCCGGGCGCGACCATCCGGCGCTGAGCCGCCTGCTGCAGCTGGCCGAGCGCCACGATCTGCCGCTGGCGCTCGCGGTCGTGCCGCTGTGGCTCGAGCCGGATGGCCAGGCGCGGATCGCGGCGAATCGCCACGTCACCGTTCTGCAGCACGGGTTTGCGCATGCCAATCACGCGCCACCGCAGCGCCGGTCGATCGAGCTCGGCGGGCGTGACCTCGCTAGTATTCTTGCCGAGCTGGAGAAGGGCCGGGCCATGCTCGCGGATGCGTTCGGCTGCGCCTTCCTGGCGGTGCTCGTGCCGCCCTGGAACCGGCTGGACGCCGGCCTGGTCGATCGGCTGACCGGGTGCGGCTTCATCGGCCTGTCCACCTTCGGCCGGCGCGCGGGCGCCGAGGCCGTTCCGGGTCTGGTCCAGGTCAACACCCACCTCGATCCCATCGACTGGCATGGCACCCGCCTGTTTGTCGGCGAGGCCGCAGCGCTCGCCCGGCTCGTCGCGGTGCTCGACGCCGATGAGCCGATCGGCATCGTCAGCCATCATCTCGCCATGGACGAAGAGGGGTGGGCGTTCCTCGATCGGCTGCTCGGCGTGCTCGCCGCGCATCCGGGCGCGCGGCTGTGCGCGGCGGATGAGCTGTTCGCGTCATGACCGGACCGCTGCTCGAGATCCGGGATCTGGCGGTCGACTTCCTCGCCGACGAAGGCATCGTCCAGGCCGTCCGGGGCGTCAGCTTCTCCGTCGAGCAGGGCAAGACGGTCGCCCTGGTCGGCGAGAGCGGCTCGGGCAAGACGGTGATCTCGCAGGCGATTCTCGGGATCCTGCCGCCGATCGCCCGGATCACCCGCGGCTCGATTCTGTTCCGCGATCCACGCCGCGATCACGCACCGCTCGACCTCGCCGCCTACGACGATCACCATCCGGTGCGCCGGTCGATCCGGGGCGGCCGCATCTCGATCATCTTCCAGGAGCCGATGAGCTCGCTGTCGCCGCTGCACACGATCGGCGACCAGATCAGCGAGGCGTTGCTGCTGCACAGCCGGGTGGACGATGGAGAGGGCGCGCGGCAGACCATCGAGATGCTCGGGCGGGTCGGCTTCCCGGATCCCGGTCGCGCCTTCAAGACCTATCCGTTCGAATTGTCGGGCGGCCTGCGCCAGCGGGCGATGATCGCGATGGCGCTGGTGTGCGGTCCGGCGCTGCTGATCGCCGACGAGCCGACCACCGCATTGGACGTCACCATTCAGGCGCAGATCCTGCAGCTGATGAAGGAGCTCCAGCGCGAATTCCACATGGCGATTCTGTTTATCACGCACGATCTCGGCATCGTCGCCAACATGGCGGATGAGGTGGTCGTGCTCTATCACGGGCGGGTGATGGAAAGCGGCAGCTGCGCCGACCTGCTGACCGCCCCGCGCCATCCCTATCTCAAGGCGCTCCTGCATGCGGTGCCGCGTCTGCACATGACGCCCGGCGAGCGCCTGACGCCGATTCGGGAAGTGCCAGCCTCAGGGCGCGCCTTGCTGCGCAACGGCGCAGACGAGTCCACCCCCGGCATCGAGAGGCCGGGTCCGGCGACGCTGCTCGCGGTGGCCGGTCTGCGCAAGACCTATCGGACGCGCAAGGGCAGCTGGTTCGGCGGCGAGACGCGGGAGATCGTGGCGGTCGATGATGTCACCTTCGCCATTCGGCGCGGCGAGTCGTTCGGCCTGGTCGGCGAGAGTGGCTGCGGCAAGACCACGGTGTCCAAGATCATCATGCGCGCGGTCCGGCCCGATGCCGGCTCGGTGACCTTCCATGCCGCCGACGGCCCGATCGACGTGCTGGCGCTGGAGCGGCACCGGCTGGAGCGCTTCCGCCGCCGTCTGCAGTACATCTTTCAGGACCCGTTCCACTCCCTCAACCCGCGCATGACCGTATACGACATCGTGGCCGAGCCGCTGGTCATTCACGGTATCGGCGACGAGCACGAGCGGACCGAGCGGGTCAAGGCGCTGCTCGCCGCGGTCGGCCTGGACGTGCGGCACCTGCGCCGCTATCCGCACAGCTTCTCCGGCGGCCAGCGCCAGCGGATCGGCATCGCCCGCTCGCTCGCGCTCGGGCCCGAGATGCTGATCTGCGACGAGCCGGTATCCGCCCTGGACGTCTCGGTCCAGGCGCAGATCCTCAATCTGCTGAAAGATCTGCAGAGCGAGCTGAATCTCACTTACCTGTTCATCTCGCACAATTTGGCGGTCGTGAAGTACATCTGCCAGCGCATCGCCGTGATGTGCGCCGGCCGCATCGTCGAGATCGCGCCGACCGAGCTGCTGTTCGCCCGCCCGGTCCATCCCTACACCCGCGCGCTGCTCGCCGCGGTGCCGGAGCCCGATCTGGCGCAGCCCCTCAACTTCGCCGCCCTGATGGCGGGCAAATCCTCGGAACCCGCCGCTTGGCCGCAGCCGTTCACGCTCGGCAGCGACCTGACTCAGATGGCCGACCTGGGCGGCCAGCATTTCGTTCGCATGAGCCCGAAAGCCAATGTCCAGGACGCTCTCAATGCCGCGTAGTCCGCTCGTCGCCACCTCCGTCCTGATGCTCGGCCTCGGGTTGCTTGGCGGTGTCCTGCTGGGCGTTGGACCGGCCGCCGCAGGCCCGCCCGACGAGCCGAGCGTGGTCGAGATGGACGGTTCCAAGACCGTGGGCAAGCCCGGCGGCACCTTGGACATGCTGGTCGGACGGGCCAAGGACACCCGCCTCATGGTCGTGTACGGCTATGCCCGGCTGGTCGGCTACGACGAAGCGCTCGAGCTGAAGCCGGACATCCTCAAGGACGTCGAGGTCGAAGACGGCCGCATCTTCACCTTGCGCCTGCGCCCGGGGCACCGCTGGTCCGATGGCGAACCGTTCACCAGCGACGATTTCCGCTACTGGTGGGAGGACGTCGCCAACAACGCCCAGCTCAGCCCGACCGGCCCGCCGGCCGAGCTGTTCGTCGATGGCGAGGCGCCAAAGGTCGAGTTCCCGGACCCCTTGACCGTGCGCTACAGCTGGACGAAGCCGAATCCGTTCTTTCTGCCGGCGCTCGCCGGCGCGACGCCCACCTTCATCTACATGCCGGCCCACTATCTCAAGCAGTTCCACGAGAAGTACGCCGATCCCGACCAGCTCGCGGCCAAGGTCCAGGAGGCGCAGGCGCGCGACTGGGCGCAGCTGCACGGCCGCAAGGACGGCATGTATGCGTTCGACAACCCGGATCTGCCGACCCTGCAGCCCTGGCGCCCGACCACGCCGGCGCCGGCGACCCGGTTCGTGTTCGAGCGCAACGAGTACTTCCACCGGGTCGATTCGACCGGCCAGCAGCTGCCCTATATCGACCGGGTGGCGCTGGATGTGGTCGACGACAAGCTGATTCCGGTCAAAACCGGCGCCGGGGAGACCGATCTCCAGTCACGCGGCCTGTTCTTCAAGCACTACACCTTCCTGAAGGAGAGCGAGGCGCGCAGTCATCTGGATACGTACCTGTGGGAGACGGCGCAGGGCGCGCACGTCGCCATCTACCCCAATCTCAACGCCCATGACGAGGTGTGGCGCAAGCTGTTCCGCGACGTGCGCTTCCGCCGCGCGCTGTCGCTCGCCGTCGACCGCGACGAGATCAACCAGATCATGTACTTCGGCCTTGCGATTGGCGGCGGCAACACCGTCCTGCCCAAAAGCCCGTTGTACAAGCCGGAGTATCGCGATACCTGGGCACAGTTCGATCTGGAGCAGGCGAACGCGTTGCTCGACGAGATCGGTCTGACCGAGCGCTCGGACGAGGGCCTGCGTCTCCTGCCGGACGGCCGGCCGATGGAAATCATCGTCGAGACGGCGGGCGAGGAGACCGAGCAGTCGGACGTTCTCGAGCTTGTCGAGGAGTCGTGGCTCCAGCTCGGCATCAGGATTCATACCAAGCCTTCCCAGCGCGAAGTGTTCCGCAACCGCGTGTTCGCCGGCGATGCCCTGATGTCGATCTGGTATGGTCTCGAGAACGGCATCCCCACCGCCGACATGAGCCCGAGCGAGTTCGCGCCGACGAGTCAGCAGCAGTTGCAGTGGCCGAAGTGGGGCCAGTACTTCGAGACCAAAGGCGCCGCCGGCGAACCGCCGGACGAACCCGAGCCGAAAAAGCTGCTCGAGCTGTTCACCGCATGGCGCGCCGCGCACGACAGCGAAGAACGCGCTGCGATCTGGCACGACATCCTGGCGCTCTACAGCGACCAGGTGTACTCGATCGGCCTCGTCAGCGGCGTGCTGCAGCCCGTGGCCGTGCGGCAGAACCTGCACAACGTGCCCAAGGAAGCGGTCTACAACTGGGAGCCGGGCGCACAGTTCGGCGTGTATCGCCCCGACACCTTCTGGTTCGACCAGCAGTAACTGTGCCGCCGGTCACTCCTGGCCTGAGGTGGCCTCGGCGACCAGCGCCGCGAGGGCGCGCTTGGGCCGGGCGCCGAAGTGGCCGAGCACCTCGGCCGCGGCCAGACTGCCGAGCCTTCCGCACACCGGCAGCGGCAGACCGCGGGCGAGGCCGTAGAGCAGGCCGGCGCCGTACAGGTCGCCGGCGCCCGTGCTGTCGACCACCGCAGCGACCGGTGCCGCGGCGATGCGGTGCGTCTCGCTCGCGCTGACCAGCACGGACCCCTCCGCGCTGCAGGTCAGCGCGGCGATCTGGACCTGGCCGCGGACCAGCTCGGCGGCCTGCTCGAGCTCGTTGGTGCCGTACAGGCTGCAGATCTCGACCTCGTTCGCGATCAGGATGTCGACGTGCCGCGCAATCAGGTCGGCAAACTCGGTGCGCCAGCGATCCACGCAGAACGGGTCGGACAGGCTCAGCGCGACCCGGCGGCCGTGGCGGTGGGCGATCTCTGCCGCCTTAAGGCAGGCGGCCTTGGCGCCGGGCCGGTCCCACAGGTAGCCCTCGAGATAAATGATCCCGGCGGCCGCGACCTGCGCTTCCTCGACATCGTCCGGACCGAGCTCCACGCAGGCGCCGAGATAGGTCGCCATGGTCCGCTGGGCGTCGCGGGTCACGAACACGAGACACCGGGCGGTCGGCGGCCCTCCCCGGAGCGGCGGCGTGCGGAACTCGACCCCGGTGGCGCGGATGTCGTGGCGGAACACCTCACCGAGCTGGTCGTCCTGAACCTTGCCCACGTAGGCCGCCCCGGCCCCGAGCGACGCGAGCGCCGCCATGGTGTTGGCGCAGGAGCCGCCCGACATCTCGATCGCGGCACCCATGCCCGCGTAGAGCTTGGTCATGCGCGCCCGATCGATCAGGGTCATGGTGCCCTTGGCGAGATCGAGGCGGTCGAGCGTGCGCTCGTCGGTCTCGGCAATGACGTCGACGATGGCGTTGCCAAGGCCGAGCACGTCGTAGGCGGGGCGCGTCGGATCGGTCATCGTCGGGTTTCCACGCGTGGCAGGACGGACAGGCGAAACACTGCCAATACCGGGTCATATTCCACAATGTCCTAATGCGGCAAAACAGCTTCTCGAGCGCGCTTTACCGCCGCCGGCGCTTTCCTGGCCGCGAGCTTTGCGCAGGCCACGGCCGATGCGTTAGGCTCGTAGGACAGGCTTTGCGGGGACGCTGATGGCCAAGGTGCTCGAGCGGTCGCTGTACCAGACGGACTACTACGCCTGGACCAAGGATCAGGCGGCCAAGCTGCGCGCCCTGGCGGCGGCGCGCGTCAACTCGACGTTGGATCTCGAGAATCTCGCCGAGGAGGTGGAGAGCTTGGGGCGGAGCGACCTGAACACGGTACGCAGCCAAGTGCGCCGGATCATCGAGCACCTGCTGAAGCTCGAGTTCTCACCTTCAATGCCGCCGCGTGACGACTGGCGCCACTCGGTTGCCCAGGCCCGCGACGAGGTCGAGGATCATATAACTGCGAGCATGGGTCCGGACGTGGCCGTCGACCTGGCCAAGCTGTTCGGGCGCGCAAGACGCGATGCCGCACTGGGGCTCCGCAGGCACGGTGAGCGCGAGGCGACGCAGGCGCTGCCCGCAACGTGCCCATACAGCCTCGACCAGATCGTCAGCCACGGCTGGTATCCCATGAACTGGCATGGCATCGTCGATGATCTCGACGGTGAAGTCTGAGCCTGGCCTCAGATAGACGCGGGTCAGCAGCCATCGCTTCGGGCCAAGCCGCGGCCAGAGGGATTTGGCGGGGGTGCGCCTACCGCGGACGAACGGCGCGTCTGGTCGCGATCGGCCGACTTCGATGCGATGGTCACAACGCGGGCAAGCGCGCGCCGCCCTGACCCGATGGCACACGTGGGCGCCGCGAGGCCCGTGATACTCAGCAGTCCTTTACCCGGACGGGCGTTTCCCCTATCCGGGGTCCCATGATCAGGGCCCTGCTGCTCGGCTTGCGCGCGCTGACCGATCCCGGCGTGCAGCGGCTGCTGCTGCGCTGCGTGCTGCTCGCGCTCGCCACCTTCGCGCTGCTGATCGGCGCCGTCGCGGCGGTTCTGTTCGGGTTCGATTGGACCGGAGTGAGCTGGCTGGACCCGGTGCTGGCGACCGCCGGCTCGATCGCCGCGCTGGTGCTGGCGTGGCTCTTGTTCCCGGTCGCGATCGGGCTGATCCTCGGTCTGTTCGCCGAGGACGTCGTGGCCGCGGTCGAGCGGCGGTCTTATCCGCACCTGCCGGCGGCGCCGGGGATGAGCCTCTCGGCCCAGCTCTATACCGGGGCGCGCTTCCTCGCGGTGGCTTTGCCGCTCAATCTGATCGCGCTGCCGCTGTATCTGGTCCCCGGCGCCAACCTGCCGGTCTATCTCGCATTGAACGGCTATCTGCTCGGCCGTGAGTACTTCACGCTGGTCGCGGGGCAACGCCTGCCGCTGCGCGAGATGAACGAGCTGCGCCGCCGGCAACGCGGACGGCTGTGGCTCGCGGGCGCCCTGATCGCGCTGATGCTGATGATTCCGGGGTTCAATCTGATCGCCCCGGTGGTCGCGATCGCGTTCATGGTTCACCTCGTGACGCCGGCCATCCTGCGCGCCGGCGGCGGCGCGGGCGGGCGCCGTACGTCGGTTGGAGAACGTCCCAGAAATTCGACCGGAGAGCGACGGAAACATTTGACTTCGACCGCGGGTGTGGTACTCCACCGCGGCAGGATTTTAGCGTCTGTTAGAACATAATTAGCTTTCCTCGTTGACGGATCACTGAAGATCCTGGGCAGCTGGGGGTTGCTCGCCATGTTCCGTAAGAAAGACACCGAGACTGACGCTGCGACCGGAGGGTTTCGCCGCCCGGTCAGCGACGCCAGCAAGACGACCCCGCAATCAGACCCGGCGCGGCGCAAGGTCGAGCTGCCGGGCGGCCCGGCCGGATCGTCCGGCATCACGGCATCCAGCGTCGCGGCCGAGGCCAGCGCCGGCGCGCCGGCCCCGCACCCCGACCCCGATCGCTACGGCAAGCGCCTGATCGTCGGGCAGGGGATCCGGCTTTCGGGCGAGATCAGCTCGTGCGAGCGCCTGGTGGTCCAGGGCGAGGTCGAGGTCACGCTGAACGATACGCTGGCGCTGGAAATCGCCGAGAGCGGGCGGTTCACCGGCGGCTGCGAAGTCGAAGAGGCCGACATCAGCGGGATCTACGAGGGTGACCTGACCGTGCGCAGGCACCTGTGCGTGCGCGCCACCGGCAGGCTCACCGGCACGATCCGCTATGCCCAGCTCGAGCTGGAGCGCGGCGGTCAGATCGCGGGCAACGTCAGCGTGATCAGCGCGGAGGGCGCCAGCAAGAATCTCGGCGCCGCTCGCGCGGTCGACCGGCGCTCGCCGATGTTCGTCGAGAGCGGCGCCGAGCCGGAAGCCACGAAAGCCTCCTAGCCGCCGCGGCCCGCGCGCGGCGCGGTCCGAACCGCCGCAGGCATCGTCGAGCTGCACGCGCCGGACCCGCTGCAGCGCCGAGCCGCGCCACCTGTCGACGGATCGAGCGGGTGGGCGACCGCGGCCCGGCAATTCCGGTCGCGGGCAGGACGCCTGCAGCTCACGCGAGCAGGAGGCTGTCGTCGTCCAGGCGCTCGCCGCGCGCTTGAGCAAACAGCGCCACCAGATCGGGCACGTCCAGGCCGGCGCGCTCCTCGCCCGCGACGTCGAAGCAGATCCGCCCCTCGTGCAGCATGATCGTGCGGTCGCCGCAATCGAGCGCGTGGCGCATGCTGTGCGTGACCATGAGCGTGGTCAGGCGCTGCTCGGCGACGATCTCGCGGGTCAGGTCGAGCACGAACTCCGCGGTCTTGGGATCGAGCGCCGCGGCATGCTCGTCGAGCAGCAGGATCTTCATCGGCGCGAGCGTGGCCATGAGCAGGCTGACCGCCTGCCGCTGGCCGCCCGAGAGCAGGCCCATGCGGTCGCTCAGGCGCTGCTCGAGACCGAGACCGAGACGGGCGAGACGGGCGCGCAGGTGCTCGCGCAAGGACGCGTTCAGCGCGGGCCGCAGGCCGCGTGCCCCGCCCCGCGCCGCGGCGAGCGCCAGGTTCTCCTCGATCGACAGCGCCTCGCAGCTGCCGGCGAGCGGGTCCTGAAACACCCGCGCGATCAGCCGCGCCCGCGCCGGCGCCGGCCAGGCGGTGATGTCCTGGCCGTCGATCACGATCCGGCCCCGCTCGGGCCGCACGTCGCCGGTCAGCGCGTTGAGCAGGGTCGTTTTCCCGGCCCCGTTCGAGCCGATCACCGTGACGAACTGGCCCGCCGGTAGCGCGAGATGGATGTTCGTGAGCGCCCGCGTCTCCAGCACGCTGCCCCGGGCAAAGGTGACGCCGAGGCCCTTGACCTCGATCATGCCCGGGCGCGACGCACCGCGAGCGCCTTCACGGGATTGCGCGCCCCCGGCAGGATCAGCGCGAGGCCGACCAGGACGGCGGTCACGAGATTGAGGTCCGAGGCCTCGAGACCGAGCAGATCGGCATTGAGCGCCGCGGCGATCGCAAGGCGATAGAGGATCGAGCCGAGCACGCAGGCGAGAATCGCGAGCCCGATACGCCGCGCCGGCAGGATGGTCTCGCCGATGATCACCGCAGCGAGGCCGACCACGATCGTGCCGGTGCCGATCGTGACGTCGGCAAAGCCGTTGGTTTGGGCGAACAGGGCGCCGGCGAGCGCAACCATGGCGTTGCTCAGCGCCATGCCGACGTAGATCGTTCGGCCGGTCTCGATGCCCTGCGCCCGCGCCATGCGCGGATTGGCGCCGGTGGCGCGCATGCCCAGGCCATAGTCGCTCGCGAGGAAGCGCGCGAGCAGGGCGGCGACCGCGAGCACGATCGCGCCGACGAACAGCGGCTGGAGCACCGCGCCGCGAAGGCCCAGGCCCTCGAACGGGCTGAGCACGGTCGGCTCGGTCAGCAGCGCGATGTTGGGCCGGCCCATGATCCGCAGGTTGATCGAGAACAGGGCGATCATCGTGAGGATGCTGGCGAGCAGGTGCAGGATGCGGAAGCGCACATTCAATACGGCGGTGACCAGCCCCGCGAGCGCGCCGGCGACGATCGCGCACCCGGTCGCGAGGTAGGGATCGATGCCGCCGACGATCGCGCTCGCGGCGACCGCGGCGCCGAGCGGGAAGCTGCCGTCGACCGTGAGGTCTGGAAAGCTTAGCACCCGAAACGACAGGAACACGCCGAGCGCTACCAGAGCGTAGACGAGGCCGATCTCGAGCGCGCCGAGCAGCGCAATCTGGCTCATCGAGCCGGTGCCGCAGTGCGCGGCATTGGGCGCAGCGGCCGCGCACCTCGGTTCAGTCGACCACAAACTTGGCGCGTTGCAACATGTCCTGGGGTATGCTCACGCCCATCGCCTCGGCCGCGCTCGGGTTGACGTACAGCTCGGTGATCCGCACCCCCTCGACCGGAATGTCGCCGGGGTTGGCGCCTTGCAGCACGCGAAGCACAATCTGTCCGGTCTGGCGGCCGAGATCGTAATAATTGAAGCCGAGCGCAGCGATTGCGCCGCGCGGCACCGAATCGGTGTCGCCCGCGAATACCGGCAGCTGGTTGTCGGTGCCGACCTTGACCACCGCCTCGAGCGCCGTGACCACGGTGTTGTCGGTCGGCACGTAGATAGCGTCGACCTTGCCGACCAGGCTCTGCGCCGCGGGCAGCACGTCGGCCGAGCGCGGTGCGGCCGCCTCGACGATCTCGAGCCCGCGCGCCGGCGCCTCCCGTTTGATCAGCTCGAGCAGGGTCATCGAGTTGGCTTCCCCCGGATTGTAGATCACGCCGAGCCGCTTGGTCTTCGGCGCGATCTCGTTGATCAGGCCGAGATGCAGGCCGATCGGCGACAGATCGGACATGCCGGTGACGTTGCCGCCGGGTCGGGTCAAGTCGGACACCAGCTTGGCGCCGACCGGATCGGTGACCGCTGTGAACACGACCGGGATTTCCTTGGTCGCGCCGACCACCGCCTGGGCCGATGGCGTCGAGATCGGGACGATCACGTCGGGCGCGTCGCCGACGAACTTGCGGGCGATCTGCGCTGCCGTCGCCGGATTGCCCTGCGCGCTTTCGAACACGAATCTGAGGTTGCGGCCCTCCTCGTAACCCGCGGCCGCGAGCTCGTCCTTGATGCCCTTGCGCGCCGCGTCGAGCGCCGGGTGCTCGACGATCGCGGTCACCGCCACGGTCTTCATCTCCTGGGCGAAGGCCGCTCCGGCGAGCGCCGCCCCGGCGGCGCCGACCAGTGCGGCAAAGGCGAGCATCCGATGGGACGGCATGGCGACTCTCCGACATTCGATGGTGTACCGCACGATATCAGGGGCAATGCCTGGCCGTCGAGCGGGCGCCTCCGAATCCTCGGGTTGCCAAACTCCCCCTTGCGATTATCGGATCAAGCGCGTCTGCCCATCAAACGGGCAGGCGAAGCATCGCTGCCTATCTGATCGGCAGTGTCGCGCGGGGACGGCAGCGAACCGCGCCCTCCTCTCATTCTGCTCAGTTGGCACGGCATTTGATTAGCGATGCGCCCGAAGCGGGGATCCCAGCAAGGAGAGGTGGATATGGCGGGCGGAGGAGTTCGAGCAGGCGGCAGGGCGAGGCAGCGGTGCGGGGGCGCTCGGATCGCGCTGCGCTCGCTGCTTGGCGGGATCTGGGTGTTCGCGGCGACCTCGGCCGCCATGGCCCAGGAGCCCACGCTGGATTCCGGCAATACCGCCTGGATGCTCACCTCGACCGCCCTGGTCCTGATGATGACCGTCCCGGGCCTCGCCATGTTCTACGGCGGCATGGTGCGCAAGAAAAACGTGCTGACCATGGCGATGCAGGTTTTCGCCACCTGCTGCCTGATCACGCTGGTGTGGATGGTCGTCGGCTACAGCCTCGCGTTTTCGGGTGAAGGGAAGTACGTCGGCGACCTGTCGCGCCTGTTCCTCGAGGGCATGGCGATCGATTCGTTGACCGGCACGATCCCCGAAAGCGTGTTCATGACCTTCCAGATGACGTTCGCGATCATCACGCCGGCTTTGATCACTGGCGCGTTTGCCGATCGCATGAAGTTCTCCGCGCTGCTCTGGTTCATGGGCCTTTGGGGGCTCTTGGTCTACGCGCCGATCGCGCACTGGGTCTGGGGCGCCGGCGGCTGGATCATGCAACTGGGCGCGCTGGACTTCGCGGGCGGCACCGTCGTCCACATCAACTGCGGCATTGCCGGCCTGGTCACGGCGCTGGTGCTCGGGAAACGCATCGGCTACGGCGTCGAGAACATGGCGCCGCACAACCTGTCGCTCAGCGTGATCGGCGCGTCGCTGCTCTGGGTCGGCTGGTTCGGCTTCAATGCCGGCTCAGCGGTCGCCGCCGACGGCCGCGCCGGCATGGCCATGGCCGTGACCCAGATCGCCACCGCCGCTGCGGCGCTCGCCTGGATGTTCGCCGAGTGGCCCGCGCACGGCAAGCCGAGCGTGCTCGGCGTCCTGTCCGGGGCGGTCGCCGGCCTGGTCGCGATCACGCCTGCCTCCGGCTTCGTCGGCCCCGAGGGCGCGCTCGTCATCGGCGTCGCGGCCGGCGTGGTGTGCTTCTGGGCGTCGACCAAGCTCAAGCGCTCGCTCGGCTATGACGACGCGCTGGACGCATTCGGCATCCATGGCGTCGGGGGCATCGTGGGCGCGCTCCTGACCGGCGTGTTCGCGGTCGAGGCGATCGGCGGCACCCCGGGCGCGCTCGAAGGCAACGTCGGGCAGATCCTGACCCAGATCTACGCCGTGCTCGCCACGCTCGTCTGGAGCGGCGCGGTCTCCTTCGTCATCCTCAAGGTGATCGATGCAACGATCGGCCTGCGGGTCGCGCCGGAGATCGAGCGCGACAGCCTGGACGTGCAACTCCACGGCGAGACCGTGCAATAGGGTTCCGCTCGGGCGCGGCGGCTCGTCGCCTGCCGCGGCCGCAGCCGCCGCTCACGCGGTCGCCCACTCGAGCACCCGGTAAAGCGCGAACAGGAAGCCGCCGATCAGCACCCACCACGCGGCATGGCGTAGCCAGTGTCGCTTGCTGCGCGCGAGCGGCACCATCGCCGCCAGCACCATCAGCAGCAGGCTGACGTACCACACCGTGTGGAAGATCTGATCGTCGCTCACGACCGGCGCGGCTGGAGAAGGCAGCGTGCCCCGCGCAAGACCCCCGCCGGCTCAGTCATCGAGCCCGCCCGCGATTTCGCGGCGCGTACGATAGACGGCGAGGTGTTCGCGTGAACCTCGAGCGACCCCTTGACCAGACTGTCGGCGTCGCAGCTGTCGAGCTGCGGTCCTACGGGGAATAGCCGAGCCATGATCTCGACCGGGGTTCCCCGCGCGCAGTGGCGCGGAACGCCACTGCCACCGCTACCGTCGGAACCGACGCCGGAATGTCGATCGCCTTACAGCCCGGCCTTGTCCGCGCCCCCAGGTTAATGGCTCGTCCCCGCCTGCCTCAGGGCCACACCTGGACATAGGCCGAGCGGGTGCGTTCTGAAGCCCCGGCAAAGCGCGCGTCGTATTCGCGCTTCAGCGCCTCGAGGTGCCCGGACTTCTGGAATCGCTGGAAGGTCGCCTCGCTCTCGAACTCGTACAGCGCCATGTACTGATACTCGTCCTCGCCCATGATCGCCCGGTAGCGCCGGGCGCTGACCGCGCCCCGGAACTGCAACAGCTGCGGGCAGTGCTCCTCGTTGTACCAGCGATTGAACGCCTCCTCCTGCTCGGGCGTGATCGAGGCTTTGACGACGAACAGCACGACGGCCATGGCCTATCCTCCCGGTTCGCTGACCGCGGCACCTTGCTGGGTTTGGGCAGGGCAGACAAGCCCGCCCGGCGAGGATCGCTACGCGCCAGGCCGCCGCCCAGGAATCAGGCCAGGACGCCGCTCGTGCGGATGCCATCCAGGATGAACTGCACGGCGAGCGCCGCGAGCAAGACGCCGACGACGCGCGAGACCACGTGCAGCCCGGTCACCCCGAGCAGGCGGTGCACCTGCGTTGCGACCAGCAGCAGCAGGAACGTGAGCAGCAGCATCCCGAGCAGGACCAGGATCACTACCGCGAGGCGCAGCCGGTCGCCCTGGGCATCGGCGATCAGGAGCATGGTCGCGCCGATCGCGCCAGGGCCGGCGATCAGCGGCGTGGCCAGCGGGAACACCGAGATGTCGTCCTTGGCGGCCGCCTCGGCGGTCTCCTCGCTCGTGGTCGTGGTGCCGCCCGAGGGTCGCCCGAACACCATGTCGATCGCGATCAGCAGCAGGAGTATCCCGCCGGCGATGCGCAGCGCGGGCAGCGAGATGCCGAACAGCCGCAGCACCGCCTCGCCGAACAGCGCGAACACGAGCAGGATGGCGGTCGCGATCAGCGTGCCCTTGAGCGCCATCTGACGGCGCTCGGCCGGCGTGTTGTCGGGCGTCAGCGCCGCGAACAGCGCCGCCACGTCGGCCGGTCCGATCGTGGCGAAGTAGGTGGTGAACGCGATTAGCGCGGTCTCGAGCATGCGGGCGGCGCGCAGTCTCTCCGGCGAATCGGCGCGCATGGTGGCAGGAGCTTTCGGCACCGTCCACAGATCGCCGGTCCGCAAGGACGACGATCAACACGCCAACGCTGGTCGCTCATACTCGCCAACTGCTTGCGTGCTCAGAGTTGAAAACGCATTCTGACGCCACGGTAGTAGAGTTCATGCCAAGGGCCATGCATGGCATCAAAACCACCGAGGCCGCCGGATGCATTTCTGAGCTACACGCGTCTCGACGACCGGCGTGAACGCGGCAAGATTGGCCAGCTTCGCAAGGAGCTGGAGGACGAGGTGCGCGCCGTCACCGGCAAATTGTTCGAAATCTTTCAGGACGTCGACGACATCGATATAGGAGAGCGCTGGTCAGACAAGCTGGATCAGATACTCGACGAGGCGCGTTTCTTCATCCCGATCATCACGCCGAGCTATTTCGAAAGCGAGGCATGCCGTGACGAGCTTGCGAAATTCCTGAAGGCGGAGAAAGCCAAGGGGCGTGCCGATCTCGTTCTGCCCATCTACTACATTGCGTGCGACGTCCTGGAAGATGCAGAACTCCGCACTGCTGACCCGCTGGCGACGGAAATTCACCGGCGCCAACACCATGATTGGCGAGCGCTACGTCACAGCTCCTTCAGCAGCAAGGCGGTCAAGATAGCGTTTCACGAATTGGCGCAGGCGATCGGCAGGGCCCGCCGTCGCGTTACGCCGCATAGACCGGAAGGAAAGGAGGCGCGGTCGGCTAGCCAGGAGCCATCAACCGTTTCTCGAAAAACGGAGATACACGCGGTCGATACTCTAGCTATGCCCGATTTCGCGGTGCTCTCGCAGCCGGAGATCCGCCAGCCCGGCACGGTGTTCCGCGACAAGGACGCGCCGTGGTGCCCGGAGATGGTGGTGATCCCGCCGGGCGAGTTCATGATGGGCTCGACCGAGGCCGAGCGCGCATGGGCGGTCACGCAAGGCATCAGCCAGGAGTGGGTGGAGCGCGAGAAGCCGCAGCACCGGGTACACATGGCCTATCCTCTGGCGGTCGGCCGGCACCCTGTGACATTCGAGGAGTACGATCACTTTGCTAGTAGGACGCGACGCGCACTGCCAAGGGATGAGCG
The DNA here is from genome assembly GCA_046732855.1 of Pseudomonadota bacterium. Classification (GTDB taxonomy): domain Bacteria; phylum Pseudomonadota; class Alphaproteobacteria; order Geminicoccales; family Geminicoccaceae; genus JBKPNX01. The sequence goes on from JBKPNX010000033.1 coordinate 36,215, forward strand.
CTGGGGCCGCGCCCGGCAGCCGGTGATCAACGTCTCTTGGGAGGACGCCAGGGCCTACGTCGAATGGCTCGCTGCAGAAACTCGGCACTTGTACCGTCTGCTCTCCGAGGCTGAGTGGGAATACGCCTGCCGAGCAGGTACCACGAGCCGGTATTGGTGGGGCGACGAGATCACGCCCGAAAAGGCGAACTATGGGGGCAACGTCGGGAAGACCACCCAGGCCGGCAGCTATCCCGCCAGTCCCTTTGGTCTCTGCGACACGCACGGCAACGTCTGGGAGTGGGTCGAGGATTCCTGGCACAACTACTACGATGGCGCCAGGAGCGATGGCTCGGCCTGGACTGCGGGTAACGATTCGCGCCGGGTGCTGCGCGGAGGCTCCTGGAGCCGCAACCTAGCGGGCGTGCGCTCCGCCAGCCGCACCGCGAAGAGAACCGACCATCGGGAGAACAAAATCGGCTTCCGCGTCGCGAGGACGCTCTCGGGCAGCGAGAGCGTTACCCATTCAATCCAGACCAGACGAAAAGTGGGGCGAGAAGGAGGGAAAATTCTTGACAAGCCATCGCGTGAAACTGGCGCCGGGACCGGCGGCGTCACTACCGCTCGACACCGGATCTTTCTCGCTCACGCACGCGAAGACAAACCGCAGGTTCGCAAGCTCTACGCCGACCTCAAGGCCCGCGGCCTCGACCCATGGCTCGACGAGGTCGATCTCATGCCGGGGCAGATCTGGAAGGAGGAGATCCCGAAGGCGATCCGCCAAGCTGGGATATTTCTGGCTTGCCTTTCCACCCGATCCGTGGAGAAGGTTGGTTACGTCCAGAACGAGTTCAGGCTAGCACTCTCAGCGTTCGGAGAGCGGCCGCCCGGGTCGATCTTCCTCGTTCCCGCTCGGCTCGACGACTGCGTTGTCCCAGACTTGCAGATCCCGGACCGCGGGTTGAGCCTCCAAGATATCCACTGGGTCGACCTATGGCAGGAAGGCAGCTTCGATCGTCTAGTCAACGCCATCGAACATGCCTTTGGTGTTGCTACTGCTCGCCGCGAGCAGCCCCCGGCGGCGATCTCGGCTCCCGAGCAGGTCGTTGAGCGCCGCGCCGAGCAACAAAGGCCGGCTGCCCAGGGCGATGATATGCAGCCGGGTGAGGTCCTTTACCCCGACCAGTCAATCACCTCGGCCAGCGGCCGCTACAGGTTCATCTATCAGGACGATGGGAACCTGGTGCTCTACGACGGCGGCACGGCGCTCTGGGCCTCGGGCACCGACGGCAGGCCCGTCGGTGTCTGCATCATGCAGGGCGACGGCAACCTGGTCATATACGCTCGCGGCGGCGACCCGATCTGGTCTTCCGACACCTGGCAACACCCCGGCAGCCGGCTCGTCGTCCAAGACGACGGCAACGTGGTGATCTACCGCCCGGACGGCACAGCAGTGTGGGCGACGAATACCTGGCTTCCAACCGGGCGGGACCCAGCCAGACCGACCGATGCGAAACTATTTCCAAGCCTGCCAAAGCCTGGCACCATTTTCCGCGACGTCGACGCGTCATGGTGCCCGGAGCTGGTGGTGATCCCGCCGGGCAAGTTCGTGATGGGCTCAACCAGGGTCGAGCAAGAACGGGCGATCCAACAGGGTGCCCAACGGTCATGGGTGGAGTGGGAGACGCCGGAGCACTTGGTTCGGATTGCCTATACTCTGGCGGTCGGCTGCTACCCCCTCACCTTCGAGGAGTATGGACACTTTGCCCGTACCACCGGGCGCGCGCAGCCAGACGATAAAGGCTGGGGTCGCGGCCGTAGGCCCGTGATCAACGTGAACCTGGAGGACGCCAAGTCCTTCATTGCCTGGCTCTCGGTTCAGACGCGCCAGCAATACCGCATGCTGTCCGAGGCGGAGTGGGAATACGCCTGCCAGGCCGGAACCACGACCCGGTTTTGGTGGGGCGATGAGATCACGCCCCAGAACGCGAACTACGGGCGCAACATCGCCAAGACCACCGAGGTTGGGAAGTATCCCGCGAATCCCTTCGGCCTTTATGACATGCACGGCAACGTGTGGGAATGGGTCGAGGACTGCTGGAACGATAGCTATGATGGCGCGCCGAACGACGGCAGCGCCTGGACCACCGGCGATTGCTCTCGCAGGGTAATACGGGGTGCCTCTTGGGATAACAGACCGGAGTTGTTGCGCTCCGCCAGCCGCCTCTCAAAATGGGCGGACAACCGGAACGACCTCATCGGCTTTCGAGTCGCTAGGATGCTCTAGCGGAGAGGTCGCTAGGATGCTCTAGCGGAGAGAAAGTGTTGCTGCTTGGACCTTTGCCTCTTTCATCGGTGTCTGGGCGCGGCAGCCAGTCGTCTCTTTGAGCTCGCTAAGAACTCGGTCTGAGGTGCGGGCATTGCGAGCTGGGCATCGGCCAGCCCTTTCTTGCTCCAGTTCCTAGATCAGGGTACAATCTGCTTGCGTGCGCGGCCCCGTGGAGCCAAGCGAAGGCTTGTGCATAAATGGGTGCGCGCGAAGACCAAACGAACCCGACGAGCCAACCAGAATCAATAGTTTAACGAATCGAGCAAGCCGATTTGCTGTGCTGCTCTACAGCGTTCGGCTTGGCGGCCCTGGCCCATGGGTCGGGCAGAGCGCAGCGCAACCCGATGATGTTCGCGGTCTTTGGGTTCCGCCTCCCATGGGCCGGTTTGCCGCCGCTCGCTTGCCGAACGCCGGGCGGCCGGCTAGGTTCGCGCGTGCTGCGCCGCAGCGATTTCGAAGGGAACGAAGCCGTCGTGAGTCCGAAGCCGAAGGCGTCAGAGGGCCTGGTCCATCTCGCTCTGCCCAAGGGGCGGATGGAGGAAGGCGTGCTGCGTCTGCTCGCGGATGCCGGCATCCGCGTGGCCTTCGGCCGGCGCGGCTATCGCCCGAGCCTGTCGCTCGATGGCTTCGAGACCAAGACCTTGAAGCCCCAGAACATCGTCGAGATGCTGCATCAGGGCTCGCGCGATGTCGGTTTCGCCGGCGCCGACTGGGCCCTGGAGCTCTCGGCCGACCTGGTCGAGCTGCTCGACACGGGTCTCGATCCGGTGCGCCTGGTCGCCGCCGCCACGCCCGAGTTCGCCGAGAACGGTCTCGCCGACGCGCCGTTCGTGATCGCCTCGGAATACGAGCGCCTGACCCGCGCCTGGCTGAAGCGGCGCGGGCTGCAGGCGACCTTCGTGCATTCCTACGGCGCGACCGAGGTGTTCCCGCCCGAGGATGCCGACTGCATCGTCGACAACATGGCGACCGGCGAGACCCTGCAGGCTAACGGTTTGGTCGTGGTCGACGAGCTGATGCGCTCCTCCACCCGACTCTATGCCCATCCGCGCGCGCTCGACGCGCCAGAGAAGCGCGCGCGGATCGAGACCCTGATCCTGCTGCTGCGCTCGGTGCTGGACGCGCGCCAGCGCGTGATGCTCGAGGTCAACGTGTCCGCCGACCGGCTCGAGGCGGTGGTCGAGGTGCTGCCGTGCATGCGCGAGCCGACCATGGCGCCCCTGCACGGCGATCAGGGCTTCGCGCTCAAGGCCGCGGTGCCGCGCGCCGACCTGCCGCGCGTCATTCCCGAGATCAAGGCGCGCGGCGGCACCGACATCGTGGTCACCGCGCTCGCCCAGATCGTGCCCTGATGGTCCCGGCATGCTGAGCTGGCGTCGATGTCGAGCTGGCCGATCCTGAACGGGGTGCGGATGTGAGCGCGCGCCGGGCGGCGGTCAGCCGCAAGACCCTGGAGACGGCGGTCGAGGTCGAGGTTGCGCTCGATGGCACCGGCCGGGCCGAGGTCGCGACCGGCATCGGCTTCTTCGACCACATGCTCGGCGCGCTCGCCAGGCATGCGCGCTTCGACCTGACGCTCAAATGCCAGGGCGATCTCGAGATCGACGATCACCACACGGTCGAGGACTGCGGCCTTGCGCTCGGCCAGGCGCTCGATCAGGCGCTCGGCGAGCGGCGCGGCATCGCCCGTTTCGGCTCGGCCTACGCGCCTCTCGACGAGGCGCTCGCGCGCGCGGTTGTAGACCTCTCGGGCCGGCCGTGCGCGGTGGTCGAGCTCGGCCTAGCGCGCGAGACGCTCGGCACGCTCGCCTGCGAGAACGTGGCGCATTTCTTCAGCTCGTTCGCGACCGCCGCGCGCATGGCGCTGCACGTCGATGTGCTGCGCGGCGCCAACGACCACCACCGCGCCGAGGCGGCGTTCAAGGCCACGGCGCTGGCGCTGCGCCATGCGGTGCGCCTGGACGGCTCCGATCAGGTGCCGAGCACCAAGGGCGTGCTGTGAACGCACCCGAGGTGGTCGTGGTGCCGACCGGCACGGCGAACCTCGCGTCGGTGCGCGCGGCGCTCGTGCGGCTCAACGCGCGCCCCCGCCTCGCCGAGCACGCCGCGATGATCGAGGATGCGAGTCACGTCGTGCTCCCCGGGGTTGGCAGCTTCGGCGCGGCCATGGCCGGTCTGCGCGCGGCGGGTTTCGACGCCGCCCTCGCCGCCCGGGTGAAGGGCGGCCGGGCGACGCTCGCCATGTGCGTCGGCCTCCAGGTGCTGTTCGAGGCGAGCGACGAAAGCCTGGATGCGCGGGGGCTGGCCGCGTTCCCCGGCCGAGTCGGGCGCTTTCCCGAATCGGTACGCGTGCCGCAGTTCGGCTGGAACCGGGTCACCCCCGAGCCCGGTTGTCGCCTGCTCGAGCCGGGCTACGCCTATTTCGCCAACAGTTACCGCGCGCTCGAGGCGCCGGGCTGCGCGATAGCTACCGCCGAGCACGGCGGCCGCTTCGTCGCCGCGCTCGAGCATGGGCGCGTGCTCGCCTGCCAGTTCCATCCGGAGCTGTCCGGCGCCTACGGTCACGAACTGATCGCCCGGTGGCTGGAGGCGGGATGCTGAGCGCGCGCATTATCCCCTGCCTCGACGTCAGTCACGGCCGCGTGGTCAAGGGAATTCGGTTCCAGGGCCTGCGCGATGCCGGCGATCCGGCCGAGCGCGCCGTCCTGTACGAGCGCCAGGGGGCCGACGAAATCGTGATCCTCGATGTCTCGGCGACCCCGGAGGCGCGCGGCAACCAGGTCGAGACCGTGCGGCACGTGCGCGCGCAGCTGCGCATCCCGCTGACCGTGGGCGGCGGCATCCGCACGATCGACGACGCGGGCGCCCTGCTCGAGGCCGGCGCCGACAAGGTCTCGATCAACACCGCGGCCGTGCACCGACCCGCGCTCCTGACCGAGATCGCCGGGCGCTTCGGCCGCCAGTGCACGGTGCTGGCGATCGACGCCGCGTGCCGCGATGGCCGCGGGTTCGAGGTGCTGGTCAAAGGCGGGCGCGAGGGCACCGGGATCGATGCGCTCGAGTGGGCGCGCGCAGGTACCCGCCGCGGCGCCGGCGAGATCCTGCTCACCAGCTGGGACCGCGACGGCACGCGCGCCGGCTATGATCTCGAGCTGACCCGGGCGGTCGCGGCCGCAGTGCGCGTACCGGTGATCGCCTCGGGCGGCGCGGCGACGCCTGAGCATCTGAAGGAGGCGTTCGGTGCCGGCGCCGACGCGGTGCTCGCCGCCTCGATCTTCCACGACGGCGACATGACGGTTCGCGAGGTCAAGCGCGCGCTCGCGGCGCTCGGCGTGCGCGTGCGGCCATGATCGCGCCGCGCCCCTCTGGTTCCCCGATCCCGTCCTGGTCGTCCGCCGGGGCCGACCCGAGGACCTGGGCACCCTCGATGCAAAAGCGCGCGCAACGCTCGGCGTGCGCGTGCGGCCATGAACGCGCTCCGCCGCCCCGCTGGTGCCGTCATCCTTGGCCCTTCTCGGCCTGGTCGTCCGGGGCGAGCCGAGGACCTGGGGACGCCGCATACCAAGCGCGCGCACAACGCCAGGCGTCGCCGTGCGGCCATGGACACCTCCGTCGCCCCGCTGGTGCGGCCATCCTCGGCCCATTTCGGCCTGGTCGTCCGCCGGGGCCGACCCGAGGACCTGGGCATGCCGGATGCGAAAGCGCGCGCACAACGCCAGGCGTCGCCGTGCGGCCATGGACACCTCCGTCGCCTCGCTTCTCGCTCGTTTTCAGTCCTTTCCGTCCTGGTGCTAGCGGACTCGGATCTGGCGCAAGCTTGATGCTGTGGGCCGAGTTCATCCTTGTCCCGCACTGACGGCTTGTTTACCGGTGGCACCTAATGGCAGCTACATGTCCCGCGTCAGATGGTTCATGAGATCCTGGGCATCGGTTCGCCCGCGCGCGACGGCGGCACGGAGTCCCAGGGTCGCATGGACCAGCCGAAGAAGGCGTTGACAGACCGGTCGTTACCTTGGGGTTAATGGACCCGCTGGCTGACCAACTCTCGAAGGCCTTGGCGCGCAGCACCGCCACGCCACAGCCAAGGTGATGGTTTTGCGCAGTTCGCGACCCACGCAGCTGTGGGACCCAAGCCGATGACCGAGCAGAACACCTCCGCAATGAGGACAGCGTGATGGCCCGGCCATGATCGTCCCTTCGATCGACCTGCAGGGCGGCCATGCGGTCCAGCTGATCGGCGGCGAGGCCAAGGCGCTGGATGCGGGCGATCCGCGCCCGCTCGCCCGGCGCTTCGGGTTAGTCGGCGAGATCGCGGTGGTCGATCTCGACGCCGCGCTCGGGCAAGGCTCCAACACCGCCCTCATCGAGGAGCTGCTCGATCTTGCGCCCTGCCGGGTGGGCGGCGGCATCCGCGATGCGGCCGGCGCGACCTTCTGGCTCGACCGCGGCGCGCGCAAAGTCGTGCTCGGCACCGCAGCGCGGCCCGAGGTGCTGCGCGCGCTGCCACGCGAGCGCGTGATCGCCGCGCTCGACGCCCGCCATGGCGAAGTCGTGGTCGAGGGCTGGCGCAAGCGCACCGGCCGGGGCGTGCTCGAGCGCATTGCCGAGCTGCGCGACCTGGTCGGCGGCCTTCTCGTGACCTTCGTCGAGCGCGAGGGGCGTCTTGCCGGCACCGACCTCGCGTTCGCCAAAGAGATCCGCGCGGCGGCAGGCGATGCGACGGTGACCATCGCGGGCGGCATCACCACGCCTGAGGAGATCGCCGAGCTCGATCGCCTCGGTTGCGACGCCCAGGTCGGCATGGCGCTGTACACCGGCCGGCTCGGCCTCGCCGAAGCGTTCGCCGCGCCGGTGCAGAGCGACCGCCCGGACGGTCTGTGGCCGACGGTGGTGGTCGACGAGCGGGGCGTGGCGCTCGGCTTCTGCCATTCGGACCTCGAGTCCTTGCTCGCCGCGCTGGAGCGCGGCCAGGGCGTCTACCACTCGCGCTCGCGGGGCCTCTGGCTCAAGGGCGCGACCTCGGGCGCCACCCAGGAGCTGGTGCGGATCGATGCCGACTGCGATCGCGACTGCCTGCGCTTCACGGTGCGTCAGCAGCCGCCCGGCTTCTGCCATCTGAGCACGCGGACCTGCTGGGGCGAGGAGGACGGGCTTGGCGCGCTCGCCCGGCGCCTCGCCGAGCGCAAGGTGGCGGCACCCGAGGGCTCCTACACCGCCCGGCTGCTCGCCGATCCCGAGCTGCTCGCGGCCAAGCTGCGTGAGGAAGCCAACGAGCTGGCCGAGGCTGCTGACCGCGCGGCAGCGATCCACGAGGCCGCCGACGTGCTCTATTTCACGCTCGCGACGCTCGCCCGCCACGACATCGACCTCGCCGAGGTCGAGCGCGCGCTCGCCCGCCGCGCACTCAAGGTCACCCGGCGGGAGTGAAGATCGCGGCCCGCCGCTGCCCTGGCCGCGCACAGGACGCCTCTCACGCCGGCGCCGACCATGCAGACCGGCTTCAAATCACGCGGGCCAGTCCTCCCAGCGGAGCCCCCCGATGCGCTGGAATTCGGCGACATTCGCGGTGATAAGGATGAGCCCGCGCTGCAGGGCTTGTCCTGCAATCAGAGTCTCGTAGGCCCCGATCGGCATGCCGGCCCGCTCCAGCTCGGCGCGGATCTCGCCTGCGACGCGGGCATCCTCATCGGTGAAAGGCAGCGTATCCAGCGGCGCGAGAAACACAGCAAGACGCTCGGTATTGACGTCCAGGCGCGCACTCTTGGCAACGCCGTACCACAGCTCGAACAGCGCGATCGCGGAGACGCCGACGTCCTCCCCACGGCTGAGGATCTTGTTCAGCCGCGCGCGAACCGGCTCGGGCCTGCCGTTGATTATGGCAATGCATGCGTTGGTATCGAGCAGGTAGCTCACGGGAATACGTGTCTGATCGGCGTCTGCGGTTGCTCGCGCCCCTCCGACATGAATGGCTCCTCAAAGCGGTCGAGGGCCTCCAGCCAAGCGTCCACGTCGATTTCAACCGGCTCCAGCAAAACGCCCAGACCAAACCGGCGGACCCGCACCTCGCGACCGACGAATCGGAACTGCCGTGGCAGCCTGACCGCCTGACTGCGCCCATTGGCAAAGAGCTTCGCGGTGACCATTCTGCTTCTCTACTGGTACAGATCCATAGTATATACCATGGCTGCGCAGCCGTTTCCACAAGCGTCCCTGTCGATCTAGAGCGACCAGTGGCTTAAACGCTTCCACTTCTCCGACGCTGGCGGTGAACGTCCGCTGCCGGTGCCGCCGAGCGGGCGCAGGGTCGTACATTCTCGGGCGACTGGCGGCATGCCAAGTCGCTGCCATGGTCCGAAGAGGACGGGGATCCCTGGCCGAGAGCCGTCCACGGCGTCGTCCCCGAGGGCATCAGCCCCGAGCAGGCGACGAGGCGATCGCCCGGATCAAGCAGATCCTCGGGGCGAGGGGCAGCAGAACGCGCGCGTCGAGCGCAGCCGTTGCCCCGGAGCAGCCTATCCGCCGAGGTGGCCGGTCTTGACGTACAGCAGGCAGCCGGCCTCGCTGAACGGCTGGTGCGCGCTGCCGGGCGGGTTGCGCAGCCAAGTCCCCTTCGGGTAGCGGCCGAGCTCGTCCGCGAGTACCCCGTCCAGCACGAACGTCTCCTCGCCGCCCGAGTGCTCATGACGCTGAAGGCGCGTGCTCGGCGCCAGTCGCCAGAGCGCGACCTTCTCGCGGCCGCGCTCGAACAACGGCATCACGCTCACGCCGTTGGCCGAGCCCGGCCGCCAGGGCGTCGTCGTCGTGTCGATCCGGACGTACTCCCGATCGTCCGGGTCCATCTGGCGTAGCTTGACCAGAATGATGCAGCCCGGTCCGCTCCGCGGCGTGTGGCGGGAGCCCGGCGGATTGCGCACGTACATGCCGGGACCGAAGTCGCCGTGCTCGTCGGAGAACACGCCGTCCAGCACCAGGAACTCCTCGCCGCCGCCATGCACGTGCGCATCGAAGCTGCTGTTCGGTGCGTAGCGCACGACGCTGGTGGCGCGCGCCACCTCCTCGCCGTCGCGCTCGAGCATCCGCCGGTCCACGCCGGGCAGCGGCGATGCGACCCAGGGCAGCTCCTCGCTGTACACCACCGCGCGTTGGCCGAGATCGGCATTGATCTTCATTGTCCTGTCCACCCGGCTGAGGTGACGCCGTCGAACCTGGGGGCATCCTATCCCCGGGGCGCGATGGTCGCCATCCCGGCGCGAGGATTTGATCGGGACTGGCCGAAAGCTGGCCGCCATCCAATCTTTCCAGCTGGCCGATCGAGGAGGTGAGAGAATGAGGACCTTCGTGCGCCTGGCGGTGCTTGCAGTCGGCGGGCTGCTGGTGGCGGGATGTGCCGGCCAGAGCACGATCTACAACAACATGATCAGCGGCGGCTGGTACCCGTGGGTATATGCCTGGGCCGCCGGCCAGCGAGACCTGACCACGGTCATCGTCGGCAACCCGTTCGACATCGATCAGGCGGAGCTCGACACGCGGCTCACCGCCATGTTGAACGAGAGCCCGACCTTCCTGCAGCCCACCCACTTCACCACCACCCCCGGACCGAGCGCGCGCCCGGACTACCACGCCGTGTTCCTCCTCAACCGGCAGAGCGTGCTGCCGGGGGTGGCCTGCCGGGCGCCGGACAAGGTCCCGGCCGCTGATCTCGGCGCGACCACGCGGCTGATGGCCGTGTTTTGCCAGCAGGGGGGCTATCTCAGCACCGTGACCGGCGAGCTCCAGGGCGTCACCGGCATCGACGATCCACGCTTTCGCCAGATGATCGGGCAGATGGTACCGCTCTTGTTCCCGCCGATCGACCCATCCCGCGACGACAACAACATGCTCTTCCTGATCAACAGACATAACTGAACGCCTGCCCCCGCCGTGCGTCCGGGGCTATCACTCGGTGCGGGCAAATTGCAGAGCTGGCTGATGACTGGATATGGCGATCTCAGTCGTCGACCACCGCCCGCCGGCGGCGCGTGACCACTTTGCCGTGGACGTGCGCGCGCAAAGCCTCGGTCGGGCCGCCCGAACGCACCGGCCGGGGCGCGAAGCGCCCTAGGCTCAGCAGGCGGTCGTACATGACGATGGCGCCCGCCGCCGCGAGATTGATGCAGAACCGGGTCGGAATGCGCACGACGTGATCGCACCGGGCGACCATGGCCGCCGACAGCGAGCTGCGCTCCGGGCCGAACACATAGGCGGCGTTCAGCGGGTGGCGGAAGCTCGGCAGCAGGGTCGCCTCATCGAGCAGCTCCACGCCGATTAAGGCACAGCCCTTGGGCAGAATCACATGCTCGACCGCATCGAAACGGTAGAGCGGCAGCTGCTGCTCCGCGTGCGAGGTGTCGGACGGCGCTTCGCCGATCGTGTAGTGAGCATCGACCAGGAACACGAAGCTCGCGCCGAAGGCGTGCGCCGAGCGGATCAGGTTGCCCAGGTTCATGGGCTTGCTGATGCCTTCCGCCCCGATGCCAAAGTAGCCGCGCATGAGTTCTACGTAGCCCGCGTCGGCGTGGCTCGCTAGTCTCGCGTCAAGCCGGCCGCTACTCTGCCAGAGGAGAGAGCATGCGTGCGATCGTGTGCCGAGAACTCAGCGGAGTGGGCGGGCTCGACCTTGCCGAGGCGCCGACCCCCGAGCCGGGGCCGGGCGAGGTGCGGGTCCGCGTGCGCGCGGCCGGGCTCAACTTCGCCGACACACTGATCATCAGGGGCCAGTACCAGGAGAAGCCGGCGCTGCCGTTCGTGCCAGGGATGGAGATCGCCGGCACGATCGACGCCTGTGGCCCGGGCGTGGATGGCTTCGCCTCGGGCGACCGCGTGATGGCGGCGCTGAGCCATGGCGGCTTCGCGGAGATGGCGGTGTGCTCGGTCGATAAGGTCGTCCGTCTGCCCGCCACGATGGACGACGTGACCGCGGCCGGGTTCGCGATCGCCTACGGCACCGCGTATGGCGCGCTCTGCTGGGCGGGTCGTCTGCAGGCGGGCGAGACGCTCGTGGTGCACGGGGCCGCGGGTGGCGTCGGGCTTGCGACGGTCGAGTGCGGCCGCGCGCTCGGCGCGCGCGTGATCGCCACCGCGCGCGGTGCCGACCATCTCGCCGTCGCCGCGGCTCGCGGGGCGGAAGCGACGATCGACACCGCGGGCGAGGACGTGCGCGCGCGCATCAGGGCGCTGACCGACGGGCGCGGCGCCGACGTCATCTTCGACCCTATCGGCGGCGAGCTGTTTGAGGCCTCGCTGCGCAGCATCGCCTGGGAGGGGCGGCTCCTGGTGATCGGCTTCGCGAGCGGACAGATCCCGCAGATCCCGGCGAACCTCCTTCTGGTCAAGAACGCGAGCGCGGTCGGCTTCTACTGGGGCAGCTACCGGCAGCACGACCCTGCGCGCGTGCGCGCGGCGTTCGAGGAGCTGCTGCGCTGGCACGGCGCGGGCCGGATCAAGCCGCTGGTCTCGGAGGTGAGGCCGCTCGCGCAGGCGCGGGACGCGCTGGAGCGCCTGCTCTCGCGCCAGAGCAGCGGCAAGATCGTGCTGAGCATCGAGGACGGGTGAGGAAGCGAACGATGGCCGGACGGATCACCGTGGTCCAGGGTGACATCACGGAGCAGAAGGTCGATGCGATCGTGAATGCCGCCAACGAGGCGCTGCGGGGTGGCGGCGGCGTCGACGGGGCCATTCATCGCGCCGCGGGCCCCGAGCTGCTCGAGGAATGCCGGAAAATCGGCGGCTGCCCGACCGGCGAGGCGCGGATCACCAAGGGTTACCGGCTGCCCGCGCGCTATGTGATCCACACGGTCGGGCCGGTGTGGCACGGCGGCGCTCGTGGCGAGCCCGAGCAGCTCGCTGCGTGCTATCGCAACGCGTTGCAGCTCGCCGCCGAGCACGGCGTCAGGACGATCGCGTTCCCTGGCATCAGCACGGGCGTCTACGGATATCCGGTCGAGGATGCGACCCGGCTCGCGCTCTCCACCGTGCAGGACTGTCTCGGCGAGCTGCCCGGGATCGAAGAAGTCCGCTTCGTCACCTTCGGGGAGCCGGCGACCGAGGTCGCCGAACGCGCCCTCGCGCAGCTGCAACGCGCGCAGGCGCCGCCGCCGCGGCAGTAGACGGGTGCGCTCAGCCGGCCGCGGCCACGTGGCGCGGCGCCGGCATTGCGGCCTCCGTCGCGTCATCGGCGGCGTCGGCCGTGCCCGTCCCGGTATCCGGCGCAGCCGCTTCCTCGGGCGCCCCTTCGGCGATCGCCTGACGGTCGAACCGCTTGAGGCGCGAGCGGTAGAGCTGGCCCGCCTCGTCCAGGATCGGGAAGGCGACCGCGCAGATATGCGAGTGAATCCGCTTGAGGTCGCGCAGCACATCGAGATGCAGCGCGCTCGAATCGATGCTTTCACGCCGGCCGGCGCGCAACCGCGCCAGATGGTTCTCGGCCGCCTGGCGCTCGGCCTCGCGCACCGCGACCTTCTCGTCGATCAGCTTGCGCGCGATGCCGACGTCGCGCGACATGAACACGCCGAGCGCCATCTGCAGATTGGCCAGCACCCGGCCGTGCAGCGCCTGGATCTCGCTCCAGCCCTCGTGCGAAAAGCGCAGCTGCCGGCGGATCTTCTTCTCGGCCAGCTCGAGCAGGCTCTTGTCGACGATGTCGCCGATGTGCTCGAGATTGGTCGTGAACGAGAGGACCTCCGCAGCGTGGCGGCTCTCGTGGGCGGACAGCGGCTCGCGGCTGACGTCGGTGACGAACAGCTTGATGGCCTCGTGCAGCTTGTCGACGCGGTCGTCCATGGCGGCGACTGAGCGGAGCTTTTCCGGATCGCCGCGCCGCAGGACCTCGAACGATTCCCGCAGCATCGTCTCGATCAGGTCGCCCATGCGCAGAGCCTCGCGCGCGGCATGCGCCAAGGCCAGGCTCGGGGTGTCGAGGGTGCTGCGATCGAGATGGCGCGGCCGGCTGGGATCCAGCTCGACCGGCCGGTCCGGCAGCATCCGGGCAAGCAGGCGCGCCATCGGGCGGGTCAGCAGAATGAAGGTCGCGGCCAGCGCCAGGTTGAAGCCGGTATGAAAGTTGACCACCACGCGCGCCGGATCGGGGTTCAGCTCGATGAGCGGCGGCACCGCCAGTCCGATCAGCGGCAGCAGGGCGACGCAGCCGGTCAGCTTGAACAGGAAATTGCCGACCGCCACGCGACGCGCCGCCGGCGCGTCGGCGAGCGTCGCGGTGACCGCGGGGATCGCGCCGCCCAAATTCGCGCCGAGCACCAGGGTGCAGGCAACCGGCAACGTGAGCACGCCCGCGCTCGCCAGCGACACGATTAACAGCACGATCGCCAAGCTCGAATGGGCGAGCCAGGTCAGCAGCGCCGCCACGAGCACCGCGATCAGCGCTTCGTCGGTCAGCGCGGCGAACAGCTGCTGCACGATCTGGGCGTCGCGGATCGGCGCGGAGGCGGCGAGCAGCAGGCGCAACGCCAGCAGCATCAGGCCAAGGCCGAGCGCCACGCGACCGAGCTCGCGATACGGCGAGGCGTCGGCGGCGAGATAGGTCACGACGCCGACGAGGATCATGACCGGCGCGAGCCACTGCAGGTCGAGCGACAGCAGCTGGGCGACGAGCGTGGTGCCGACGTCGGCGCCGAGCATCACCGCGAGCGCGGGCGCGGTCTCGACCAGGCCGCGTCCGGCGAACGATGCCACCACGAAGGCGGTCGCGGTGCTGCTCTGCAGGACGCCGGTGACGCCGATGCCGGCGAGCAGCGCGGCGAAGCGGTTGCTCAGCGAGACGCGCAGGAGGTGGCGCAGCTCGGCGCCGAACGCGCGCTGCACGCCCGTGCGCACCATGCGCATGCCCCACAGCAGCAGCGCCACCGCGCCGAGCAGCTCGATCAGAATGTCGTGCGCCGTAGGATCATGCATCTCATCATTCGCTGCGCCGCGCCGGCAATCGCCGATCTAACCGGCAATCGCCGATCTAAACTGACGCCGGCGCGCATCAGAAAGCAGGTAGTCCCGACCGCGGCCCATCGCCAGCGGGGAACGTAGATCAGTTATCGTTTAAGGATTCTTTGCTTGGCGCTTGTGACCTTTTTGGCCCACCACCACGGCTGCGCGCGAAGTTCCGATTCAGGCCGTGCTCCGCGACCGCGTCGGCAGGTCGAGCTGCCCACGACGCGCGGCTCGAGCGGGCGCGGACGCAGGGCGGCGGGAAGCCGCGACATGCAGGGCCTCATCCGCTAGCAGCTATTTGCTCAGGATCTGCTTGATCCGGGCGATCGCCTCGTCGACCGCCTGCTCGGGGGTGATCCCCTCCGCGACGACACGGTGGACGGCCTTGGGCCAGACGAGCTCCCGATTGGGCAGGGTATATCGCCAGTCATACGCTGCCACCGCCAACATCTGGCCACGAGGGTTGGTCAGAAACTGCATCGCTGTGGGCATGCGGTGCGGGTCGCTGGGGTCCAGCCAGAACGGCGCATCGAGCAGCTTCGGCATGGATGGCAGGTAGCGGTCCTGGGAGAAGTCGAGATAGTGCGCCAGCCAGCCGTCCTCCACGAGGAAGCGGACGAACTCTTTGACCAGGGGTACATGACCGCCGGCCTTGAAGGTTGTGGCAGAATAGAAGCCGACCACGATGGCTAGCGGTTGGCCGTCCGCGCCATCCGGCCATGCGATCGTAGCGGCGTTCTTGTAGTAGTCCTCCGGGCGCTCGGTCCTGAGCGCGTTCATGATCGAAAGCGTCTGGTTCGCTGTCATCACGATGGTCTGGGCGAGGAACGCCTGGTTGTTGCCCCGGCCATCCCATCCGACCGCGCCGGGCGGTGTGCAGCCCTTGCGATAGATCGCAGTGTAGCTGTCCATAGCTTTGATCAGCCTGTGCCGGATCTCGGGGTCGTCGATGACGAGTTTGCCGTCGCGGGTCACGTAGTTGGCCTGATAGGCTTCCCTGAACTGCTGGAAGTGGTTTTCCGTGTCCACCCCCTCGGCCGACATGGACAGACCAGTGCCCCAGATGTCGTCGCGGCCCGTCGCCTGGCGCACCGCGGGCTGCACCCGATCGCACCAGAATGACCAGAACCCCTCCCACTGCTTGGGAACTTCGGCCAAGGTAAAGCCGGCCTGCTCGAGGAGATTGCGCCAGACGTGCACGGTGTGGGTCGAGAACGCCATCGGTAGCGCACGGAGGGCTCGTCGACCGGTGGTCGCGTCGAGCAGGGTGGCGTAGCGGAGCGCGTCCGAGTCGAACAAGTTTCCGAACGGTCCGATCACATCAGAGAGGTCGACGAGGCGGCCCTCTTCGGCCCATTGCCCGTAATAGTAGTCGGTGTTCGAGCCGAACAGGAAATCGGGTGGATGCCCGGCCGCAACCGCGGCCAACAACTTGGCCTCGATGTTATTCTCACCTTCTTGCGACGGCTGCTCGAGGTCGACCTCTTTACCGGTCTCCTGCTCGAAGGCGCTGATGGTCTCCCTGACCGCGGCGTCCTCTTCTGGGTTGACCCCTTTCTCCCACCACACCACGAGGTCGGCGGCCTGAGCGCCGAGCGGCATCATGACGAGCGTCGCGACGAGAACGTATGTTCCAATCCGCATCACGTCGCCTCCCGGGCAAATCTAAGGTTGACTATGCGCCCGCTCGGCGACAGCCGCAACGGCGCTTCGCCTATCGCCTCGCGCGTCATCGCGAGACCGCGAAGCGGTCGTGGCGATCTAGACGAGACCCGCCTTTCCTGGATTGCTTCGCTCCCGATTGGTCGCTCGCAATGACGAGACCTCCACGAGTCTTTCTCTGCGACAGTGGCCGTCAAACTCTGCGACAGTGACCATCAGACTTTGCGATAGTCCCAATAAAGCACTTGCGCCACGCGTCGCTCCCCATCGGCAGGACGGCGCTTCGCCTGACCCCTCGCGCGTCATCGCGAGACCGCGCAGCGGTCGTGGCGATCCATACGAGATAAAAGCGCTTGCGCCACTCGTCGCTCCACATCGACAGGACGGCGTTCCGCCCTGGCTGCTTCAGACGCACTCGCGGAGCGCCTGATCGAGGATCGAGAGGCCGGCGTCGATCTCGGCCTCGGTTGCGGTCAGCGGCGGCGCGATCCGCCACACGCTCGCCAGCCCGGGCAGCGAAACGATGTTCATCGACAGGCCGAGCTCCAGGCAGCGCCGGGTGATCCGGCCGCCGAGCTCGGGATGCGGCGCGCGGCTCTGGCGGTCGCGCACCAGCTCGACGCCCCAGAGCAGGCCGCGGCCGCGCACGTCGCCGAGCACCTCGTAGCGCTGGTGCAGATCGCGCAGGCCGGCCTCGAGCCGCGCGCCCAGCGCGAGCGCGCGCTCGGCGAGGCGCTCGCGACTCAGCACCTCGAGCACCGCGAGCCCGACCGCCGCGGGCAACGGGTCCGACACGTGCGAGGTGACGTGCACGAAGCCGCGCTCGTAGCAGGTCTCCTCGATCGCGGCGCTGGTCACCGCGGCGGCGAGCGGGATACCGCCGCCGAGCGTCTTGGACACGGCGAGGAAGTCCGGCACGACGCCGTCCTGCTCGAACGCGAAGTTTGCGCCCACCCGGCCGAACGCGGTCTGCGCCTCATCGAGGATGAGGAGCATCCCGCGCGCTTCGCACAGCTCCTTCAGGCGCGGAAAGTAGCCCTGCGGCGGCACGATCACGCCGCCGGTCGAGAGGATCGGCTCGGCGATCGCGGCCGCAGGCTGGCCGGCCCGCTGGGCGTCGATCAGCTCGAAGCCGACCTCGAGGCACGACAGATCGCACGCGCCATCGCAATGGCGGATCGGGCAGCGATATGCATTGGGTGCCGGGATCGCCAAGCTGCCGGGGATGGCCGGGCCGTAGCCGCGCCGCCCGACCGAGTAGGTCGCCGCGCCGGCGCCCCCGGTCAGGCCGTGGAACGACGCCGTGAGGCCGACCACCTCGTGGCCGCCGCTGACCAGCTTGGCCATGCGGATCGCGGCCTCGTTCGCCTCGCTGCCGGTATTGAGCAGGATCACCTTCTGCAGCTGCGGCGGCAGCAGGGCGGCCAGCTCGCGGCACAGCTCGACCACCTCGGGCGCCAGCACCCAGCTGAACAGATGAATCGCGCGGGTGCAGCTGCGTTCGATCGCGGCAACGACGTCCGGATGATTGTGGCCGAGCGTGGCGCACATCTGGCCGGAGGTGAAATCGAGAATGCGGCGGCCGCTGTCGTCGAAGAAGTACGAGCCCTCCGCGCGCTCGACGAAAAACGGCGGGAAATCGCCGATATAGCGGATCATGTGGCGCTCGACCGCGTCCTGCAGCCGGCGCCGGCGCTCCCGCCAATCCTCCGCGCCGCCCGCCGTCTCGTCGGCCATCGGCGTCGTCTCCTCCCGTGTGGGCATCTGGTGCCGACGGGCCCGTCAGCAGCCCAGCCGATCGGCGAGATCGCGAAAGTCGGAGGCGACCACGTCGAACGGGTGCTCGGCGCGCCGGTCCTTGGTCTGGCCCGGGCCATGCTCGGTCGGCCGGGCGACGAAGGCGGTGCGGAACCCGAGCGCGCGCGCCGCCTCGAGGTCCGCGTTGTGGGCGGCGACCATCATGCACCGATCGGGCTCGAGGCCGAGCAGATCCGCGGTGCAAAGATAGGCGGCGGGCAGCGGCTTGTAGGCGCGGGCGACCTCGGCGCCGAGGATTGCGTCCCAGGGCAGCCCGGCGCGCTTGGCCATGTTGACCAGCAGCGCGACATTGCCGTTGGACAGGGTGGCAAGGATGAAGCGCCGTTTCAGCCTGGTCAGGCCTTCGACCGCATCCGGCCATGGCTCAAGCCGATGCCAGGCGCGGTTCAGATGCTCGATATCGTGGTCCTCCAGTCCGGCGAGGCCGAACTCATCGAGCACGACCCGCAGGTTGTCGCGGTGCAGGTCGTCGAGCCGGACCCACGGGCGGCGGCCGAGGCGCACCTCCTCCATCGCCGGCTGGTAGAGCGCCCGCCAGCGCTCGGCGACCGCCTCCCAGTCGCGCTCGACGTCGCGCGGAGCAAAGAAGCCGCGCAGCTCGCGCGCGATGCTGCTGCGCCAGTCGACCACCGTGCCGAACACGTCGAACGTGAGCGCACCGGTCTCATCGAGGTCCATGACTACTCCGCTTCACAGCGCGTATGCGGCACCTTCGAGACGCAGCAGATCAGCGAGGGCACGGACCGCGAGGTATCAAGCGCCGATCCGCGGCCGGCATAGCCCGAGCCGTGCGGCTCACTGCGCCGCGCGGGCAAATCTGACCGCCTCCTCGGCGGCGCGGATCAGGGCCCGGGCCTTGTTGCAGCTCTCCTGATACTCCGCCTCGGGATCGCTGTCCGCGACCACGCCGCCGCCGGCCTGCACAAACATCTGCCCGTCCCTGAGCAGCGCCGTGCGCAGCGCGATGCAGGTGTCCATGTTGCCGTCGGCGCCGAAATAGCCGACCGCCCCGGCGTAGAAACTGCGCCGCTCCGGCTCGAGCTCGTCGATGATCTCCATGGCGCGCACCTTCGGCGCGCCGCTCACGGTCCCCGCGGGGAAACCGGCGATCAGGGCATCGAGCGCGCCTTTGTCCGGGCAAATCCGACCCTCGACGTTGGACACCATGTGCATGACGTGGCTGTAAAACTCGACCGCCATCTTTTCGGTCACCTGCACGGTGCCGATCTCGGCGACCCGACCGACGTCGTTGCGCCCGAGGTCCAGCAGCATCAGATGCTCGGCCAGCTCCTTGGGATCGGACAGCATGTCCTTCGCGAGCTCGCTGTCCTCGATGCGCGTGGCGCCGCGCCGACGCGTGCCGGCGATCGGCCGCACCACCACGGTGCCATCGCGCAGCCGGACCAGAATCTCGGGGCTGGAGCCGACCAGAGCGAAGCCGTCGAAGTCGAGGAAGAACAGGAACGGCGACGGGTTAAGCCGACGCAGCGCCCGGTACAGGGCAAACGGCGGCAGGTTGAAGGGCAGGGCGAAGCGTTGCGACGGCACGACCTGGAAGATGTCGCCCGCGCGAATATACGCCTTGGCCGCCTCGACCATCTCGTGATAGCGGGCCCGCGTCACGTTCGAGGTCGGCTCCGGCAGCATCCCGGCGCCATGCCAGTCGCTGCGGTGAGGCAGGCCGCGGTCGAAGTCGGCGACCACGTCGGCCAAGCGCTCGCGGGCGAGATCGTACGCGGCGCGCGCTCCTAGATCCGTCGAGGGCCATACCGGCGTGACAATCACCACCCGATCCTCGATGTTGTCGAAGATCGCCATCACGGTAGGGCGCATGAGCACGGCGTCCGGAATGCCGAGCGGATCCGGGTTGGCGTCCGGCAGGCGCTCCATCAGGCGCACCATGTCGTAGCCCAGGTAGCCAAACAGCCCGGCGGCCATGGGCGGCAGACCTTCGGGCAAAACGATGCGCGTCTGCTCGATCAGGTCGCGCAGCTCGTCCAACGCCTGACCCGGACAGGGCTCGAACGCCTCGAGATCCTGCCGGGCGTGCCGATTGATCTCGGCCCGCGCGCCGAAACAGCGCCAGATCAGGTCCGGTTTCAGGCCGATCCCGGAGTAGCGCCCGCGCACGGCGCCGCCCTCGACCGATTCGAGCAGACAGCTGTACGGGCGTCCCTCGGCGAGCTTGAGCATGGCCGAGACCGGAGTTTCCAGGTCGGCGACCAGCGAGGTCCATACCACCTGGGGCTGGCCGGCTTGGTATGCTGCGCTGAACTCCGCGAGATCGGGTTGCGCCGTCATCGGCTCACGATTGGTCGCTGGGCAGCGGGCGCGCCGGTGCGCTCGGCGTCTGCCCATCCGAGCCGATCAGGCGATTGATCGCCGCGCCGTCCACCTCGACCGGATAGTCGCGCCGCAGCTGGTTCTCGAACTGGGCGATCAGGTCGGAGCGCATGTCGCCTTCGAGCTCGCGCGCCAGCTGCTCCACCGCCTCTGGATGGGCGGCCGGGTCAGCGGCGATCACCTCGTCGGTGCCGACCACGGCGAATGCGGCCCCGAGTTCGATCACGTCTTCCGCGATGCCGCCGGGCTTGGTCGCGAACAGCGCCCGCACCACCGCCCGATTAATCCCCTGATCGTCGCCCGCGGCATCGCGGCGGACCGGCGCGATCGGCTTGCTCTCGAGACCGCTGCCGGCGAGCACCTCTTCGACCGGCGCGCCACCGTCGAAGCGCGCGCGCAGCTGCTCGGCCTTCTGCCGCGCGAGCTCGCGCCGGCGCTCAGCCTGCCAGGCCTTGACCAGCTGGTCGCGCACCTCCTCGACCGGCTTCAGGCGCGGCTCGACCACCGTATCGACCCGAATCACGAAATAGCCGCCGGCGTCGGTCTCCTCGAGCAGACTGGTGTCCCCGGCGGAGGTCTCGCGCGCGACCTGCAGGAACTTCGGCCAGGGCGGCAGAGCCGCGATCGGCGTGCCCTCGCGATCTTTGCCCGTCGGATCTACCGCGGGCACGCTCACCGCCTCCAGCCCGACCGCGCGCGCGGCCTCCTTCAGATCGGTGCCGGCCGCAAGCTCGTCATCGAGGCGCGCCGCCAGATCAGGCAGCCGGTTGCTCGCCTCCTGCAGCGCGAGCTCCCGCGTCAGCTGCGCGCGCGCTTCGGCGAGAGGCATCGTTTGCTCGGGCTCGATCTTGGTGACGCGGAAAATATGCCAGCCGAATGCGCTTTTCACGGGATCGCTGTTCTCGCCCTCGGCGTGGCTGAAGATCGCCTGTTCGAACTCGGCCGGCAGGTCACCCTTGCTGACCGCGCCCAGCTGGTCCACGCTGACACCCTCGATTTCGCTCGCCACCTGTTCGGGCGTGGCGCCCGCCGCCAAGCGCTTGGCCGCCTGCTCGATCACCGCCTGGTCGGAGGCGAGCAGCTGCTCGACGGTGCGCCGCTCCGGCGTTCGGAACTCCTCGAGCCGGCTCTGATACGCCGCCTCGACGTCCTCGTCGCTCACCTCGACCTCGTCGACCAGATCCTTGGCCTCCAGCGTGATGAAGGTCAGCCCCCGGTACTCGGGCGCGGTGAACTGCGCCTCGTGCGCCTCGTGGAACTGGGTGAGCTCATCCTCGCTCGGCGCCGGGACATCGGTGATCGAGTCGATCGGCACCGCGATGTAGTGCCCGCGCCGCTGTTCGTTGCGATAGCGATAGATCGCCTCCACCAGCGCCGGCGGCGCCTTGACCGGTCCGGCGATGCTGCCGGTCAGCGCCGCGCGCACGACCTGCTGACGCAGGCTGGCCAGGTAGGCGTCCTCGCTCAGCCCGCTGGCGCGCAGCAGCTGCTCGAAGCGGCTGCGATCGAACTGGCCATCGGAGTGAAACACCGGGTCCTCGGTGACCAGCGTGCGCAGGGCGTCGTCGGGCACGACCAGCCCCATCTCGCTCGCCTGCAGGCTGATCAGGCGCTGGCCGATCAGATCCTGCAGCGCCTGCTGCATGACCCCGAGCTGAATCGCCTGCTCCCGATCGAACTGGGGGCCGAGCTGGCGCTGCAGGTTAGCCACGGCGCGATTGAACGCGTCCGCCAGCTCATTCGCCGGGATCTCGGTGCCGCCGACCGTGGCGACCGCGGGGTTCTGGCCGCGGCGGAAGAAGACGTCGCCAATGCCCCAGATCGCGAACGAGGCCACGAGCAGGAGCATCAGGACCTTGACGACCCAGGAGCCGGCGTTCTTGCGCAGTGCGTTCAGCATGTCTGAAGAGCTTGACGGGCGTGGCCGATGCAGGGGGAAAGGCGCGCCTCAATCTAGGCGGCCGTCCCGTGGCCGGCAAGCTCTTGCGCCCGCGGTGGTGGCAAGGCACGTGCGGCTATGCTAGAGACGCCCCGGTGCGGCGCGCCGGCGCGTCGATCCTCGCGGATGTCCGATGCCCCTTGCCTCCCCCGTCATCATCGGCAATTGGAAGATGAACGGCCTGCGCGCCGACGGCGAGGCGCGCGTGCGCGAGTTGCTCGAGCGGCACCGCGCCTGGCCAGGCATCGGAACGCTCGGTATCTGTCCGCCGGCGCCCCTGCTGATTCCGCTGCACTGTCTTCTGCGTGACAGCGCCATCCTGCTGGGCGGCCAGGACTGCTCGAGCGAGCCCCAGGGCCCCCATACCGGGGACCTCAGCGCGTCGATGCTGAGCGATGCCGGTTGCCGCATGGTCATCGTCGGTCATTCCGAGCGCCGCCACGGCCACGGCGAGAGCGACGCCCTGGTCCGATCCAAGGCCGCCGCGGCGCACGCCGCCGGCCTTACGGCGATCCTGTGCATCGGCGAGACCGAAGAGGAATGGCTGGCGAGGCGGACGCTCGAGGTGCTGGACAGCCAGCTCGAGGGCAGCCTGCCAGCAGGCGCGACCGCCGAGAACCTGATCATCGCGTACGAGCCGGTCTGGGCGGTCGGCACCGGCCGCACGCCCGGCGGGGACGAGATCGCGCGCGCCCACGACCGCGTGCGCACCGACCTCGCGCGGCTGGTCCCGGCGGGCGACCGCGTGCGCGTTCTCTACGGCGGCTCGGTCAAGGCGGCCAATGCCGGTGCGATTCTGGCGCTCGAGCACGTGGATGGCGCGTTGGTCGGCGGCGCGAGTCTGGATGTGGCGGAATTCTTTGCCATCTATGAGGCCGGGCAAGCGCCCGATGCGGGTTCCTCGGAGTCGTCATGACCACTATCCTGTTGATTGTCCATCTCCTGATCGCGCTGGCGCTGGTCGGCGTGATTCTGCTGCAGCGCAGCGAGGGCGGCGCGCTCGGCATTGGCGGCGGCGGCCTTGGCGGCCTGATGACCGGGCGCTCCTCGGCGAACCTGCTGACCCGCGCCACGGCGATCCTGGCGGCGGGCTTCATTACGACCAGCTTGCTCCTCGCGATCGTCGCCACCCATCAGAGCGCGCCGCGCTCCATCCTGGATCAACCGGCCGCACCCGCACCGGAACCGGCGGCGCCCGCCGCGCCGCAGGCCCCCGTCGCGCAGTGAGCTGCATCATCCGGGGCGATATGTGGCCGGCGCGCCATTGCCGGGATTGTGCCCGCGCGGGTTTTGCCCGATAGTGCCTGCCCCATGACGCGCTTCGTCTTCGTCACCGGCGGCGTGGTGTCGTCCTTGGGCAAGGGATTGGCGGCGGCGGCGATCGGCGCCCTGCTCCAGGCGCGCGGCTATTCGGTCCGGCTGCGCAAGCTCGATCCCTATCTCAATGTCGATCCGGGGACCATGAGTCCCTACCAGCATGGCGAGGTGTACGTCACCGACGACGGCGCCGAGACCGACCTCGACCTCGGCCACTACGAGCGCTTCACCGGCGTGCCTGCGCGCGGCTGCGACAGCATCTCGGCGGGCAAGGTGTATTCGCGTGTGCTCGCGCGCGAGCGCCAGGGCGATTACCTGGGCGGCACCGTGCAGGTCGTGCCGCACGTCACCGACGGCATCAAGCAGTCCATCCTCGAGGACATCGGCGATCCCGACTTCGTGTTGTGCGAGATCGGCGGCACCGTCGGCGATATCGAGGGCCTGCCGTTCCTCGAGGCGATTCGCCAGCTCGGCTTCGAGCTCGGGCGCGATCGCGTTGCCTACGTGCACCTGACGCTGGTGCCCTATCTGGCTTCGGCCGGCGAGCTGAAGACCAAGCCTACCCAGCATTCGGTACGCGAACTGCGCGGCATCGGGATCCAGCCGGATCTGCTGCTGTGCCGGGCGGACCGGCTCATCCCGCCGGAGGCGCGGCGCAAGATCGCGCTCCAGTGCAACGTGCACGAGGAGGCCGTGATCTCGGCGCTCGACCTCGCCAGCATCTACGAGGTGCCGATCCGCTATCACGAGGAAGGGCTCGATGTGGCGTTGCTGCGCCACTTCGGCCTGCCCCACCGCGG
Source organism: Pseudomonadota bacterium (assembly GCA_046732855.1). Classification (GTDB taxonomy): domain Bacteria; phylum Pseudomonadota; class Alphaproteobacteria; order Geminicoccales; family Geminicoccaceae; genus JBKPNX01. The sequence goes on from JBKPNX010000033.1 coordinate 60,378, forward strand.
CCGCCCCGATCTCGACCGCTGGGAGGAGATCTGTGCGCGCCTGATGCGCCCCGAGGGCGAGGTGATCATCGCCGTGGTCGGCAAGTACACCGGACTGCAGGACGCCTACAAGTCGCTCGATGAGGCGCTGACCCACGGCGGGATCGACAACCGGGTGCGGGTCAACACGCGCTGGCTCGCAGCCGAGATCTTCGAGGCCGACAGCGCTGCCCAGCACCTGCAGGACGTCAACGGCATCCTGGTGCCGGGCGGCTTCGGCGAGCGCGGCGCCGCCGGCAAGGTCGCGGCGGTGACCTTCGCCCGTGAGCGCCATATTCCGTACTTCGGGATCTGCTTCGGCATGCAGCTCGCAGTGGTCGAGGCCGCGCGCAAGCTGGCGGGGATCGAGGCGGCCAGCTCGACGGAGTTCGGTCCGACCGAGGAGCCGGTCGTCGGCCTGCTGACCGAATGGGAGCGCCAGGGGCGCGTCGAGACCCGCGCCGCCGGCGGTGATCTGGGCGGCACGATGCGGCTGGGTGCCTACCCTTGCCTCATCGAGCCGGCCAGCCTCGCCCACTCCGTTTACGAGCAGGACGAGATCAGCGAACGGCACCGTCACCGCTATGAGGTCAACATCAACTACGTCAACCGGCTGACCGCGGCGGGCCTGCGCTTCTCGGGCATGTCGCCCGACGGCCGACTGCCCGAGATCGTGGAGCTGCCCGGCCACCCCTGGTTCGTCGGGGTGCAGTTCCACCCGGAGCTGAAATCGAAGCCGTTCGAGCCGCATCCGCTGTTCGCGTCCTTCATCAAAGCGGCGCTCGACCAGTCTCGGCTGGTGTGATGGAAGACGGCGCGATCACGAAAGAGAGGTCAGGACGTGGCAACTCCCGTCACTGACCTGCGTCCGCGTCTGCGCTATGCGGGAGTACCCGAGGAGCAGGCCGATGCAGCCTTTGAGTGGCTCAGCAACCAAATCGCGGACCTCAGTGATCAGATACGAAACGTCATCATTGGACAACGAATCCAGATGGGGTTGCTCCTCGTTGTAGCGGCCGCGATTCTGACCCCATGCATCGTCGCCTGGGCCAACCTGGGCAAATAGAAGAACGGTCATGGCGCATTCGAAAGCTGCCCGATTTGCTCATGAACCCGGAGCGGGACCGCGCCAGGTCGAGGTCGGCCCGGTCACGCTCGGCAACGATCTGCCCTTCGTGCTGATCGCGGGCCCGTGCCAGATCGAGAGCCGCGCGCATGCGCTGGAGACTGCGGCGGCGCTGGTCGAGATGTGCGCCGCCCGCGCGCTCGGCCTGATCTACAAGAGCTCGTTCGACAAGGCCAACCGCACCAGCGCCGCCAGTCCGCGCGGCCTCGGGTTGGCGCGCGGCATCGAGGCGCTCGCCGAGGTGCGCGCGCGCCATGGCTGTCCCGTGCTCACCGACGTGCACGAGAGCCAACAGTGCCGGGCCGTGGCCGAGGCGGTCGACGTCCTGCAGATCCCCGCGTTCCTGTGTCGCCAGACCGACCTGCTGGACGCGGCGGCGCGCACCGGGGCAGCGGTTCACGTCAAGAAGGGTCAGTTCCTGGCGCCCTGGGACATGGCTCAGGTGGCAAAGAAGCTCGAGCAGTTCGGCGCGCGCCGGATCATGCTGGGCGAGCGGGGCACCAGCTTCGGCTACAACACCCTCGTCTCCGATTTCCGCGCCTTGCCGCAAATGGCGACCACCGGCTGGCCGGTCGTGTTCGATGCCACCCATTCGGTCCAGCAGCCGGGGGGCCTCGGTGGCGCGAGCGGCGGACAGCGCGAGTTCGTGCCGGTGCTGGCGCGCGCCGCCGTGGCGGTCGGCGTGGCGGCGGTCTTCATCGAAACCCATCCCGATCCCGACCTTGCGCCAAGCGACGGCCCGAACATGGTGCCGCTCGCCCAGCTGCCGGCATCGCTGGACGTGCTCATGGAATTCGACCAGCTGAGCAAGCGCCACCCCATTCACCTCCCGGGAGGCGGACCATGACCGACACGGAGATCGTCGCGATCCGAGGCCGCCAGATCCTGGACAGCCGGGGCAATCCGACGGTCGAGGTCGACGTGGCGCTCGGGGGCGGAGCGCTCGGCCGCGCGCCCGTGCCATCCGGCGCCTCGACTGGCACGAAGGAAGCCGTCGAGCTGCGCGATGACGAGCGCACGTGCTATCTTGGCAAGAGCGTGACGTGCGCGGTCGAGGCGGTGAACGGCGAGCTCTGCGACGCGTTGCTGGGGCGGGATGCGACCGAGCAGGCGCTGCTCGATCGGACCATGATCGAGCTCGACGGCACCGACAACAAGGGCCGGCTCGGCGCCAATGCGATCCTCGGCGTGAGTCTGGCACTGGCCAAGGCGTCGGCGGCCCAGCTCGGGACGCCGCTCTACCGGTACGTCGGCGGCACGGCCGCGCGCACGTTGCCGGTGCCGATGATGAACGTAATCAACGGCGGCGTGCACGCCGACAACCCGATCGATCTGCAGGAATTCATGATCATGCCGGTCGGCGCGCCGCGTTTCAGCGAGGCGCTGCGGATGGGATCGGAGATCTTTCACACGCTCAAGCGGGCGCTCAAGGACGCCGGCCACAACACCAACGTCGGCGACGAGGGCGGGTTCGCGCCCGATCTGCGCAGCGCCGACGAAGCGCTCGGGTTCCTCGCCAAGGCGGTCGAGGCGGCCGGCTACGGCCTGGGCGAGCAGGTGGTATTCGCCCTTGATCCGGCCGCCACCGAGTTCTACCACGACGGGCGTTATCAGCTGTCCGGTGAGGGCAGGACCCTGGATGCCGAGGGCATAGTCCGCTTCTATGAGGACCTGTGCGCGCGTTACCCGATCCGCTCGATCGAGGACGGCATGGCCGAGGACGACTGGGACGGCTGGCGCGCCCTCACCCAGGCGCTGGGCGAGCGGGTCCAGCTGGTCGGCGACGATCTGTTCGTCACCAACCCGAGGATCATCGCCGAAGGCATTGAACGCGGCGTGGCCAATGCCGTGCTGGTCAAGGTCAATCAGATCGGCACGCTGAGCGAGACCCTGGACGCGGTCGAGCTGGCGCAGCGCGCCGCGTATCGCTGCGTGCTCTCGCATCGCTCCGGCGAGACCGAGGACGCCACGATCGCCGATCTCGCGGTGGCCACCAATTGCGGCCAGATCAAGACCGGCTCCATGTCCCGCTCCGACCGGTTGGCCAAGTACAATCAGCTGCTGCGGATCGAGGAGGCACTCGGACCGGTCGCGCGGTTTCCCGGCGTGCGCGCGCTGGCGCGCTGATCGCCCCGATGCGCACGCGGCTGTTCGGCCGGCTGCATGGTCTGCAAGCGCGCCACTGGCTGGTGGTGTTCGCGTACGGGCTCGCCGTCTACTTCAGCTATCACGCCGTGGTCGGCAGCCGCGGGCTGCTCGCCTGGCGGCAGTTGAACCGGGACATCGAAGCGACCGAGCAGCAGCTCGCCGCCGTGCGCGCCGAACGGCAGGAACTCGAAGACAAGGTGCGCCGGCTGCGCCCGGGTTCGTTGGACCCCGATCTGATCGACGAGCTGGCTCGGGGCCGTCTCAGCCTTGCCGAGCCGCTTGATGTGATCATCTTGCTAGATCAGAAGGGCGGGTCGAAGTAGTGCGCCACGTCTGGCGATCGGCGCATGGGAGCTTTGCCCCACCGAGACTTAACAGCTGCCGGTGAATGTTGTTAAACGGATACGAGCCATCGGCCAGCAGGCATGGCCGGGTCGTATACGGCGTCCCCTGACGGGAGGTTCGATCATGGCCACCGCGCACCGCGGGATCGCAGCCGTTGCCGACGAGGGCGACGTACGAGGCAAGCGGACGGCGGCTTACAGCCGCGAGGAGCTGCTCGAGTTCTATCGCGAAATGCTGCTGATCCGGCGCTTCGAAGAGAAAGCCGGTCAGATGTACGGCATGGGCCTGATCGGGGGCTTCTGTCACCTGTACATCGGGCAGGAGGCGGTCGCGGTCGGCATGCAGCACACCCTCAGAGAGGGCGACTCGGTGATCACCGCGTATCGCGACCATGGCCAAATGCTGGTCACTGGCATGGATCCGCGGCGGGTGATGGCCGAGCTGACCGGCCGCGCGACCGGCTATTCCAAGGGCAAGGGCGGCTCGATGCACATGTTCGCCCGCGAGAAGCGATTCTTCGGCGGGCACGGCATCGTCGGCGCCTGCGTGCCGATCGGCACCGGGCTCGCGTTCGCGCACAAGTACCGCGACGACGGCGGCGTGTGCGTGTGCTACTTCGGCGACGGCGCGACCAACCAGGGTCAGGTGTACGAGTCGTTCAACATGGCGGCGCTGTGGCGTCTGCCGGTGGTGTACGTGATCGAGAACAACAAATACGGCATGGGCACGTCGATCGAGCGCGCCGCCGCAGGCGGCACCGCGCTGTACCGGCGCGGCGAAGCCTACGGCATCCCGGGCACCCAGGTCGACGGCATGGACGTGCTCGCGGTGCACGAGGCTGGCGAGGACGCCGTGCGCCACGCCCGCGAGCACGGTCCGTTCATTCTCGAGGCGATGACCTACCGCTACCGGGGCCACTCGATGTCCGACCCGGCCAAGTACCGGACGCGCGACGAGGTCCAGCACGTGCGCGAGGAGCGCGACCCGATCGACCGGCTGCGCAAGCTGCTGATCGAGGAGGGCATTGCCGACGAGGACAGGTTCAAGCAGATCGACAAGGAGATCCGGGCCGTTGTCAACGAAGCGGCGAGCTTTGCCCAGGACAGCCCGGAGCCGGATCCGGAGGAGCTGTATACCGACGTCTACCGCGACCCCGGGAATGCCGTGGACGGACTGCCGGAAGGCACGCCATGCCAACCGAAGTCCTGATGCCCGCCCTATCGCCGACCATGACCGAGGGCAACCTCGCGAAGTGGCTGAAGAAGGAAGGCGATGCGGTCGCGGCGGGCGATGTGATCGCGGAGATCGAGACCGACAAGGCGACGATGGAGGTGGAAGCCGTCGATGAGGGCACGCTCGGCAAGATCCTGATCGCCGAGGGCACAGAAGGCGTGCCGGTGAACACGCCGATCGCGTTGCTGCTCGCCGAAGGCGAGGATGCTGCGGCGCTCAACCAGGCGACGACTGCCAAACCTCAGGCCACCACGCGCCCCGCCGAACAGCGAGAGGCGGCGCCACGCCCGCCCGGCAAAGGCAATGGCAGCGTGTCTGCGATCTCGAGCGGTCCGCGTCTCGAGCTGGTAGCTGCGTCCGCTCCGGAGCCCGAGGTGCCGGAAGGCACCGAGATGATCAAGCAGACCGTGCGCGAGGCGCTGCGCGATGCCATGGCGGAGGAGATGCGCCGGGACCCTGACGTGTTCCTGATCGGCGAGGAGGTCGCGGAGTATCAGGGCGCCTACAAGGTGAGCCAGGGCTTGCTCGACGAGTTCGGCGCGAAACGGGTCATCGATACCCCGATCACCGAATACGGCTTTGCCGGCCTTGGGGTCGGGGCCGCGTTCGCCGGCCTGAGGCCGATTGTCGAGTTCATGACCTGGAACTTCGCCATGCAGGCAATCGACCACGTCATCAACTCGGCAGCGAAGACGCTGTACATGGCGGGTGGCGAGCTGGGCTGCCCGATCGTGTTTCGCGGCCCGAACGGCGCCGCCGCGCGCGTCGCCGCTCAGCACAGCCAAGAGTTCAGCTCGTGGTACGCCCACTGTCCCGGCCTCAAGGTGATCGCGCCCTATTCCGCGGCGGATGCCAAGGGCCTGCTCAAGGCCGCGATCCGCGACCCCGATCCGATCGTGTTTCTGGAGAACGAAATTCTGTACGGGCACAGCTTCGAGGTGCCCAAGCTCGACGACTTCGTCCTGCCGATCGGCCGGGCGAGGATCCTGCGCGCCGGCACCGACGTGACCATCGTGTCCTTCTCGCTGATGATGGAGCGGGTGCTCCAGGCGGCCGAGGCGCTCGCAGAGCAAGGCATCGAGGCCGAGGTCATCGACCTGCGCACGCTGCGGCCGCTCGACCTCCCGACCATCATCGGGTCGGTCAGGAAGACCAATCGCCTGGTGTCCGTGGAGGAGGGCTGGCCACGCTTTGGCGTGGGCGCCGAGCTGGCGGCGATCGCGATGGAGCATGCCTTCGATTATCTGGATGCGCCGGTGTGCCGGGTCACGGGCAAGGATGTGCCCATGCCGTACGCCGCCAATCTCGAGCGCATGGCGCTGCCGCAGACCGAGGATGTGGTCAGCGCCGTCAAGGCGGTGTGTTACGGCTGAAGCAATCGTGAGGTAGGGGAGGCGTCATGCCGATCGAGATCCGCATGCCGGCGCTGTCGCCGACCATGACCGAGGGCAACCTTGCGCGCTGGCTCAAGCATGAGGGCGACCGGGTCGCGCCCGGCGATGTCATTGCCGAGATCGAGACCGACAAGGCGACCATGGAGGTGGAAGCGGTCGACGAGGGCACGCTCGGCAAGATCGTGATCGGAGACGGCACCGAAGGCGTGCCGGTCAATACCGTGATCGGGGTGCTGCTCGAAGAAGGCGAGGAGCAGGGCGCACTCGATGGCTACCGGGCGGACGGCGGCGGCGCCAAGGCGCCCGAGTCTGAGCAAGAGGAGCAGGCCGAGTCAAAGACCAGGGCCCAGCAATCCGCCGCAGCCGAGGCGCGCGAGCGGCCGGCCCGGGGGACGCGGCCCGCGGCAGCGAAGCCGGCCCCCGAGGCCAAAGCCGGCAATGGCGCGGAGCGCGGCGGTCGCATCTTCGCCAGCCCCCTGGCCAGGCGCATGGCCAAGCAGGCGGGCATCGATCTCGCCATGCTCGAAGGTAGCGGCCCGCACGGCCGGATCATCAAGGTCGACGTCGAGCGCGCGATTCAGGCGGGCGTGCCCGAGAAGGCCCGCCCCGCGGTAGAGAAGCCGGCCCCCGCACGGGCCGAAGCGCCGCGTCCCGCCGAGGCACCGGCAATCGCGCCAGCCATGCCGCCGCCTCCCCCGCCAGCCGAACCTTATGAGGAGATCAAGCTTTCCAACATGCGTAAGGTGATCGCGCGCCGGCTGACCGAAGCCAAGCAGACGATCCCGCATTACTATCTGAGCCTCGACTGCGAGCTGGACGCGCTGCTTAAGCTGCGCGGGGAGCTGAACGCGCACCCGAGCGCCGACTACAAGCTGTCGGTCAACGACTTCCTGATCAAGGCGCTGGCGCTCGCGCTGCGCAAGGTGCCGGCTGCGAATCGCGGCTGGGGCGGCGACAAGCTGTACCAATACCGGGACGTGGACATCGGCGTGGCCGTGGCGATCCCGGACGGCCTGGTCACGCCGCTGATCCGCCAGGCGGATCGGAAAGGGCTCGCGACCATTTCGACCGAGATGCGGGATCTGTCGGCGCGCGCCCGCGATCCCGGCGGCATGAAGCTCAAGCCCGAGGAATACCAGGGCGGCAGCTTCTCGATGTCCAATCTCGGGATGTACGGCATCCGCGAGTTCGCCGCGGTGATCAACCCGCCGCAGGCGGGCATCCTGGCGGTCGGCGCGGGTGAGCTGCGCCCGGTGATCAAGGATGGCGCGCTCGCCACGGCAACCCTGATGACCGCGACGCTCTCGGCCGATCATCGCCTGGTCGACGGCGCCACCGGCGCCGAGCTGCTGGCCGCGTTCAAACGCTATGTCGAAGAGCCGCTCGCGATGCTCCTGTGAGGGCGCCAATGGCGACTAAGGCGGCTGAGCTGTACGACGAGGACTTCTACGCCTGGACCCAGGAGCAGGCGCGGGTGCTGCGCACGCACTTTCAGGGGGACAACCGCCTCGACGTTGAGCATCTGGCCGAGGAGGTCGAGGATCTGGGTACGTCCGAGCTGCATGCGATCGAGAGCTTTGTCGAGAATGTCATCGAACACCTCCTGAAGCTCGACTACTCCGGTTGGGTCGGGGGGCGGAATCATTGGCGGGCCGAGGTCGATGCATTCCGGGCCAGTATCGAGCGCAGGATCACGCCGCTAATCCGCCAACAGGTCGAGACCGAGCTTGATGCGCTCTATGAGCGGGCGCGACGCGCGGCAGGCCGTTCGTTGCACCAGCGCGAACCCGACTTCGTGCGGCGGCTCCCGAAACGTTGTCCCTACGATTGGGACACGATTTGGCATCGCGACGTCCTCGCCGAGGCGGGGTTTGATTTAGACCAGTCAGCCGAAACCGACCAACGCGGCCGGCGCGGTTCTGCATCAGGCCAACGTAAAACGGGAGTCGACCCCCGCCGAGACAAGAACAAGTAACCAGGGTCGCAACACAAGAGGGACGCCCTGATGGCCAAGCACGAGTTCGATGTGGTCGTGGTCGGCGGCGGGCCGGGCGGCTATGTGGCCGCGATCCGTAGCGCGCAGCTCGGCATGAAGACCGCGCTGGTCGAGCGCGAGCACCTGGGCGGCATCTGCCTGAACTGGGGCTGCATCCCGACCAAGGCGCTGCTGCGCACCGCTGAGATCTACGCGCTGATGCACCACGTCGGCGACTTCGGTTTGAAAGTTAAGGATGTCGGCTACGATTTCCCCAAGGTGATCAAGCGCTCGCGCCAGGTCGCGAGCCAGCTCAATCGCGGCGTCCAGCACCTGATGAGGAAGAACAAGGTCCAGGTGTTCGACGGCCACGGCCGCCTCGACGGCAAGAAGACCGTCGCGGTCACGAAAGACGGCAAAGGGACCGAGAGCGTCCAGGCCGAGCACATCATCCTCGCCACGGGCGCGCGGGCTCGCACGCTGCCGGGCCTCGAGCCCGACGGCAAGCGCATCTGGACCTACAAGGAGGCGATGGTTCCCGAGGTGATGCCGAACTCGGTCCTGGTGATCGGCTCGGGCGCGATCGGCATCGAGTTCGCGAGCTTCTACGACCACCTGGGCGCAGACGTTACGGTGGTCGAGGTGCTGGACCGGGTCCTGCCGGCCGAGGATGAGGAGATTTCGGCGTTCGCGCGCAAGCAGTTCGAGAAGCGAGGCTTCAAGATCCACACCAAGGCCAAGGTGTCAGGGCTGGAGGTCGCCAACGGCGTTGTCAAGGCAACGGTCGAACCGGCGGGCGGCAAGCCCGAGACGATCACGGTGGATCGGGTGGTGCTCGCGGTCGGCATCGTCGGCAATGTCGAGGACCTCGGCCTCGAGAACACCGGGGTAAAGGTCGAGGGGAGCCACGTCGTGACCGATGAGTGGCTCCGGACCGGCGAGCCCGGAGTGTATGCGATCGGCGATGTGGCCGGCCCGCCGTGGCTCGCGCACAAGGCGAGCCACGAAGGCGTGGTGTGCGTGGAGCGGATCAAGGGCCTGAACACGGTCCACCCGCTGGACATCACTAAAATTCCGGGCTGCACCTACTGCACGCCGCAGGTGGCGAGCGTCGGTCTGACCGAGAAAGCAGCGAAAGATAAGGGCTACGAGGTCAAGGTCGGGCGCTTCCCCTATGTCGCCAACGGCAAGGCGATCGCGCTCGGCGAGCCCGAGGGCATGGTCAAGACGGTGTTCGATGCCCGGACCGGCGAGCTGCTCGGCGCGCACATGATCGGCGCCGAGGTGACGGAGCTGATCCACGGCTACGTGCTCGCGCGGCAAGTGGAGGCGACCGAGCTGGACCTGATGCACACGATCTATCCGCACCCGACGCTCTCGGAAATGATGCACGAGGCGGTGCTTGACGCCTACGGTCAGGCCATCCACTTCTGAGCGAGCATTCCAAGAGGCGAGCCCGCTCGATGACTGAGCTGCTCAACCAGGCCGCCGGTGCTGGCATCCAGCGCAAGCCGCCGTGGATCCGGGTCAGGGCGCCGACCTCGCCCGGCTATCACGCCACGCGCCAGCTGATGCGGGCGAAGCGGCTGCACACCGTGTGCGAGGAGGCGGCCTGCCCGAACATCGGCGAGTGCTGGGCACAGGGCCACGCCACGGTCATGATTCTCGGCGACACCTGCACCCGGGCGTGCACCTTCTGCAACGTCAAGACCGGGCTGCCCCAGGGCGTCGATCCAAACGAACCCGAGCACCTCGCCGAAGCGCTCGCCGAGCTCGGCCTCGAGCACATCGTGATCACCTCGGTTGATCGCGACGATCTGCCCGACGGCGGCGCCTTCCAGTTCGCCCGCTGTATCCGCGCGATCCGGGCGACCGCGCCAGGAACCACGATCGAGGTGCTGACGCCCGATTTCCTGCGCAAGCCCGGCGCGCTCGAGAAGGTCGTGGACGCCGGGCCCGACGTTTACAACCACAATCTCGAGACCGTGCCGCGCCTCTACCGCGCGGTGCGCCCCGGTGCCCGCTACTTTCATTCGCTGCGCCTGCTCGATCGGGTCAAGGAGCGCGATCCCGCCATGTTCACCAAATCCGGAATCATGGTCGGGCTGGGCGAGGAGAAGCGCGAGATCTACCAAGTGATGGACGACATGCGCTCAGCGGGAGTCGATTTCATCACCGTCGGTCAGTACTTGCAGCCGACGCCACGCCACCACCCGGTCGCGCGTTTCGTGCCGCCCGAGGAGTTCGAAGAATACGCGCGCATGGCCCGGGCGAAGGGTTTCTTGATGGTGGCGGCATCGCCCTTGACCCGGAGCTCCTATCACGCCGGCGCCGATTTTGCGCAGCTGCGCGCATCGCGCGAGGCTGCGCTGGCCACCGCGGCCGAGTAGAGGCTGGCCGTGCCGACGCATGCCGAGAAGCGCCACCTGCCCTACAGCCAGAAAGAGCTGTACGAGCTGGTCGCCAGGGTCGAGCGGTATCCGGAGTTCCTGCCCTGGTGCACTGCGACCCGCATCACCCAACGCGAGGGCAACACGTTCTATGCCGATCTCGTGGTGCAGTTCAAAGTGTTCCGAGAGCGCTTCCGCTCCAAAGTCACGGAGCATCCCAATCATCTGATCGACGTGGAATACATCACGGGGCCGTTCCGCTATTTAAACAACCACTGGCGTTTCATCGAGGCGGACGACGGCGGCTGCATCATCGACTTTTACGTCGACTTCGAGTTCAAGTCACGGGTGCTGCAAAGGCTGATCGGACTGTTGTTCAACGAGGCGGTCTCACGCATGGTCGGCGCCTTCGAGACCCGGGCCCGGCAGCTCTACGGCGAGCGCGAGCACGCGCCGCGCACCGCCGCCAGCCCGTGCCATCCGGCGACATTGCGGGCGTGACCTGAGCCGCGCGCCCCAGCGTCGAGACGACGCCGGACTCGTGAGGTGTTATGTCGCCTCGGCGGCCCTGTCCGGGAGCAGATCCCGATAGACCGCATCGAGCTGTATCGAACGGTTACAGCACGACAGGTCGATTTCGGCCTTGCCGATCAGGTCCTCGACCCGCCAGCCATCTGGCGTTCGCCGTTGGAGCTCCACCCGCCGCTCATCGCTGAAGACCACGAGGATCTCCTGCACCGACGGCACGGTCCGGTAGTCGGCGACCTTGCGCCAGCGGTCGACCTGACCGGTAGATGGCGACAGCACTTCGACCAGGAGGACCGGCTCGACCACCATGCGACGCCCCGGTTCGCGGGTTGCGCACGTGACCGCCAGGTCGGCGATGTAATAGGTGTCGGCGCGATCGGCGATCACGATGCCGGCCTCGCTGATCACGCGGCAAAGCGGTCGCAAGCGGTTGCCGATCTCGATCGTAAGCGCAGCGGCCAGCTCACCGTGGGCCTCGAGGCTCGGCGCCATCATCACCAGCAGCCCATCGAGCAGCTCGTAGCGGCGATCCGTGCCGTCGTCCCACTCGAGGAACTCGGCCAGCGTCATGCGCTTGGGGGCAATGGAAGCCATGGGTCCAGGCTAGCGAAACCGCTGACCGGCAACAAGCGGAGGTCCTCAGGTCTGCTGTCTCCGGCCGGAGCGGGCACTCAGGAGCTGAAGTAACCCCTGCGGCAGCGGCGCGGCACGCATGGTCGCCTGATCGGCGTGTACCCAGACGACCTCACCGGTCGCGTGCGGTTCGACCTCGTCGCCAACCCAGATCGCGGGCGTGAAGGTCAGGCTGGTGCGGCCGATCCGGCCGAGCGCGACCTCGACCGCGAACGGCTCGTCGAAGCGGAGCGGCCGCCGGTACTCCACGAGGGAGCGCACGATGTTGAAGTCCGTGCCGGTGGTCCTGCGGATCGCGGTATAGTCGTAAGGCAGCGAGCGGAAAAACTCGTGGATCGCTACGTCGAAGTAAGTGGCGTAGTGCGCGAAGTAGACGATGCCCTGGAAGTCGACCTCAGAGTAGCGGACACGAAAGCCGAAGCGGAAGCCAGTGCGCTCGGTCATCGGCCTTCTCGCGAAATGGGTCGGGGCGGGATTGCTCACGGGCTGCGGCTGTGCGACATCAGATCCGGGGAGCAACAAGGCGCTCAGGGGATGGCAAGTCAAGCGGAGATCGGGCTGATCGGGCTCGGCGTCATGGGCCAGAATCTGGCCCTCAACATCGCCGACCACGGCTTTCGGATCGCGGTGTACAACCGCACGGCCGCCCGCACCGAGGCGTTCGCGGCGAGCGAGGACGCGCGCTCCCGCCCGGTCGTGCCATGCGCCACGCTGGCGGACCTGGCCGCAGCTCTGCGCGCGCCGCGGGCGATCATCCTCATGGTCCAGGCGGGCGCGGCCACGGACGACCAGCTCGCGGCGCTGGCCCCCCTGCTCGCGCCCGGCGACGTGGTCGTCGACGGCGGCAATGCGCGTTACCAGGACACCATCCGCCGCGAGCGGGCGCTCGGCGAACGCGGGCTGCGCCTGCTCGGCACCGGCATCTCCGGCGGCGAGGAGGGCGCGCGCCATGGCCCATCGATCATGGCGGGCGGCGCGCCTGAAGCCTATGAGCGCGTGCAGCCGGTCCTCGAGGCGATCGCCGCCAAGGTCGACGGCGCGCCCTGCTGCGCCCGTCTCGGGCCGGACGGCGCCGGCCATTTCGTCAAGATGCTGCACAACGGCATCGAATACGCCGACATGCAGCTGATCGCCGAGACCTATGCCCTGATGAAGGATGGCCTAGGCCTCCGCTACCCCGAGATGCAGGCCACCTTCGCAGCGTGGAACCAGGGCGATCTCGACTCCTACCTGATCGAGATCACGGCCGATATCCTAGGCAAGCGTGACCCCGAGACCGGCCAACCGATGGTCGAGGTGATTCTCGATCGAGCCGGCCAGAAGGGCACGGGAGGCTGGGCGGTCGCGGCGGCGCTCGAGCTCGGAGTGGCGGCGCCGACCATCGGCGAGGCGGTCGCCGCCCGCTCTCTCTCGGCCGCCAAGGACGAGCGGGTGTATGCGGCGCCGCGCCTCGCCGGACCGGCGGCGCACGAGGCTCATGCCTCGATCGTCGACCTGGACACCCTGCGCGATGCGCTGCTCGCCGCCAAGGTCGCGGCCTACGCCCAAGGCTTCGCGGTCATGGCGGCGGCCAGCTCCGAATACCGCTGGGGCCTTGATCTCGGCACCATCGCGCGGATCTGGCGCGGCGGCTGCATCATCCGCGCTCGCCTCCTCAATCGCATTCGGGAGGCGTACGCGCGCGATGCGGCGCTCGCCAATCTGATGCTGGATCCGTACTTCGCCGCGCTGCTCGCAGAGAGCCAGAATGGCCTGCGCGAGGCGATCGTTCTGGCCGCGCATCGCGGCCTCGCGGCCCCGGCGCTCGGCTCGGCGCTCGCTTACTACGACGGCTATCGATCCGCCAAGCTGCCGGCCAACCTGATCCAGGCCCAGCGCGATTACTTCGGTGCCCACACCTACGAGCGGGTCGACCGACCGGGCAGCTTTCACAGCGACTGGTCGGCCCTATCAGGGTGAGGCTGCGGCGCGGCGGGATCGGCGATGCTTCCATTCGGCCGCGGTCTCGGAGTTGGGGTCATGCCCGAAGACGCCAGCGAGGCAAGCCGGCATCGGGCTGCACCGCCAAGCCGATGGTGATCGTGCTCATGGGCGTGAGCGGCTCCGGCAAGACCACGGTCGGCGAGCTGCTCGCCCGGGCGATCGGTGCCGAGTTCGCCGAGGGCGATGCCTATCATCCACCGCAGAACGTCGACAAGATGCGCCGCGGCGTCCCGCTCCAGGATGCCGACCGTTGGCCCTGGCTCGAGCAGCTGAGCGCAGAGATCGACCGCTGGCTCGCGAGCGGAAAAACCGTTGTCCTCGCCTGCTCCGCGCTCAAGCAAAGCTACCGGGACGTGCTGGCGAAGAATCGCTCGGACGTGCGCTTCGTGCATCTGAAGGGCGACCCGGCCCTGATCCGTGAGCGTCTGGATTGCCGCCGCGGGCACTACATGCCGGCAACCCTCTTGGACAGCCAGTTCGCCGCGCTCGAACCGCCTGCCGATGCCATTACGGTCGACGTGGGCGGCGCGCCCGATGCGATCGCGGCCACGATCGTCAGGCGGCTCGGCCTGCCTCAGTAGGCGTCCCACTGACTTGCCCGCGCGGCCCGAGGCAGCGCCGCTCGATCGCAGCGGCACCTCTCCAGGTGGCAACCGGCGTACCGGCGTGCTGATCCTCGATCCCGGTGCTACTCGCCGGCCGCCCGGGCTTCCGTGGGGCCTGTCTTCGCGTGGGGGCCGCCGTCGGCCGAGGCCGGTTCAGAGGCTGCGCCGGCACGGTTGCCGCCAGCTGCGCCTGTGTTGCGCCGGACGCCCGCGCCTTGGCCCGGCGCCGGCTGTTCGATTTTGGTGACCACGTCACTGAACTCCTTGGCGCGCTCGGCCCGCTGTGCGGTAAGCGAGCGCAGCTGCTCGTCAACGGTCGCGATCTCGCGGCTGAGATCGACGCTGCGCGCGAACAGCGGCTTCTTGTGCGCCAGTTCCGCATCCAGACTCGTCAGCTGCTGCTGCAGGGCCGCTTGGCGGCTCTCCAGCTCCGCTACGCTCTGCGCCAGGAGCGCCTTGTCCAGCTGCGCCTGCACCTGGTCCAGGTTCGTGCGCGTCGCGGCGAGCTCGGCTTCCACGTTCGCCAGGTCGTTGGCTCGATGCGAGCGGTCCCGCTCCAGCGTGCCCAGCTCGAGGTTGAGCGCGCCGAGCGCGGCGCGCTTTTCTGCGACGCTCTTGGTCAGCTGGTCGAGGGTGGTGGTCAACGCCTCCTGACGCGCCCCGGTCTTGCTCAGCGTCCGCTCCGCCTGGGCAAGATCGCGCTCCCGTCCGCCGAGCGCCGCAAGTCGGGACCCGAGCCTCTGCTTCGCCGTCGCCTGTCGCTCCTCGAGCCCCGCCAGCTGCCGCTTGGCCTCGGCGAGCGAAGTATCGATCGCGGCGAGGTCGCGCTCGCGCGCCCCAAGCGTGTCCATACGCTGATTTAGGGCGCCCGCAGCCGCATTGATGCGCTCGCGCAGGCTGGCGAGGTCGCCGGCCGCGGCACGCTCCTTCTCCAGCGTCTGCTCGAGCTCGGTGCGCTGGCCGGCCAGCTGATCGCGTTCGCCGCTCAGGCTGGCGATGCGGGCGGTGAGCTGGGCTCGCTCGTCAGCGAAGCGCGCTTCCTGCTTGTCGTATCCGGAGCGGATCGCGGCGTACATCGCCCAGCCGACGATTGCCAGCAGCACGACCAGAGCGGTGACGATGAGCTTGGTGCGCGACATCTGCATCATGCGTTTCCTGTAGCGGTTGCCCCCCGGGTACGCGGCCGCACGTGGCGGCGTACGCGCGTCGCTCTCACGTCGGCACCGGGCGTCCGCCTGTCCGGATCGATGCCGCCCGACTGGCGCGGCGGCTTCTCAAGACGGGCTCCGTTCCCGACCGGCCGGGGAGCACGTGCCAAAGCAGGATGCCGCCGCCGCAGGGATCGGTCAACCGGCTGCCGCGGCGACTTTGCGGCGCCGGTCGAAGGACGCTGCGGTCTCGACCGAGACCCGCGGCCCGTGGCGGCCGGCACGTCGGAACCACCGGCTCTCGACGACCCAACGGGGAATGCAGCGGCTACGGCCGGGGCGATGACGCCGATGGCGGTTGGCGCCATTCGGCTGTGTCCGGGCCAGAGCCGCCACGGCTGCCACGCCCTGCTTGCGTCACGGCGGTGCCGGCATTAGTGGAGCGGATCGGCGGTGCGATCCTGGCCTGCCAGTTCGCTAGGTGGGAGTTCTCTGCTCATGGCCCTTCTGCCCGAATTCGAGGATCCCATGGCGCGCCCCCGCTACACGGGGCTCGCGACCTTCATGCGGGCACCCTATCGCGAGGACTTGGACGGCATCGACATCGGGCTGATCGGGGTGCCGTTCGACGGCGGCGTGACCAATCGCACGGGCACCCGGCACGGCCCGCGCGAGATCCGTAACCAGAGTTCGCTGATGCGCAAGATCAATCAGGCGAGCGGCATCGCGCCGTTCGAGCTGTGCACGGTGGCCGATCTCGGCGATGCGTGGGTGCAGCGGCCGTTCCATCTGGAAAGCTCGCTCGAGGAGATCGGGGCGTTTTTCAAGCGCATCCGTGCGGCCGGCGTGGTGCCGCTGAGTGCCGGCGGCGACCACTCGATCTCGCTGCCCATCCTGCGCGCGCTCGGGGCGGAGCGGCCGGTCGGCATGGTGCACATCGACGCCCATTGCGACACCGGGTTCAATTATCTCGGCTCCAATTATCACCATGGCGCGCCGTTCGCGCGCGCGGTCGAGGAGGGCCTGCTCGATCCGCGGCGCACCGTCCAGATCGGTATCCGCGGCGGCATCAACGATCGCGACGTGTGGAAATTCAGTCACGAATCGGGTATGCGCGTGATCTACATGCCCGAGGTCTATGACATTGGCATCGCGGCGACGATGGCCGAGGCGCGCCGGGTGGTCGGCGACGGCCCGACCTATGTCAGCTTCGACATCGACGGTCTCGACCCGGCGTTCGCGCCGGGCACCGGCACCCCCGAGGTGGGCGGCTTCACGAGCCTCGAGGCGCAGACCATGATCCGCGCGCTGCGCGGGCTCGACCTGATCGGCGCGGACGTGGTCGAGGTCTCGCCGCCGTTCGATCCGTCGGGCCTCACCGCGCTCACCGGCGCATCGATCATGTTCGAGCTCTTGTGCGTGCTCGCGGATGCCGTGGCGGCCCGCAAGTCACGTCGTTAGGGTTGTTGCTCCCCGCCACATCGCGTCCGCCGCGCGCGGCGGCAGGCGGCGCGTCCTCGTGATCGGGCTGTCGATCTTCCTGCTCGCGCCCTCGGCGCTGCTCCTCGCCTATCGCTTCCTGCCGGTGCCGATCACCCCGCTCATGTTGATCCGGCTGGTCCAGGGCGAGGGCTTGGATAAGACGTGGGTGCCGCTTGAGGCGATCGCGCCGGCGCTGCCGCAGGCGGTCATCGCGGCCGAGGACAACCGGTTCTGCGAGCACGCCGGCTTCGACTGGAAGGAGCTCGGCGGCCAGATCGACGCCGCCCTGGCCGGCGGGCGCGCGCGGGGCGCCAGCACGATCACCATGCAGACCGCGAAGAACCTGTTCCTGTGGCCCGGTCGGGACCTGGCGCGCAAGGCGCTGGAAGCCTGGTTCACGCCGCAGCTCGAGCTGCTCTGGCCCAAGCGGCGGATCATCGAGGTCTATCTCAACATCGCCGAGTTCGGCCCGGGCATCTACGGCGCCGAGGCCGCGGCGCGCACTTACTTCGACAAGTCGGCGAGAGACTTGGGCAAACGCGAGGCCGCGCTGCTCGCCGCGATCCTGCCTCGGCCACGCAGCTGGTCCCCGGCGCGTCCCACCAAATATCTTCAGCAGCGCGCGCGCACCATTCGCACCCGGATCGACCAGCTCGGTCCGATGCTTGTCTGCGTGCGGCCCGCCTGAGCCCGTCCGGGCGATCGGGGTCGGGCGAGGCGCGGCGACTTCTCAGCGGTCCAGCACGACCGCAATCCGCACCTTGTTCTGAGCAAGCCATTGTCTTCCTTGGCCATCAGGTGACGGGATGGGTCCCCCTGCGGGGCCTGCCAGGGGCCCTGGTGGACATGATGACCTTGGCAGGGGACGAGCCATGCAGATCAAACCCATCGGGATCGATCTTGGCAGGACAGCGTGCAGCGTCGTGGCAAGGGGACGGGCGCGGCTAGGTGGTGAGCAGGCGCATTGGAGCCATGCTTCAGGGCGTTGCGCGAGCTCGGTCCCGACCGGCGAATGTTTTGCGCCGCACGATAGGGCGTCGTTGCGAACGTGGCACTCGCCCGCGCAGGGATCCCATGGTCATCGCGCAGCTGGATGGGGTCAAAGAGAGGGTGAGATGGCGCACCGAACGGCCGCCGCATCCAGCATGCTGACCTCTCATAGGAATGCCCCAGGCTTACGCGCTGGCGAATCTCTCCCGGCCTCATGGTCCCTGACCAGTTCGGCCCCGCTGCCAAGAAGACGGCACACATTGCCTCTGCGACTTATTAGGTATCTATTCCTTGACACGGCGTTGAGGGCGCGCTACAAGGTCCCGCTCATGGGCATCATCGGACGGCTGGAAGCCCGGAGCCCAGGTCCCGCCCCGTTCGTTCGTTCCCCGAACGGTCGTAGCTCTCGCAACGATCGAAGGCCCTATCAATGACGTCGTTCAGATTGAGAGGCGTGAGCAGAACCCTCGGCCTCAACCCGCGGCGGTCGAAACCCGCGAGCGCGGGGGCACCCTACGCGGCGACCTCGGTCAACTTCAACGGCGCTACCCGCCTCACTCGCGGTGGTGCGCTGACCGGCGTATCGGACAGCAAGGTGTGGTCGGGGAGCGTGTGGTTGCGCAATGCCGACACGACCAATTTCGCGGGCTTCTTCCAGAGCGCCAACTCGCGTTCGGCCCTGCTCTACGGACTAGGTGTCGGGGTCTGGGATCTTTTCGGTTTGACCGCGGCGGGCGCAACGTCGCTTCGCCTTCAGTTCACCGGGTTGACCGACACCAATTGGCACCACCTCCTGTGGTCCTTCGATCTCGCCGACGCGGGAGGAAGGCAGGCCTATCGGGACGATGGTACGGCTGGTATTGTTTGGGACACGTTCAACAACAATGAGATGGACTTCACTGATACGGATTACCCGATCGGCGCGAATGACGTCGCCGGGAACAATTCATACGAGGGGGATGTTGCCGATGTTTGGATGCGTTTTGGCGGAGCGGTGATCGACTTCAGCGTCGAGGCGAACCGCCGCCTGTTCATTACGGCCGGGGGCAGGCCAGCCAATCCCGCCGGCTGGCCATCGGGCGCCCAGATCCAGCTCTACGGCGCCGTCGATGACTGGTCCACCAACAAGGGCGACGGCGGCGGCTTCACCGAGATCGGGGCGCTTGGGGCGGGCACCGGCCCGGTACAGCTCCCTTGAGGGGCGGCGGCCCTGAAAACGCAGGGACCACCAGCGTGCTCAGAGCGGAGGATTTCGGACTGGTCGGTGACGGCAAGACCGACAACACCGCCGCCCTCGTCGCGATCCGCGACCAGATCAGGGCCGGAAAGGACCGGGTGTGGCACGTCGATTTCGAGCCCGGCCACTATTGTTACGCCGACAACCGTTGGGCGATGTTCGGTGACCGCTCGGTGATCCTCGAGTTCAATCACTCGACGGTCGAGTGCTTCGCCGATCCGATCCTTCCGCTCGGCTCTGGCCCGCTCGTGTGGAAGCCCGAGTACCCGGCGCCGCAGACCATTGACCACTTCCAGCCCGGCCACCTGATCGAGAGCGTGCGCGCGGTTGACAAGGGCGGCTTCGTCCAGACCGACGTGGTCAAGCTCCGTGACAAGGTGGCCGGGCAGTACCAGCCGGGCGACCGCGTGTTGGTGGCCGGCTATATCCAGCAGACCAACGAGGAGGGCACGCAGGGCTGGGGATGGCCGCCCAATTTCCGCTATTTCGAGTGGAAGACGGTGCGCGAGGTCGTGGATGATCGCACGCTGCGCTTTCATGATCCCTTCCGCTTCAGCTATGACGCCGCTTGGCCGGACTTGCCGGACGGATCCAGCAGCCGTCTCTACGGCGCGCCGCGGATCTGGCGGCTACGGCTCGATGATGGAAGGCAGCTCAACCGCTCGCTCAAGATTCGGCACGCCAACTTCGTCGGCGGGCGCAGTCGGGCACCTGGCACGGAGACCCCGATCGCCGGTACAGGCTGGCACGTCACGTTCGAGGGCTGCACAGCCGACGCCAACACCGTCTGCTGGCCGACCGTCGCCAAGCGCAATGACTTCATCGACTGCCAACTCAGCTGCCGGCAGGTTGAGCTGGACAAGATCGTTGAGAGCGTGCGGTTCGAGCGGTGCGACATCACGGGTTGGCTCAGCAGCGTCGGCGCGAGCGTGCTCGACGTGACCTTCCGCGACTGCAACCTGTACGGCTTCGTGCAGTTGACGCCGCGGTCCTGGCGCCACGAGGGCTGCCGCTTCTATAATGGCGTGCATTTCAGCGCTGGCCTGACCAATATGCCGTTTGCGCTGACCGGCACGGCGAGCGCGCTGTGAGGCGCCACGGGCGAACCTCCCGCTCGAAGCCCGTCTCGCGATAGCCCGCCCTCTTGCCGCAGGAGTCCTTGCAACCGCAGACCATGTCACGGCGCGTGCCGCCGAAGCGCTCGGCCTAACGGCAATGCTGTTCGGCCGAGGCGGCGCGTAGCCGCAGAACCCTTCCGGGCGCTGCTCAACTCAACCTTTGCCGAACCGAGCCCTTTCGATCTGGATCTCGATCCCGATCAGGCGACTTATCTGGCCTCGACCACGCTGGCGAGCAGCAGGAACCCGCCTGCCTTCAGCTGTCTGCCGCGCTGCCAGCCCTGTAGTAGACCAGGAGCGGTTCGAGCCGGGCCGCGAATGTCGCTGCCCCTTCCCGTGCCAACCTCGTCAATCATCATGGGCCGCGCAGCGCCGCGATGTCGAGTTCACACCGAGTCTCGACCGGCGCCCAGACTCTCCCCGAGCGAAGAGATCGGCGGCAATCAGCGTCGGCGTGTCGAGCAGCTGGTATCCCACGCTTTCGGGACGGTGTGCCGCTACGGCAACCTCCTGGTCCCGAAACCGTGGTCGAGCTCGAGGCTCACGCCGACGCCGGCTCGCTCACGCGCGCGTCCTGATCGGCGTAGCCTTCATCGCCGAGCGCCGCCTGGATGGCGTCGTCGACCGTCTCCAGCCAGACGAATTCCAGGGCCTCTCGCGCGCTCTCGGGGACATCCTCGAAGTCCTTTCGGTTGCGCGCCGGCAACAGCACGCGCTGCAGTCCGGCGCGGTGCGCCGCCAGCACTTTCTCCTTGATCCCGCCGACCGGCAGGACGAGGCCACGCAGGCTGATCTCGCCGGTCATGGCGGTGTCGCCGCGCACGTTCTGGTCGGTCAGCAGCGAGACGAGAGCCGTGAACATGGCGACGCCCGCGGATGGACCATCCTTGGGAATCGCGCCCGCCGGCACGTGCACGTGAATGTCGCTCTTCTCGAACAGCGCCGGATCGACGCCGAGGCGCGACGCGCGCGACTTGACCAGACTCAGCGCCGCCTGCGCGCTCTCCTTCATGACCTCGCCGAGCTGGCCAGTGAGGATCAGCTTGCCGCCGCCGGCGACGCGGGTCGCCTCGACGAACAGGATGTCGCCGCCGACCGGGGTCCAGGCGAGCCCGGTCGCCACGCCCGGAATGCAGGTGCGCACCGCGACCTCGTTGTCGAACTTGGGCGCGCCGAGGATCGCGTGCAGGTCCTCCGGTTCGATCCGCACGCGCTGCGCGCTGCCTTCGGCGATGCGCACGGCCACGTTGCGCAGCACCGCCCCGATCTGGCGCTCGAGATTGCGGACGCCCGCCTCGCGCGTGTAGTCGCGCACCAGCTGGCGCAGCGCCGCCTCGGTGATCTCGGCCTGCTCGGGCCGCAGGCCGTTCGCCGCGAGCTGGCGCCGGACCAGGTAGCGCTGCGCGATCTCGACCTTCTCGTCCTCGATGTAGCTCGGCAGCTCGATCACCTCCATGCGGTCGCGCAGGGGACCCGGGATCGACTCCAGCACGTTCGCCGTGCCGATGAACATCACCTGACTGAGATCGAACGGCACTGCCAGGTAGTTGTCGCGGAACGTGTTGTTCTGCTCCGGATCGAGCACCTCGAGCAGCGCCGAGGACGGATCGCCGTGAAAGCCGGCGCCGAGCTTGTCCATCTCGTCCAGCATGAACACCGGATTGCGCGTGCCCGCCTTGCGGATGCCCTGAATGATGTTGCCCGGCAACGCGCCGATATAGGTGCGCCGATGGCCGCGGATCTCGGCCTCGTCGTGGACGCCGCCGAGGCTGGTGCGCACGAACTTGCGCCCGGTCGCGCGCGCGATGCTCTGGCCGAGCGAGGTCTTGCCGACGCCGGGCGGGCCGACGAAGCAGAGGATCGGGCTCTTTCCCTGCGGGTTGAGCTTGCGCACCGCCAGATACTCGAGGATGCGCCGCTTGATCCTGGGCAGGCCGTAGTGGTCCTCATCCAGGATGCGCCTCGCTTCCGCGATGTCGATGCTATCCTCGCTCAGCTTCGACCAGGGCAGCTCGATCAGCCAGTCCAGATAGGTGCGCACCATCGAGTGCTCGGCCGCGGCCTCGGGCATGCGCTCCAGGCGCTTCAGCTCCTTCTTCGCCTGCTGCTCCGCCTCCTCGGGCATGCCGGCCTCGGCGATCGCCTTCTCCAGCTCCTGGAACTCGGCAGCGTTCCCCTCGGTCTCGCCGAGCTCCTTTTGAATCGCCTTCAGCTGCTCGCGCAGGATGTACTCGCGCTGGCGGCCTTCGACCGCATCTCGGGTCTGCTGGCCGATGTCGCGCGAGATCTTGAGCACCTCGATCCGGTGCTCGAGCATCTCCAGGACCTTGTCCAGGCGGGCGCGCAAATCGATCGCCTCGAGGATCTGCTGCTTCTCCTCCGGCCGCAGGTCCATGAAGCTCGCGACCAGGTCGGCCGCCTGCGACGGCGTGCTCGCCGCCTGCACGGCGTTGACCAGCTCAGGCGGCGCCTGCGGCAGCAGCTGCAGGGCCTCGAGCGCCTGCTCCTTCAGGCGGTACAGCCGCCCCTCGACCTCGGGCGTGGCGGTCTCCGGCTCCTCGATCCGCTCGATGCGCGCTGCAAGGAACGGGTACCCCGGCACGAACTCGCGCACGCGAAAGCGCTGCTGGCCCTGGCATACGATGTGGTGGTTGCCGTCGGGCGCGGTAACGTAGCGCAGGATGCCCGCCAGGCAGCCGACCTCGTACAGCTGCTCGGGCGTCGGGTCGTCGGCGTCGGCGACCCGCTGCAACAGCACGCCGAGCGGGCGTTGGCTGCGCGCCGCCTCCTGCGCCGCGGCGATCGACTTGGGCCGGCCGAGCGACAGCGGCATGACGATGCCCGGGAACAGCACGACGTTGCGCACCGGCACGATGCAGAGGACGTCGTCCGGCAGCGTCGAAGCGTTGTTGCGCGCGGACGCGTCGGGCTCCTGAACCGGCTTGGCGGCTACCGGCTCACCCCCGGCGGCGGCGCGATGGGCTTGATCTTGCATGGTCATCGACCTGATTTGGTCAGTTTGCGGAGGCCCAGCGTCAGGCAACCGTCGATCAGCTCGCGCCGGACTGCATCGTACCGGCCCTGCGGCAGCTCGATGCGTCGCTCGAACCGGCCGTAAGGAATCTCGAGCCGGTGGATCACCGTGCCACGCGCCCGCCCAGGCATCGAGCGCTCGCCGCTGACGATCAGCGTGCCCTGCTCGACCACGACCTCGAGTTGCTCCTTGTCGACGCCGGGCAAGGCGACGTAGATCGAGAGCTCTTCGTCGGTCTCCAGCAGGTCGACCGGCGGCTCCCAGCTCGGCTGCCGCCCTCGCGTGCCCTGCGGCACGAAGAACTGGCGGTGCAGGCGCTCGGCGCGGTCCAGCAGTTCGCAGGCTTCGGCCCACATCCAAGCGCCCGGGTGACGTGGTGGCATCGCTGGCCTTCCGATTGGGGGAGGCGTCCTCAACGCAAGAGAAGCGCGGGGAAAGCGTGTCGCGCCGGTGCTCCCTCGGTTGCTTTCTATGTCGTTAACTTTGCCGAGGATTCAACCGGATCGGAAATGCCGCAGCGCTCGGGCAGCGCCGGCGCAGCGCGCCTCAGCGTCAGCTAGGTCCGAGCATCTTCTCGGGGCGGACCAGCGCCTCGAACTCTTCGGCCGTGAGCAGACCGAGCGCGACCGCCGCCTCCTGGAGCGTGGTGCCGTCGGCATGGGCCTTCTTCGCGACCCTGGCGGCGTTATCGTAGCCGATCTTCGGGTTGAGCGCGGTGACCAGCATCAGCGAGCGGTGCAGCAGATCATCGATCCGCTCGCGATCGGCCTCGATGCCGATCACGCATTTATCGGCGAAGCTGCGCGCCGCGTCGGCCAGCAGCCGGATCGACTGCAGCACGTTATAGGTGATCACCGGCTTGAACACGTTGAGCTCGAGATGACCCGTCGCGCCCGAGATCGTCACCGTGACGTGGTTGCCCATGACCTGCGCGCAGACCATGGTCATGGCTTCGCACTGGGTCGGGTTGACCTTGCCCGGCATGATCGACGAGCCCGGCTCGTTCTCGGGCAGGCGCAGCTCGCCGAGGCCGCAGCGCGGCCCTGAGCCGAGCAGGCGGATATCGTTCGCGATCTTGGTCAGGCTGACGGCCAGCACGTTGAGCGCGCCGGACAGCTCGACCGAAGCGTCCTCGGTCGCCAGCGCCTCGAACTTGTTCTCCGCGCTGACGAACAGCAGGCCGGTGATCCGCGCCACCTCCTCGGCGAAGCGCTCCGCGAAACCCGGAAAGCTGTTGAGCCCAGTGCCGACCGCCGTGCCACCCTGAGCGAGCTCGCAGAGTCGCGGCAAGGTCTGCTTGATCCGGGCGATGCCGTAGCGGATCTGCTGCGCGTAGCCTGAGAACTCCTGACCGAGAGTGAGCGGTGTCGCGTCCTGGAGGTGGGTGCGGCCGATCTTGATGATCTCCTGGAATTCCTCCGCCTTGGCCTGGAGCGAGGCCAGCAGGTGCTCGAGCGCCGGCAGGAGCTCGTGATGGAGCTGCTCGACCGCGGCGATGTGCATCGCGGTCGGAAAGGTGTCGTTGGACGACTGGCTGCGGTTGACGTGGTCGTTCGGATGCACCGGCGCCTTGGCACCGCGCGACCCGCCGAGCAGCTCGTTGGCCCGGTTCGCGATCACCTCGTTCGCGTTCATGTTGGTCTGGGTGCCGGAGCCGGTCTGCCACACCACCAGCGGGAAATGCTGATTCAGCCCGCCGTCGGCGACCTCCTCGGCAGCGCGCGCGATCGCATCGGCAAGGCGCGGCTCAAGCTGGCCATGGGCGCGGTTGACCTGCGCTGCGGCGAGCTTGACGATGCCGAGCGCGCGCACCAGAGGCGCCGGCATGATCTCGGCGCCGATGCGGAAGTTCTGCAGGCTGCGCTGGGTCTGCGCGCCCCAGTAGCGATCCGCCGGCACCTCGATCGGGCCGAAGGTGTCGGTCTCGACGCGTACCGAAGGATCGCGGGACATCATCCAGAACCTGCGCTGCAGTTGCCCGGGCGCAATCAAGGCGCGCGCGGCCCAACCTGTCAATCGGTGCGCCCCGTGCGTGCCGGCGCTACTTCTTGCGGAAGCGGTCGAGCGCGACGACTTCGGCGCTGCCGTCCTCCGCCGGAGCTTGGCCGGGTTCGTTTGGCCCCGCGGCGGCGGCGCGCTCGGGTTCGTTCGGACGGCGGGCATCGCGCGGTTGCGCTTTGCCGGCGGCAGGAGGCGCCGCCGAGGCGGTCGTGAACTGCAGGCCGAACTCGACGCTCGGATCCGCGAACAC
Source organism: Pseudomonadota bacterium (assembly GCA_046732855.1). Classification (GTDB taxonomy): domain Bacteria; phylum Pseudomonadota; class Alphaproteobacteria; order Geminicoccales; family Geminicoccaceae; genus JBKPNX01. Next base: position 86,016 of record JBKPNX010000033.1, read on the forward strand.
GCTCACCGCGTCGAACGGCACCTCGAGCCGCTGCGGCACGCCGCCGAACTTCAGCAGCACCGAAAAGCGGCCATCCTCGACCTCGAGACCCCAGAATTCGTGCTGCAGCACAATCGTCATCTCGGTCGGGTAGCGCGCGCGCAGATCATCGGGCAGCGCCACGCCGGGATGGTCGGTGCGGAAGGTGATGTACAGGTGATGCTGGCCGGGCAGGCCCTGGGTCGCCACGACCTCCAGCGCATCGCGCACGACCTGGCGCAGCGCGCGTTCGACGAGCCGGCCGTAATCGAGAGCTTGATCGGGCATGGTGCTGGGCTGCTGCGCTGGCGGCTCGGCGGCTCGGACCTGTTGTTCGACAGGGCGCGCCCGCGGCGCGTCCTATGAAGTGGGGGGCTTCTGTTGCCCGGTGCCCCCCGAACCGCGCTTGCCCCGAAGGGCAGCCAGTGCGGGGGGCTTCTGTTGCCCGGTCCCCCCCGCAGACCGCGCTTACCTAAAGGTTAGGCAGCGAGAGCCATACGGTTGTCGTTGGCACTTGTAAGCTTGGCCCGATAACGGCGGTACCATGCCGGGCGAAAACCA
>JBKPNX010000034.1:0-46425 GCA_046732855.1 Pseudomonadota bacterium
CCGCGACGTCGTCCGGCGTATCGAGGTCGAGGGCGAGCCCGGGGCGGCGCACGACCCGCGGCTCGACGCCGTGAGCCCGTGCGCGCCGCAGATGGCTGACGAAGCTGTCGCCGCCGAAACTGAGCGGCATCACGTCCGCTGGGGAGCAGGCCAGCGCATTGGTGCCCCGCTCGTCACGGGCGGGGGAGAGCGTGATCGCCGGCGCCTCGCCGTGGACCCCGAGCACCGCGTCGACGTCCGCGGACGTCACCAGCGGGATGTCCGCCGGTAGCAGCAGCATGGTCGCGGCGCCGTCTCGGGCGAGGGCGCGCGCGCCGAGGCTGGCGGCGGCGGAGTGTCCGCGCTCGTCTTCCTCGAGCAGGACGCGGGCGCCGTGACGTGCGGCGAGTCGCCGCGCCTCCGGATCGCGCGTCACCAGCAGAATGCCCACGAGAGCGGGGCTCGCGGCAAGCGCGCGCAGCACGTCCTCCGCCATGGCGCGCGCCAGCTCCTTGCGCTCCTTCGCGGCTAGGATCTCAGCCAACCGCTGCTTGGCGTGGCGCAAGCTCTTGACCGGCACGACGGCCCACGTCCCCTTTCGCTCCATGGATTGCAGGCCCCGGGACCCTCGCGCTTGCCAGGCCAGCCGGCGATGGCAGATGATCGCACGCGGCCCACACTACCAGCGACGTCCGGAGCCGAGTAGGCTGGAGGGCCCGACCGGAGGAGGCGCAGCCAATGAAGATCGGCTTCTATTATTTCGCCACCGACTACTCCATGCCCATCGTCGAGGCTGCACGAGCCCTCGAGGAGCGCGGCTATGAGTCGCTGTTCGTGCCCGAGCACACGCACATCCCGGTAAGTCGCCGGACGCCCTGGCCCGGCGGCGCCGAACTGCCCCGGGAGTATTCGCACACGCTCGATCCCTTCGTTGGTCTGGCCGCGGCCGCTGCAGCCACCCAAAACCTGCGCCTCGGCACCGGCATCTGCCTGCTCACCGAGCGCGACCCGATCGTGACCGCCAAGGAGGTCGCGACCCTCGATCTGATCTCGAACGGGCGTTTCGAGTTCGGCATCGGCGCCGGCTGGAACGTCGAGGAGATGGCGAACCACGGCACGGCCTTCGACACGCGCTTTCGGGTCATGGCCGATCGCGCCAAGGCGATGCGGGCGATCTGGACCCAGGACGAGGCATCCTACCAGGGCGAGTTCACCGCGTTCGAGCCGATCTGGTCGTGGCCCAAGCCAGTGCAAAAGCCGCATCCGCCGATCCTCTTGGGCGGCGAGACCAAGTACACGCTGCGCCGGGTGATGGAGTTCTGCGACGGCTGGTTCCCGCGCGGCCGGGGCTTCGGCGATCCCCAGGCGGAAATGAACCGGCTCCGGGCGGCGGCCGAGGAGGCGGGTCGCGACATCAGGACGGTGTCGACCACGCTGTTCGGCGCCAAGCCCGAGGAGGGATATCTGGCGCAGTGCAAGGCGGCGGGGGTCGAGCGCGCGCTGTTCGCCCTGCCGCCGGCAGGCCGCGACGCGGTGTTACCGCTCATGGACAGGTATACGGCGTTTCTCGAGTAAGAGCCGCGCCGCGGCGCGACTCGTCCTTGGCGGGCCAGGGCGCGCTTCGCCGCCCGCTGCCGCGGTGTCTCTGTGCGGTCCGCTGCTGTGAGACGGCGGGACACAGCCTGGTCAGCCGCTGCCTTACGCTCAGTTGCGAAGCTCGAGGCTAAGGGTTCCGGCAGTGGCCAACTTACCATTGAAGCTCGTTGCTAAGGCCTGCCCGCGGCAATCAATTCTGGGGCTTTGTACCCGCTTCCCGAGTGGTTCCGCGGATCCGTGCTGAATTGCAACGTCCCGGATAGTGCGGCGCTTGTCGACTGCGCGCGCGCCGGAGCATTTCCTCGGCGCCGCTCCATTGCGCGCAGCGTTGGGCGATGCGAGTCAGCAACCATGCAGATGCCGGGCGACGTTCGAGTCTATGGCTTTTGGGACTCCTGCGGTCGTCCCGTCTGGAGCCCTGTTGCTCCGCTGAGCGACACTGCAGACCGTAGGCCGATCAGGAGACCGGCATGAACGACAGCCCGTTCCGCTTCCCCGAGGGCTTTCTCTGGGGCGCCGCGACATCGAGCCACCAGGTCGAGGGGAACAACTTCTGGAACGACTGGTGGCAGTACGAGCAGGCCGGCCGGCTGCCGCACCGCTCGGGTCAGGCCTGCCGCCATTTCGAGCGTTATGAGCAGGACTTCGACATGGCGCGCGCGATCGGACATAACGCGCACCGCTTCTCGATCGAATGGAGCCGGATCGAGCCGGCCGTGGGGCGCTGGGACGAGGGCGCGCTGCAACACTACCTCGACGTGGTCCGGGCCCTGCGCGCGCGCGGTATCGAACCGGTCGTGACCCTGCATCACTTCACCAATCCCGCGTGGCTCACCGAGCGGGGGGGATGGCTGCGCAAGGAGACCGTCGCGCGGTTTGCCGACTATACCGAACGGGTGGCGCAGCGCCTGGCGGGCGAGGTGCGTTACTGGATTTCGATCAACGAGCCGACGGTTTACGCCAAGTATGCCTTCGTCACCGGCGCCTGGCCGCCGGGCGTGCGGGGTTCGTGGCGTCAGGCGCTGTCGGCCATGCGCAACATGATGCGGGCGCACGTCGCCGCTTACGAGATCCTGCATCGACACCGCCCGGACGCCAGGGTTGGCCTGGCCCACAGCGCACCACTGGTCGTGGCCTGCAATCCAGGGCGTTTGCTCGATCGCTGCGCCGCCGCCATGCGCGATCGGGCGTTGAACCGCCTGCCGTTCCTGCTGCTCGGGCGGTCGCCGAGGCGCTGCCTCGATTTCATCGGTCTCAACTACTACAGCCGGACGGTGGTGCGCTGGTCGCCGCGCGGGCGCGCCGTGGTGTTCGGCGATGATTGTCTGGAGGACCATCACGGCGAGCCGCGCCGTTTCAGCGACCTGGGCTGGGAGCTCTATCCGGACGGGCTGAGGCGGATGCTGGAGAAGTTTGCGGCCTACGGCCTGCCGCTCATGGTCACCGAAAACGGGATCGCCACCGCGGATGAGGCATTGCGCAGCGAGTTTCTCCTGCGCCATCTTCAATCGCTGGCAGCTGCGCTCGAGAGCCAGGTTCCTGTGCTCGGCTACCTCTACTGGTCGCTGATCGACAATTTCGAGTGGGCGGAAGGTACCGCGCCCCGCTTCGGGCTTGCGGCGGTCGACTTCGTCACCCAGGAACGGCGCCTGCGGCCGTGCGCCGAACGTTACGCCGCGGTCTGCGCGAGCAACCGATTGGCGCCGGCGCTGACCGTGCGGCCTGAGGACGAAGCGTCATTGCGCGGTTGCAGATCGACCGCGGTGCAAAGATGAACGGTTTGAATGGTGGTGATATCGAACGTTGACGCGGAGTACCGGCTTATCCAGCCCGATCGCTGCTCTGCCGCCCTGGATCCAGGAGAGCGCCGGTTCGCGCCGGCGCTTTGAGTTACAGCCTTGAGCATCATCGATGCCAGGACCCTCGAGGACCGCTGTTTGCAGACCGACGTCTGCATCGTCGGCGCGGGCGCGGCAGGCATCACGCTCGCGCTCGAGCTCGCTGGGTCCGGACGCGACATATGCCTGATCGAAGGCGGGGATCTTGCCCCGGACGAAGCCACGCAGTCGCTCTACGACCTCGAGAGCGTCGGCTACCCGCCGCGCGAGAACTACATGTCGCGCGCCCGCTACTTCGGCGGATCCTGTAATCTCTGGGCGGGCCGGAGCATGCTGCTGTCGCAGTTCGACATGGCGCCGCGGCCGTGGGTGCCGCACAGCGGTTGGCCGATCAGTCACACGGCGTTGGCGTCCTACTATCCGCGCGCCGCTGAGATACTTCGCCTGCCCGACTGGCAGCGCTTTAAGATCGGCGCTCATCAGGGACGGATGAGCGCCGACGAGCGTCATCTGCTCGAGGACGGTCGCCTTACCCCCACCGTGTCCCTATGGGCGCCGGCGCCCATGCGCTTCGGCGCGGCGTACCGGCGGGCGCTCGCCCGGGCGCTGCGCACGCGCGTCCTGATGAACGCCAACGTCACGCACATCCAGCTCAATGACGCCGGTAACCGGGTCGAGTCGCTGCGGGTCGCGACCCTGAGCGGGCGGCGCTTCACGCTGCAGGCGTCGACGGTGGTGCTCGCTTGCGGCGGCCTCGAGAACGCTCGACTGCTCCTCGCCTCGCGCGACCGGCAGCCGCACGGCATCGGCAACCGGTTCGACCAGGTCGGGCGCTACTTCATGGACCATCCGCGCGCCGTGTTCGGCAAGGTGAGGCTGCGCGCGGGCTCCCGGCTGCCGCTGCTGCGCGGCTTTCCTCTGCCTGATGGCAAGGTGCAGGTCGGCCTTGGCCTGCCGGAAGAGACGCAACGGCGCGAGCGGCTGCTCAATCCCTATCTAACCATCGAGAGCGCCGCTTCGGGGTACACGCAGCGGAGCTACCAGTCGTCGGTCGAGCTCATGAAAATCCTTTTGCGTCGAGGCCATGCCGGCCGGCGCTGGCAGTTCGGCAGGGTCGATCTTGGCGCCGTCCCGGGCATAATCTACCTGCTGACGCCCAAGGAGATCCTGCCGCATTCTGTCTACCGCTGGTGCTGGCTGGCGCGGCAGGCGCTGCCGCGCAGGCCGCGCCCTGCGAGCTTCGTCGTGGTGTACTTCTGCGAGCAGCCGCCCGATCCGGCGAGTCGGGTCCAGCTCGGCCGCGCCGTCGACCGGCTGGGGGTCAACCGCCTGATCCTCGACTGGCGGATCGGCGATACGGTGCTGGCCAGCATGCATCGCCTGCAGCAGCTGCTCGCCGATCGGCTCGAGCAGACCGGCCTCGGCCGGCTCGAGAACCCGGAAAGCGAGCCCAGATTCACCGACGCGTCGCATCACATGGGCACCACCCGGATGAGCGATGACCCGCGCACCGGCGTGGTCGACCGGGACGGCCTGGTCCACGGCGTGGCCAACCTGTACGTGGCTGGCAGCTCGGTGTTCCCGTGCGCCGGCCACGCCAACCCGACGCTCACCGTAGTAGCTCTGACGCTCAGGCTCTCCGAGCACCTGGAACGGCGCCGCACCGAGCGCGGGGAGCCTGCACACGGCGGCAGGGGCACCGCGTTTCTGTGCGATACCGGTGCCGCGAAGACTTCAGCTGCGCGGCGTCGCGCGAGCGAGGCACGCCGGTCGAGACTTTCTGCACTCGGCTAATCCTGTCGGATGCGCGCTTCAGGGTGAGGCGACCCGGGCACCCGCACGCATCAGCGGGATGCCACATCGCTACGGTGTTTCGCCGGGGCGGGCCGGAACGACTTCAGGTCGTCACGCGTCAGCAGGCCGAGCGCCACGGTCAGGGCCACGTAGGCGAGACCAAGCCCGGCCAGCTCGAGCAGCAGGGCGAAGTCCTCCGTCTCGATCAGCTTGCCGGCGATCAAGACCGGAGCGCTAGCGAGAATGGTGCGCACCAACACCCCCGGCGGCAGGAGCGTGCCCAGGGCACGCTCCGCGAACCAGCCCGCGAGCAGGGCGGCCGCCGACAGGGCGAGCAGCGCGGAGACGGCCGCGCCGATCGCCCCCCAGAGGCCGATCAGGACGACATTGATGAGCACGGTCACGGGCAGCACGCCGAGCGCGATGCCTGCGGCCGCGCGTTGCCGGCCGCAGGCGATCAGAATGCCGCAGAGCGTGTTGAACATCGTATAGCTCAGGCCTTGCGCAAAGATCAGAAGCACGAGCAGGGGCGCGCCGTCGGCGTAGGGCGCCGAGAACAGCAGCGCCATCAATTCGCGGGCGTTGACCGCCACGAGCGCGCAGCCCGGCACCAGCAGCGCGATCAGAAACCGCATCGCCGCGCGCGCCGACCTCTGCGCCGATGCCGCATCGTCCGTGGCCAGGGCTTGGGCGATCGAGGGGATCAGCACCGCGAACATCACGAAGGCCAGAAGATTGGGCATGCGCGCAAGATTGATCGCCGCGACGTACAGCCCCTTGTCGGTTTCGGGGACGCCGACCCCGACGGCGTTCAGGAGCCAGAGGTCGATGCTCAGCAGCAGCTGCATGGCGCCAAGAGAAACGCCGACCGGCACGGCGAGGCGCAGTATCGGCTCCCAATGGCGCAGGGTCGGCATCAGGATCGCCATGCCGAGGCGTTGCAAGAGGAACGCGAGCGCGAACGCGGAGGCGAGCGCGTTGACGATGAGGGCGCCGACGATCGAGATGCCAAGCGCGTGGAGCAGCAGGATGCCGGCCAGCTTGGACAGGCTGTACAATATGATACCGGCGCTCTCGACGTCGAAGCCGCGCCGGCCGTTCAGAATGTGGTCGGCCATGACGTATAGGCTGTAGAGCGGGATATCGAGCGCCGCGATCCGAAACAGATGGGTGCCGTCCCGCACGTGGAATGCGGCGGCGAGCGCCGGTGCGGCGAGCCAGAAAGCCACGAACCCGGCCACCGAGACGATCAAGGTCAGGGTGACGCCGGTGGCCTCGAGGCCGGGGAGTCCCAGAGGCCGCTCGGCGATGAGCTTGGACACGGCCTGCGGGATGCCGAGCCGGGCGACCAGCTCGACGGTCAGCAGGACCGAATAGACGATGCCGTAGACGCCATAGTCGGCGGGGCCGAGCCAGCGCGCCAGGACCACGGCCACGACGTACGACGATGCGGTGAGACACAGCTGCGCGGCCGTGAGCATGGCGGCGCCGCGGGCGGCATGGCGGCCTACGGTCGACATGCCGCGACGCTTGATGCGGCGGTCTTCCTTTCGATCGATTCGAGCTGCTGGCTCACCTGCTCGAGCGACTGGCCCATGAAGAACAGGCGCCCCCAGATCTCGAGTGTCAGTAGGCCGAAGAAGCCGTGCACCGAGCGCCGCCAGGACGACACCAAATGCGCCAGGCCGCGGCGGCTGAGGCCGAGGGTGTGCTCGCAAAAGCCGTCCTGGAAGAACTCGAGGTCGGCGAGTGGCGCCAAATACCGCTCGAGTGGCAAGGGAAAACCCATCTTCCTGCGGGTCACCAGCTGACCGGTGAAATAACGAGTAGCCACCTGCTTCAGGATCCACTTGTCGGCGTGGCGGCCGACCTTGTAGTCGAGCGGCAGATTGATCGCCCGATGGACCAGCCGATGGTCCAGGAACGGCACGCGGCATTCAACCGAAGCGCCCATGCTGGTCCGATCGAGCCGGCGCAGGAGCGGGGACAGAAAATCGCTGAGATCCGCGAGCATGCTGCCTAGCACCTCGCGGTCGCGCGGATCGCCGACGAAGCTGTAGGCCTTCGCACAGCGCTCCGCCCAGTCGCGGCGCGCATAGCGATCGATCAGGTCGACCGTCGGCGGCAGGCTGTCCCGGAAGCGGTGCCCGCCGACCGGCATGCCGGCTTGGCCGTAGACCAGCAGCGCCAGCCAGCCGTACAGCTTTGCTGGGATCCGTTGTAGCAAAGGCTGGAGCCGCAGGAGCATGCGCTTACGGCGATAGTTCCAGCTGTAGCCGCCGAACAGTTCATCGGCACCCTCTCCTGAAAGTAGCACGATGACCCCATGTGCGCGCGCCACCTTGCAGATCAGGTAGTAGGCCACCGAGTTTGGGTGAGTGAGCGGCAGGTCCGAGAAATAGATGACGCGGGGCAGCTCGCGCCGGAAGTTCTCGCTGGTCAGACTGAACGGCACGAGTGACAGACCGAAGCGCTCGGCCAGCGCCTCCGCATGCTGGCGTTCGTCAAGATTCGGAAAGCCTTCGACCGAGACGTGGAATGCAGTGAGATCGCGTGTGTACTTGGCCGCGATCGAGGTCACCACGCTCGAATCCAGGCCGCCGCTCAGTAGCGTGCCAACCGGCACGTCACTGACGAGTCGTAGCTTGACCGCCTCGTTCAGAATCGCATCCATGTCTTCGATCACGTCCTCGAGGCGTGCGACCTCGTGTTGCCGGTACCGCTCCTCGCTGACATGGGCGATCTGGGAGTAGTACTGCCTCGACGATATCTCCCCGTTACGGATCCGGACGACGTGGCCAGGCAGGACGGAACGCACGCCCTCCACAAGGGTCTCGGGCGTCAGGGCATCGACATTGCGATACAGTGACCACTCGAGCAGGCTGTGCCGGTCCACCTGCGGTCGCTCGAGCAGCCCCATGAAAGCCTTGATCTCCGACGCGAACAGCAAGTGCGGCCCTCGGCGGGCGTAGTAGAGGGGCTTGATGCCGTAGCGATCGCGCACGAGAACGACGTCTTCGCCCTGCGCGTCGAGGATGGCGAAGGCGAACATGCCCACGAAGCGATCCATGCAATCTTCGCCCCATTCCATGTAGGCGTGCAGGATCACCTCGGTGTCGGTGCGCGAGCGAAAGCTGTGACCAAGCCGGAGAAGTTCCTCGCGTACGATCTCGAAGTTGTAAACCTCCCCGTTGTAGGTGATCCACCAGCGGCCGCTCTCGTCGCTCATGGGCATGTGGCCTGCGGGTGATAGATCGATGATGCTCAGGCGCTGTGAGCCGAGCGCAAAGCGCCCGCGGCTCATCACGCCGTGGTCATCCGGCCCGCGGTGAGCGGTGACTTCGCACATCCCGCGGACCAGGGATTCGTGGAGCTGCCCGCCGCAGTCAGCGTCGAAGCAAATCAGGCCTGCAATGCCGCACATGTCTCGTCCAACGAGGCTTCTTGAGCACGGACTAGCACGGCATGCCTTCCCGCAGCGCGCAACTCCAAGGGCAGATCGTGATGCGAGCCATCTATGCGACGAACCTGGGCAAGACACTTCCCTCAAACGACGGCGGTGGATCGACGCCGAGGAGCGTCAGGATGGTCGGGGCGAGATCGATGATGTGGCCCCGCTCGAGCCGCTCGCCTGCAGCGATGCCCGGACCACGCGCCAGAACGAACGCATTCGGGCGGTGGTTGCCGGTGTAGAAAGGCGACGTCTGATAGGCTGCCCGCCCGACCATCTTGCCCGCGCTCGGCGCCGCCAGCTCGGTCAGCAGCCGCGCGTCCGGGTCCCAGGCGATCACCAGATCGGGCAGGTGCCGGCGTTTGCTCCCCGGAAAAACCTCATCGATCAGAAACACCTGATCCGCCGCGGCACGGCCGTTGGCCGGGTTGCGCAGCCCGCGCATCTCTGCGGCGAGGCCCGAGAGGAGCTCGGTGAAGCTGGCGCCGGCATCGACGATGCCGAGCGGCTCGCGCCCCCGCAGATTGACCCGCAGATAGCCTTCGTTGGCGTTCGGAATGCAGGAGACGCGCGAGCGACGCCAGTCGATGCCGGCGCTCGCCCACTTCAAGCTCAGCTTGTGCTGCACGCTGCGTGGCAGGCAGCGCGTCACGGATTGTCGAAGCTCAAGGGGAATCGCGCCGCGCAGGCTGACCAAAAGACCCTTGTTGGGCCGTGCGTCCGCGCCGTCGCGATCGCCCACGTTCGCCGAGTGGAACAGGCCGAGCCGGTGCAGCAGGTCTGGAAGGAGGTGGCTGCCGGCGTAGTTCGGCCCCATGCCATCGCCCGAGACCACGATCACGGTCACGTCATCGTCGATCCGCCCGAGGATGTCGCCAATGGCTTGGTCGACCGCCGCGTAGACGTCGCGTAGGGGATGTCCGATCCCGGCTGGAACCGTCGCCGGGTGCGATGGGTAGGAGCGGTCGCCGACGTGCCAGAGATAGTGGCCGGCGCCGTGCGGCTCGCCGAACGTCACGAACGCCATGTCCCAGGCGTGCTCAGCGAGCAGCCAATTGACCACCCGCGCCTTGACGGCGGCGCCGGCGAGCAGGCGCTCGCGAAACCAGCGGATGTCCGGGACGTTGACCACGAGACTGTGCTCGGGCGAGGGGTACGCGCCGAAGCGGCACAGGATCTCACTGCGCATGCCGGGCGGCGACGCGCCAGGCTCGCCGAACCAAGTCCAGGTGCCGTACTCCAGGATCTGAATCCCTCGGAAGCGCTCGAGCGGATGATCCATGAAGGCATCCATGACGATGCACTTCTGCCCGGCGTCGTCGAGGAATTGCCAGAACGGCGGCTGCGCGCACCATTCGGGGCGCGTGCGCAGTGCAGTCTGCTCGCCGGCGCGCGCCTGGTAGGCATGGTACATGCCGTGATGACCGGGCGTCGTGCCGGTGTAGATGGAGGGCCACGCCGACACGTGCATCACCTCGGCCGTCGTCCGCAGCCGGCCCCAGAGGCCCTCGCGGCGCAGCTGGGCGAGGGTCGGCAGGAACCCTTCGTCGGACCACCGCTCGATCAGGTCGGCATCGGCGCTGTCCAGGCCGATCAGCAGAACCCGCGGCATGCCTTTGCTCAAAGCCGCCGGAGCGAGTTCACGGACCGCCTGCCAGGCCGCCAGCAAAGACCTCGTCGAGCGCGACGCTACGCCCCTCCTGATCGGAGCGCTTCGCCGCTTCCACCATCGCGACGTTCCAGATGTTGTCCTCGCCCCGGGTCTCGGGCGGTTCGCCGAGCAGGACCGCATCGCGCAGGCTGTTGAGCAGCGAGGTGGTGCCCCCTTTCGGATATTTGGCGTCGTCGCCGGGCGGCACCTTGACCAGCCTGACCGGGCGAAAGAACCGGCTGCCGTCGGGACGCCAGAACACGCGGCGCCGGTTGGTCCAGATCACGCCGCGTTCCCCCTCGATCCACAGCGAGAAACCGAACCGGTTCGAGAGCATGGTACCGAGGTATTGCACCCGTACGCCCTGAAAATCGAGCAGCGCTTCGGTGTTGGCGCCGTGCTGGTAGTCGCTCCAGGGCGGGTTCCAGACCCGCGCCGTGACGCTGCTCGGCTCCCGGTCGAGAAAATAGCGCAGGCTGTCGAAATGGTGGATGGCGATTTCCTGGAGCTGAGGGTAGTCGGTCGAGGCGAGCCAAGGCCCCTCGGTATGGCTGGGCATGCGCCGTCGATCGATCAGAGTGGCGCAGTCGACCCGGCCGATCCGGGTCGCGTCGAGCAGCGCGCGAACGGTGCGCTCGGCCGGGAAGTAGCGGTAGTTCTCCGCGACCATCATGGGCTTGCCCGCCGTCTCGGCGCGGCGCAACACCGCTCGCGCATCCGCGATCGAGGTGGCGAGCGGCTTTTCGACCATCACGGCGAGGCCGGCGTCCAGGGCACGCATGGCGTGCTCCGCGTGCAGCCGCGAAGGCGAGACGACCACGGCTGCATCCGCCTTGGTCTCGGCCAGCGCGTGGTCCAGGTCGCCGAAATAGGCGCAGTTCTGGTCGCCAAGCCTCCGCTTCGCTTGGTCGAGGGCGGCCCGATCCGGGTCGACCAGCCCGACGTGCTCGGCGTCCGGATAGTCCTTTATGAACTGCAGCCAATGGCTGCCTCGAATACCACTGCCGATCTGCAGAACCCTGATACCCACGGGATCGTGCCCCTTCCTCACGCCGTCGCCAGTCGTGGCAAGACTTTGCCCTCCATGTGGTCGGGCGGCATCAGCCCGAAGCGCGCGAGGATCGTCGGCGCGATGTCGAGGATGTCGCCCCCGTCAAGCACCGCCCCGCTCGCGATGCCTGGGCCGCGCGCGAGCACAAAGCCCGGCACCGCATGGGTGCCCGGTCTGGGGTCCGGCGACGGCAGCGCCACCGTGCCGGTCCTGGCAGAGGTGACCGCGCCCGTCGCAGCCTCGGGCGACCACACCACGACCAGATCCGGCAAATGGCCGCGTCGCGGCCCCGCGAACGCCTGATCGCTGCGCACCACCTGCCGCACGACCGGTCGGCCGCTGACGGGGTCAACCAGCTCTTCGAGGGCCGACACGAGCTCGTCGCACAGCCGTTCGTACTCCGGACCCTCCCGCACCACGCCCGCCGGCTCGCGCCCCGCGAGATTGATCCGGATGTAGCCCTCGAGATCGGTCGGTAGACAATAGGCGCGGGTCCGCGCCCAGTCGATCGCGGCCGTGTCGACGCGGCGCGCCAGGGTATCCCGCAGGCGGGTCGGCAGTCGGCGCGCCAGCGCCTTGCGCAGCTGTTCGGGCAGCAGGTCGCGAATGGCTTTGACCGGATCGCGCCTGCTCGGCCCGGGCCGCGCGCCGGCCGCGGTCGCCGGGGAGCCCGCATCGGCGTTCGCAAACATGCCAAGCCGCCCGAGGATTTCGGGCAGAAGGTACCAGTCGGTGCGATTCGGACCGGCCGCGTCGCCGGACAGCACGACCACCATCGCATCCGGCCCCGCTTCGTCGATCAAGGCGCCAATTCCCCGGTCGATTTCCTGATAGACGTCCCGCAGCAGCGAAGCCTGGCCGCCATCCGCCGCCTCGGCCGGCGACCAGCAATAGTGGGCGGCGGGATGCGTTTCGTCGAAGACCGCGAAGAACAGGTCCCACTCGCGCTGCCTCATCAGCCAACGCGCCGCATCGGTCTTGGCGCGCGTGGCCGCGAGCAGACGGTCGCGCATGTCCTGCCCACTCAGCGGCATGAAACCGATGTCGTTCGCCTCGAGGCCGAGCGGGTAGTCGCCGCAGGCGCGCCTGAGCTCGGCCATAAGCGAGGCGGGCGTCGAGCTTGGTCCCAGATAGTGAGCCCAGGTGCCCCAGTCGATCACCTGGAGGCCGGGAAAGCCGTCCTCCGCCTGCGTGTAGGGCGCGTCGAACACGGTGCAGCGGACCCCTCCCTCACCGAGCAGCCGCCAGAACGTGGGCCGGCCGTACAGGCCCTGATGGAAGCGTTGATAGCCCTGCAGGCCGGGCGCCGCCTGGAAGGTGAAGTAGACGCCGTGCTGACCCGGGCCGGTGCCCGTGTAGAGCGAGGGCCAGGCGGCCACGTGCAGCAGCCCGGCGATGCTCTCGAGCCAGCCGAAGGCGCCCGCGCTGCGGAGCGCGGCAAGCACGGGCAGGTGCCCCGAGCGCGCCCACTTCTCGATCAATCGGCCGTCGCCCAGCTCGAGACCGATGAGCAGCGTCTTGCCGGCGCGTTCGCTCACTACGCTCCGCCCCTGGCGATCACGACAGACGCGGCGAGCAGAACCAAGGCAGCCAGGATGTTGAAGTGGATCGCAACGGACGCCTGGCGGTGGCCGAACACGAGCTGATACGCCACCATGCAGCCAACCAGCACGAGCTTCAGCGCGAGCGCCGCGCCGCCGGGCATGGCGAAGGCCGCCCCCGACAACACATCCCCAAGCGTGATGCCGCGCGCCGCGAGCATGTAGATCCCGGTCGGGATCAGCACGATCAGCGCCGGCCAGCCCAGGCCGCCGAGGTAGAGGCTGCGCTCACGCAGCAGCGCGGCGGTCGCCGCTGGCTCGACCCGCTTCAGCGCCGGCATCGCGAACAGCGACCACACGAACATATGGCCGAGCCATAGCGACGCCGCGAGGAAATGCATCACGATACAGACCCGATACCAGTCCATCGGCCGGTCAGTGGCGCAGGAGGGCGGACGCCGCCACGATCAGGACGACCAGGGCGAGATTGGCGTAGGCGCGCGCGGCCGTAGGCCGAAGGGTCAGCATCAGCTGGCTCACCAGAAGAATCACGAACAGCAGGAGTTTGCCAAGAAGCATGCCGGAGAACGAAGCGCCCGTCAGCAGTAGCACGCCGGGGACCGCCGTCACCATCAGGAAACCCCAGCCGAGCAGGGGCAGCGGCAGCCGCAATGCCCAAGGCAAGCCGACGTGCGGCCAGCGGGCGCCCGCGGTCACGGCGAGCAGCGGATCCACCTCCGTGCTGGCGGAGGAGCGGGCCAGCGAAAGCGCGAGCATAGCCCAGAACAAGGCATAGCCGGTTAGCAGCACGCCGGCGACCAGGTGAATGTAGGCGCAGGACAGCAGCCACATCGCGCTCAGCCCCGCACCCCCGCCATGCCGGCCAGCTGACGCTCGCAGAGCATCAAATAGCCGCGGGCGGTGTTTTCCCAGCTGTTCAGGGGCACCCGGGCTGCCGCTTCGCCCATGCGCCGCAGGCGCTCGCGCGAGGGGGGCTGCGTCAGAAATCGCCGCCATTCGGCAACGTCGTTGCGAAACAGGAATCCCGAGACGCCGTCCTCCACCAGCTGGACGATCCGGCCGCTCGGCACGCTGGCGACCGGCCGTCCGCAGCTGAGATATTCCGGGATCTTCATGGTCGAATAGCTGAGGTTTCCCGCCGCGAAGATCTGGGCGTCATAGGGCGCGACGCAGAGGTCCGCAGCGGCGATCAGCTCGGGCACCCGAGCGTGCGCGACCCGCCCGTGAAACACGACGTTCGCGGCGCCATTCGCCCGCTGCCGATAGACGCCGGCGTGATGGCCGTCCCCGGCCACGTGAAGCTCGATCATCGGGTCATGCGCGCCGGTCACGGCCTCGAGCAGCGGCCCGAGATCGTGGATCTCGTCGAGCACGCCGACGTAGAGGAGCACGGTGCGGTCCGGAGCGATCCCGAGACTGCGCCGGGCAGCGACCTGATCGAGCGGGCGAAACAAGGCTCGGTCGACGCCGAGATCAACGACCGCGATCCGCTCCGGCGCGATCCGCCAATGGGCCGCGATGTCGGCTTTGAGGAACTCGGTTTCGGCGATGATCAACGGTGCCTCGCGCAGATACCGGCCGGCCAGCCAGCGACCGACCTGCAAGCGCGCGAACTTGGCGAGATTGCCGCGCGCCACATGACCCGGGTTGGGCACGATGTTCTCCACCGGCACGCCGAGCACCCCGCTCCGCCTGCAGTAGGACGACAGATAGCCGGATAGCAACCAGCTTTTCTCGAGGACGACGTCGTACGAGAGCAGATGATCGGCCGCGAACCGGCGCAGCCGCCGCAGATAGCTCAGGAACTCGGCGTAGCCGACGCCCCGCACCGCGGCATCGTCCCCCATCCGCGCCTTCACGCGCGCCCCCGGCTCGATCTCCTCGATCCGGAGCCCGTCCGGCGCCGCAGCGTCCACTACCCGCTGAAAGGCGACGGTGACATTGGCCCACCGGTTCAGCGCCTGGGCGAGGCTGAGCACGTTGCGGGTCGGGCCGGCAGAAGCGACCAGGCTTTGGCCGGGAGCGACGTAGCAGATGGACAGCGGGGAGCGGGCGCTCACGTGGCCCTGCCGTGTGACCGCTGTACGGGCACTGCCCGGATTCGGAAGCCGCGCCCGCCCGGTCTCGAGACGATCATGGGCACGAACGCCGATCCGGCGGGATGAACCAGGAGCTTGCGCATGTCGGGTCGGTCATCGCGCGCTTTGCCAGAAGCGGGTGCAGACTAACAGAGGCCCCGCGGCTTGCCACCACGCAGCGGCTCGCGCTCTGGTGCGACTGGCCCTACGCTGCGCCGGCGGCCCAGCGACCAGGGAGCATGGCGATGGACCCGCGCGAACGGAACGGGGTCGATTGCCGCGCGGACATGCGACGAGGTCTTCGCTTGGACCGCAGCGGTCGGCCGCACCATGCGTCGATCGTGACCGCCGATGGGACGAGGGCCGCAGCGCCATGACCGAGTTGCCGATCGTCGATGCCCACCAGCACTGTTGGGATCTCGAACGCAACTATCTGCCCTGGCTGTGCGACGAGCGGACGACCCCGTTCCGCTACGGCGACTACAGCGCGCTGAGACGCAGCTACCTGCCGCGCGATTATTTTCGGGATGCGGGCCAGGCACCGTGTGGTCAAGACCGTGTATGTCGAGACCGAATGGGATCGCAGCGACTTCGTCGGCGAAGCCAGGTGGCTGCAGAAGATCATTGCGGAGACGGGATACCCGCACGCGATCGTGGCCGGCGCCCGGCTCGATGATTCGGAGATCGCGGCGGTGCTCGCGGGCCACGCCGCGTTCCCGCAGGTACGCGGCATCCGGCACAAGCCGCGCGCGGCGGCCTCACCCGACGGGGTGGCGGTCGACGCACCCGGGTCGATGGGCGACCCGGCGTGGCGACGCGGCTACGCCCTGCTCGAGAAGTTCGGGTTGTCGTTCGACCTGCAGACGCCTTGGTGGCATCTCGCCGAGGCGGCGCAGCTCGCGCGCGATTTCCCCCCGGACGCAGATCATCCTGAATCACACCGGACTGCCCGCCGATCGCAGCGCAGCGGGCCTTGCCGGCTGGCGCGCGGCGATGCAGACGCTCGCCGCCGAACCCAACGTCGCCGTCAAGATTTCAGGCCTGGGCCAACCTGGTCGCCCATGGACGGTCGCGGCGAACGGTCCGATCGTGCGTGAGACCATCGGGATCTTTGGCGTCGATCGATGCATGTTCGCGAGCAATTTCCCGGTCGACCGCCTGTGCGCCGACTTCGCCACCATCTTCAGAGGCTTCAGCACGATCGTCGGAGCCGAAACGGCGGGAGGGCGTTTCAATGATCGCGGCTCGCTGGCTTCGTGCCTGCACCCCGGACCCTGGAGGATCCGTGTTGGTCAAGCGAATCGCGAGGTCCCGGTCGTGCCGTCGCGGATGAGTGCATGGGCGAGGATGATCAGCTTGCACATGATCGCGGGGAGCGCCCCCTTGGGCGGTTTGCCGGCGGCTCGTGAGGCGCGAGAAGACACCCACGATTCGTAGAGTTCGATGGTCCCACAGCGCGGACTGCCCGGGATCTTGTCCAACTGATCGGCTAGAGATCGGCATGCACGATCATCCCCGAGGAAGGCAGCGCGCCGCGCACCCCGATCGAGCACCTCCGCCTGGATACGCCGAAGCTGCCGGGGGCTCATCCAGTCGAAAAGGGATGGTCGTGGCGACGGCGAGGGCGACACCCAAAGCGCCATTCATCACGACGGTGCTCGGGTTGGCGGGCACAAGCGACAGTAGGGTCGCGAGGACCATCGCCACCGCTGCGGTTCCCTGGATGCTCGCCTGAAGCTGTTGCGGAAGCTCGCAAGACCTCGCCAGCCACCGTTTAGCACCGACTTCTAAGGAAGAAGAACAGTGGGTCGGACCGGAGCAGCCGATCGCCATCACGACCAACAATCCGACTGGCCGCCGGTTCTCCGTCCCTCAGCCTCGCGGGCGCGGATGGTGCCACCGAGTGCGTTGCTGCGAGAGAGGCCCCCATCTGTCACGACTTCAGATAGCGGGCGCTCGCGCGGTAGTAGGCCAGGTGATCGGCATGTGCGTGGCGGGTGTAGCTGCGACGAAGCCTGATCCCGTTAAGGACCAGACCCAAGGGGCACTCGCCGATAGCGCGTAACTCTTCAGGGCAACAGCACGGCGGCGCGCGGCGTCGTTTCGCTCCGCACGACGACGAGGATCCGGTCGGCGAAGGCCGCGAGCGACATGGCTTCACTCACGGCCAGGACCGGCGGAGTGTCGATGAGAATTACGTCGTAGCGCCTGCTCGCCTTCTGCAGAATCTCTCCCGTTCGTGGTGACGCAAGCAATCGACCCGGATCCTCGGTCGGATCCAGCCCCAGGATGAAATCCGCCCCCGACCTTTTGTCGCGCACCATGGTGGTGTCCAGCTTCGTCTCGGGCGAGGTCAGCAGGTCGGTTAAACCGCCGGTCGGAGAATCCGGCAGATTAAGGAGTTGCTGCAGCCCACGCTTGTGCAGGTCGGCATCAATCAGGAGAACCCGTTGCTCGGTATCCGCCAGCTGCCGGGCCAGCGATAGCGAGACGACGGTCTTCCCCTCGCAGGGAAGGGCGGAGGAGATTCAGCGCGTCTTGATCATGCCCCCAAAGCTGAAAATTATGGTTGGACATATAATCGAAAATGCGTTCGGTGAGTCCATCAGCACGCCATCGGTCAAGATCAATGACGAGCATCCTGGCATTGAAGTACGTGTGGTCTCTCCGTATTCCAATGGCGACGAACCTATCTCCATCCTCGGCGCAGTTCCAGCATTAAACTGCTCCAACTATCTTTTCATTCATACGCAAGACGCCACAACTTCTCGATATCGTCAAGTATGACCATATCGCAATCTAAATAAATTATTCGTTGTATATTTCTTGGCAATACCTCGGCAACTAGAAGGCGAAGATGAGTTTCCTTGGTTATGTATTCATGATGGAGAACATCAGGAAGCGCTATATCGCCCACGTAATGAAAATTAATGGCAATTTTTTCGTAGGGATGCAGTGTCTCGACGAGCTTTGATTCGACGATCTCGTGACGTCGATACGTCATGACATGAATGAGGATGCGGCTGCGCCGGCTAGCCTCCGCCAATGACACTGCCGCAACAGTTAAGTGCTGAAAATAGCTATGGTTTGCGCAAAACAGGATGTGAATTTCTGCCGAGTGAGGGGCCTCGTCGAAGGTGATGAGCATCCTCATTGTCCTAATGTTGTTCGGCTGGCGCACTTGAAATCTGCGCTGTCGCCGAAGGCGTGATTCTTGCTCCCGTCGTCCGTCGCGGGATAAAGGGCGCAAATCGAGACGGCGAGCCAATCCGGCAGTAGGGATCGCCAAGCCATCCATAGCGGGCGGCTGAACTCTTGTCGCCAAGCCATGCCAGCCCATGCCTGCAGCCCACGGGCGGGCGGCAGGGTTTTGAGGCCAGCCTCTCTCGCCGCTGTCAGTCGCGTGACCGGAGGCGGGAGTTTGAGCGCCGTGCCGAATATAAACGGCCAGAACACGTCGACATCGTCGAAGCAGGGCGCTTCGACGGCCGCTCGATCTGCGACACGGCGGGGAACCTGAAACGCTTGCTCGTAGACCCGGCAGAGCGCGCGGCTCCATCCCTCCCCGCTGTTGGTTGCCTCGATGCTTGCCTTTGTCCGCGCGCCGCTCACCCGGGCAGTCCGCTTCGCCAACGACTTTGCCCGCGCAGCGCCGATGCCCCGGTGAGCGCGCGTTGAGACCGGACTTGACGTGCACAAGAATGGCTGCCCATCGGCAGCATCACCTTCGGGACCGACGTCCACGGGCACCGGGCACATTGTCGCGCGCTGTCCTGGTCTGAGCGGCCTTTCGCGTGATCACCGGCCCCTGCTATCAGGGAACCCATGGACGCCATCGATGGTCTGCCGAACCTCGCCGACGTGGCGGCCGCCGCGGCGCGGTTGCGCGGCATCGCCGTGCGCACGCCGCTGCTCGAATCCGAGGTGCTGAACGAGCGGGCCGGCGGGCGCGTGCTCATGAAAGCCGAGTGCCTGCAGCGCACCGGCTCGTTCAAGTTCCGCGGCGCCTACAACGCGATCAGCCAGGTCGATGCGCCCGCGGTGGTCGCCTACTCGTCCGGCAACCACGCCCAGGGCGTGGCCGCGGCGGCGAAGCTCCTGAACAAACGCGCGACCATCGTCATGCCGGCCGACGCGCCGGCGATCAAGATCGAGAACACTCGGGCGTACGGCGCCGAGGTGCGCCTGTACGATCGGGCGCGGGAATCGCGCGAGGCGATCGGCGCGGAGATCGCGGCGCAGACCGGCGCGGCGCTGATCAGGCCCTACGACGACGCCCGCATCGTCGCCGGGCAGGGCACGGCGGGCCTGGAGCTCGCCGAGCAAGTGAAGGCGCTCGGCCAGGATCTCGACGTCGCGCTGGCGCCGTGCGGCGGCGGCGGCCTGATCGCCGGCTGCGCGCTCGCCCTGACCGGAGCGTTTCGCGGCATCGCGATCTATGCGGTCGAGCCGGACGGGCTCGACGACACCAGGCGCTCGCTCGCCGCCGGCGAACGGGTCGCTAACGCGCCAGGCGCCACGTCGATCTGCGATGCGCTGCTGCTGCCGACGCCGGGCGAGCTGACGTTCCAGATCAACCGGCGCCTCTTGGCAGGCGGTCTCGCCGTGAACGACGACGAGGTGCGGCACGCCATCGCGTTCGCGTTCCGGTATTTGAAGCTGGTCGTCGAGCCGGGCGGCGCAATCGCGCTTGCGGCGGTGCTGGCGGGCAAGCTTGCGCTCGAAGGGCGCACCGCTGCGGTCGTGCTCTCCGGCGGCAACGTCGACCCGGCGCTCTTCGCCCCAGCCATCACCGCTCGCCTCACCTAGCGTGCGCGGCCGGTTGAGTCGGCGCGCGCCCTGTGACAAAAAGTCGACAGTCGTCCCGTGCCGTTGACGCGCCATCGCAGCGAGGCTGATCGGAGGAGGCCATGTCCCACGCCGAGGTGTTTCCCGTCCCCGAGGCGGTCGCCCGGGCGTCTCATTGCGACAACGCCAAGTACCTCGAAATGTACCGGCGCTCGATCGAGGATCCCGACGGATTCTGGCGCGATCAGGCGAAGCACCTCGAGTGGATCGAGTTCCCGACCAAGATCAAGAACGTCGATTTTAACGACGACGCGCGCATTCGCTGGTTCGAGGACGGCGTCCTCAATGTCAGCGTGAACTGCATCGATCGCCACCTTGCGAGGCGCGGCGATCGGACCGCAATCCTGTGGGAGGGCGACGACCCGGAGTTCGACAAGAAGATCACCTACCGCGAGCTGCACCGGCAGGTGTGCAAGCTCGCGAACGTGCTGAAGGAACTCGGGGTCAAAAAGGGGGATCGGGTCACGATCTACATGCCGATGATCCCCGAGACCGCCTACGCCATGCTCGCCTGCGCGCGGATCGGCGCGATCCACTCGGTGGTGTTCGGCGGCTTCTCGCCGGACAGCCTGGCCGACCGCATCAACGACTGCGACAGCAAGCTCGTGATCACCAGCGACGGCGGACTGCGCGGCGGGCGCAACGTCCCGCTCAAGCAGAACACCGACGAGGCATTGAAGCGCTGCGACCGGGACATCAAGGTGCTCATGTTCCGCCACACCGGCATGAACGTGCCGATGCGGGGCGGGCGCGACTTCGAGGCCGGACCGCTGATGGACCTGGCATCGGCCGAATGCGCGCCCGAGCCGATGAATGCCGAGGATCCGCTGTTCATCCTCTACACCTCGGGCTCGACCGGCAAACCCAAAGGCGTGCTGCACACCACTGCCGGCTACCTGGTTTACGTCGCGCTGACCCACTATTACGTGTTCGACTACCACGACGGCGAGGTCTACTGGTGCACCGCGGACGTCGGCTGGGTCACGGGGCACAGCTACATCCTTTACGGCCCGCTCGCGAATGGCGCGATCAGCCTGATGTTCGAGGGCGTGCCCAACTACCCGGACGCCTCGCGCTTCTGGCAGGTGGTCGACAAGCACAAGGTCAACATCTTCTACACCGCGCCAACCGCGATCCGCGCGCTCATGCGGCTCGGCGAGGAGCCGGTCAAGAAGACCTCGCGCACGAGCATCAGGCTGCTCGGCACCGTGGGCGAGCCGATCAACCCCGAGGCCTGGCTCTGGTACTACAACGTCGTGGGCGAGCGGCGCTGTCCGATCGTCGATACCTGGTGGCAGACCGAGACCGGCGGCATCCTGATCACCCCGTTGCCGGGCGCAACCGCGCTCAAGCCCGGCTCGGCGACCCGTCCGTTCTTCGGCGTGCAACCCGGAATCGTGGATGGCGACGGCCGGCTGCTCGACGGTACGTGCGAGGGCAATCTGGTGCTGCTCGATGCCTGGCCAGGCATGATGCGCACCGTCTACGGCGACCATGCGCGCTTCCTCCAGACCTACTTCGCCGCGTTCAAGGGCATGTACTTCACCGGCGACGGCGCGCGCCGCGACGAGGACGACTATTACTGGATCACCGGCCGGGTCGACGACGTGCTGAACGTCAGCGGCCATCGCCTGGGCACGGCCGAGGTCGAAAGCGCGCTGGTCGCCCACCCTGCGGTGGCCGAGGCGGCGGTGGTCGGCTATCCGCACGACATCAAGGGTCAGGGCATCTACTGCTACGTCACCCTCAAGGAGGGCATCGAGCCGAGCGCGGCGCTGCGCAAGGACCTGGTGCAGCAGGTGCGCAAGGAGATCGGCGCGACCGCGACCCCGGACCTGATCCAGTGGGCGCCGGGCCTGCCCAAGACCCGCTCGGGCAAGATCATGCGCCGGATTCTCAGGAAAATCGCGGCCAACGAGTACGATCAGCTGGGCGACACCTCGACGCTGGCCGATCCGTCGGTGGTCGACGACCTGGTCGACAACCGCATGAACCGCTGATCCGCGGGATTGCGTCGTACCTCGGTCGCATCGAGGGAGATCTCTTCGGCCCCCCTATTTCGTGGTCGCCACGGGCGACCTGGTGCCGGCCGGCGGGTCTGGATTGACGAGAAGGTAGCAAAACGCTACATACGCTAGTGTGTACCGGCTGGAGATCACCAAGCCAGCTATCCGAAGTCTCAGACGGGTCCCGGCGAAGATTGTGCGACTCATTCGGGGGAAGCTGGACCAAGTCGCCAAGGACCCGATGGCAGCACAGCGGAATGTGAAACCCCTCAAGGGCCGCCCCGGCTACCGGCTGCGGGTCGGCGACTGGCGAGTGGTTTACGAGCTGGATCACGCAAGGCGCAGGCTGATCGTGCTGGACGTCGGGCCAAGGAGTGGCGTGTATGATCGATAAGCCGCTAATCCTGGAGCACGAAGGCAAGCCTGCCTACGTCGTGGTGCGTTACGAACTCTGGCAGGATCTGCTGGACCGGGCGGAAGACGCCGAGGCGGCGCGCGCCTACGACCGGGCGAAGACGCGCCGCGATCAGGAAACGGTGCCGATCGCCGTGGCCGATGCGCTGCTCGCCGGGGAGCACCCGATCAGGGTGTGGCGCCGATATCGCAGCATGACACAGGAACAGCTGGCAGAAGCGGCGGGCGTCCGCCGGGCTTACATCACGCAGCTGGAGAGAGGGAAACGGCGCGGCACGACCCAGGTGCTCGCCGGCGTAGCCCGTGCGCTTGGCATCGACATCGAGGATCTTCTCTGAGCGAACCCGCTCGCTTGAACAGATCGTGCGCCGGACCTCAAGAACATTGCCGCTAACGAGGACCACAGCTGGGGCTTGACCTTTCGGACTCATCGCGCCGAGTTGCTGACCGCCGCGCGCGATTGCGTGCCGATGCGCCACCACCTCGGGCTCAGGCCGATGGCTTAAGGGTGAGCTGGCATGTCGGCTGCGGCGGCATTCACCGCGCCGCAGCGGCGGGCCACGTTAATGGCCCAGCATGGTCGGGTCGACCGGCGCATAGTCGCCGCCTTGCCAGAGGTACCAGCCGAACGGCTGGTAGCCGGTGACGTCGCCCTTCGCGTCAAAACCGATCCGGCCGTAGATCGTGTCGAACTCGTTGGAGCGGAGCGCTCCGGTCACTGCGTCGAGCTCGAGCGTGCCGGCGGTCTCGACCGCCTGCGCCCAGGCCTGGATCGCGCCGTACGCCAGGAAGGTAGGGCCGATCGGCTCGTAGTGCTCGGCGCGGAGCCTCGCCACGAGGTCGGCGGCTTGAGGAGCATCGCGCAGGTCGAGCGTGCTCGTGAACACCGTCCCGTCGCTCGCCTTGCCCGCGATCAGTCCAAAGTCTTCGCTGTTGATGCCATCGCCGGCGACGAGCTGCACATCGTCATCCCGATTGCGCAGCCCGCGAATGAGTACGCCCGCCTCCGGCGAGTAACCACCGTAGTAGACGACCTCGGCCTGCGCCGCTTTGATCCTTTCGATGAGGTCGAAGTAATCGACCTGGCCCGGTGTGATCGCCTCGAACAGGACCGGGCTCAGGCCGCGGGCGCGCAGCGTCTGGTTGACTTGTTCCGCCAGGCCTCGGCCGTAGGCCTGGCCGTCGTGCACGATCGCGATGTTCCTGCCAGCCCAGCGGTCGGCCAGGTAGGTGCCCGCCATGGCGCCCTGCAGGTCGTCCCGGCCGCAGAAGCGGAACACGTTCTCGAAGCCTTGCTCGGTGAGCACCGGATTGGTCGCATTGGGCGTCATCATGAGAACGCCGGCCGCGGCATATATTTTGGAGGCGGGGATTGCGGCGCCGGAGCATTGATGGCCCATGACCACGTCGACATGCTCGGCCACCAGCTTGTTCGCGGCGGCCACGGCCTGCTCGCTCTCGCAGTAATCGTCGACCTTGATCAGCCGAGCGGGCTGGCCAAGAACGCCACCGGCCGCATTCAGATCCGCAACCGCCATCTCGGCCCCGCGCTCGATCCCTTCGCCCATCCACGCGTTCGGCCCGGTATAGGGCGCCGGCAGGCCGATCAGGACTTCGGCGTGCCCGAGCGCGACGATGCCAGACACTGCGGCGACCGCCACAATAAATCCTGCGCCGAAATGTTTCATCGCCTTGTTCTCTCCCGGACATCAGCCGAGCCGACTTGATTCGTAGCATGCTTCTATTGTGCTACGCCAGGATCGCGCTGGTTGAGCTGACGCTTCGTCGGTAGCCCGTTTGAGGGTGTGCTTGATGGCGGCGCGCCTTGCCGGATGCGGGTCCGACCCGCGGCCACCGCATGGCCGGGGATCGCCCTCTACGCGGGTCCTTCGTCGCTTGCATTCCCTCATGACCTATGATTGATACCGGCGCCGCTTGGCCATATCCCGCCGATCGCTGTGCGACACGCCGCCGGGGACCGCATCCAGCAGCCCTTCCGTGACATCGGGATCGACCGCGGCTCCGGAGCGCTTTTTGCAATGTCGGAATTTACCGGCTCTTCCTTATCGGGCGCGCTGCTCGCCTTCCTCGCCCGACGATTCGGTCGCGCCGTGCAGAGCGCCAGCCAGCTGGAGGCTTGCTGCGGCGTGCCTTGCCTCGCGGTCTGCCCGCGCCTGCCGCGGACGATGGCGGGCCACCAGAGGCCGCACGAGTACCTGCTGCAGCGCCCGTTTTCCGCCTACGCGAAGAGCCTGCGCGCGCTTCAGCTCGCGCTCTGCAAGGCGCAGAGCGACCGTCCACCGCAGGTGATCCAGGTGACCTCGGCGGTCCGCGACGAAGGCAGGACCACGCTCGCCTTCAGCCTCGCCGCCGCGCTCGTGCAGACCGGCAGGCGCGTGCTGTTGTTCGAGCTGGACCTGCGCCGCCCCAGCATCGCCGAGCGCTCGTGCGCGAGACCCGATGCGCCTGCCGATCGACCCCGGTCCCTGTTCTCCGCAGTCCACCGTGACGAGCATACCGGGGTCGACCTGATCCTGGTGAGCAGGGCGCCAGGCGATCCCCAGGCCATCTTGTCTTCGGCAGCCTTGGCGGACACCGTGCAGCGCCTGCGCCGCCGCTACGATCATGTCGTGGTGGACAGCGCGCCGGTGCTCGGGCTACGCGACGCCAAGGCCGTCGCCCGCCTGGTCGACGCCACGATCCTCGGCGTTCGCGCGCAGTCCACGCCGACGACGGCAGTGCGTGCCGCCATCGACGAGCTGCGCCAGGTCTCCGCCCCGCTGCGCGGCGCCGTGATCACGCAAGCCGATGGCGATCGCCAGCCCTGGGACGGCTATGGCGGCTAGAGGTATCATCGTAAGTACCGGGGACCGCGATCGGGATTGGACGGTGCGGCAAGCTCGTCGGTAGGCTAGGTTCGGCCGTGCGCGCGAGGTCCGCCGCCTTGGCCGCGCCGCAGTGGCGCGTCGAAAACGGCCCGCCGTCCCGGCGCGCTGTGAGCATCCGAGGCGCCGTTCCGGAGAGCACCGATTGGGCACGTCCAAGATCGCCGTGGTGGACCTGGGCTACGTCGGCCTGCCGCTCGCCGTGGCCCTGGCCAGGCACGGTCCGGTGACCGGCTATGATCACGACCCTGCGCGCATTCGTGAGCTTTGCGCCGGCTACGACCGCACCGGCGAGATCGCCGCCGATGCGCTCGCCGACACGGCGCTCGAGCTGACCGCCGACGCCTCATCGCTGGCCGGCCACGGCATCTACATCATCACCGTGCCGACCCCGATCGACCGCGACCAAGTGCCCGACCTGTCGGCGGTGCGCGCCGCCTGCCGCGCGATCGGCAGCGTGCTGTCGGCGGGCGCAGTCGTGGTCCTTGAGAGCACGGTCTATCCCGGCGCGACCGAGGAGGTCGTCGGCCCGGCGCTCGCGGCAGCATCGGGGCTGCGCTGCGGCGTCGACTTCTTCCTCGGCTACTCGCCCGAGCGGATCAACCCGGGTGACCGGCAGCACACGATCGAGCGCCTGACCAAGGTGGTCGCCGGGCAGACCGAGGCGGTGACGGAACGGCTCGCCGCCATGTACCGGCGGATCACCGGCGGCCAGGTGTTCGTCGCGCGCGACATCCGGACCGCCGAGGCGGCGAAGGCGATCGAGAACGCGCAGCGCGACATCAACATCGCGTTCGTCAACGAAGTCGCGATGATCTGCCAGCGGCTCGGCCTGTCCGTCCACGACGTGCTCGACGCCGCGCGCACCAAGTGGAACTTCCTCGATTTCCAGCCGGGCCTGGTCGGCGGCCACTGCATCGGGGTCGACCCGTTCTATCTCGCCCACAAGGCGCGGGCGGTCAGCCATGAGCCGCGTATCATCCTGGCCGGCCGCGCGGTCAACGACGCGATGCCGCGCTTCGTCGCCGATCGGCTCGCGGCGCACTTGGCGCCGGGCGCCAGCATCCTGGTCCTGGGCCTGACCTTCAAGGAGAACGTCAAGGACCTGCGCAATTCCAAGGCTGCCGAGCTGGCGCTCGGGCTGATCGCCCGCGGCTTCGACGTAACGACCCATGACCCGCTCGCCGATCCCGCCGAGGCCGAGGCACTGTACGGTCTGACCTCGTTGTCGGTGCTGCCGGAAGGCCAAGTCTTCGATGCCGCGCTCGGGGCGGTGGCGCATCGCGCCTACGCCAGGATGGACGGCGCTCGGCTCGCCGCGCTGGTGCGGCCGGGCGGACTGCTCGCCGACCTCAAGGGTATCTGGCGCGACCTGCGGCTCCCGGACGGCATCCGCCGCTGGACCCTCTAAGGCGCATCCCTGCCCAGCAAACACCGGCGTAGGGATCAGCGCGGGAAGCTTACGTCCGCATCGTTGCTGTGCGCTTAGAGAAGGAGCACAGTGGCCAGTGACGTTTTGAACAGGGAAGCTGTATCATGCCGAGGCAAGCGATCGCTCTCGCCGCGGCGCTTGTGATGACGCCGCCCGGCGCCAAAGCCGCCGATTTGGTGGTGTGGTGGCAGAAGGGCACCTATGCCCAAGAGGATGAGGCGCTCAGAGATATTATCGCGGCCTTCGAGCAGGACAGCGGCAAAAAGGTCGAGCTCTTTCTTCTTGAGGAGAGTGAGTTTCAAGACAAGGTCGTAGCAGCGCTTCAGGCCAACCTACCGCCCGATTTCGCCTTCAGCTTCCGCACCGGCGACTACATCTCCCAATGGGCTTTCGATAATCGTCTCGTCGACATCAGCGGCGCGGTCGGCCACTTCTCGGACCTGTTCGATCCGGACGCGCTCAAGTGGTGGGTGCGATTGAACCAAAAGACGGGACAAAAGGCGCTCTACGGGCTGCCGGTGGGCCGCACGACCAACCACCTCCACGTCTGGAAGAGCCTCCTGGAGCAGGCGAGTTTCACACTTGAGGACATTCCGAGGGAGTGGAACGCTTTCTGGTCGTTCTGGTGCGACCAGGTCCAGCCCGCGCTGCGCCGAGCCACCGGTCGCGAGGACATCTGGGGAATCGGACTTCCCATGTCAGCCGACGCTGCCGATCCTTCGTATAACTTCCTCCAGCTCATGTCCGCCTACGATGCTGACTACGTCACCCGCGCCGGCCGCCTCGTCATCGACGATCCGGAGGTCCGGCGCAGGGAGATCGAGGCGATCGATGGCTACACCGCGGTCTATCGCAAAGGCTGCACCCCGCCCGATTCGGTCAACTGGGACAGCTTTGGGAACAACGAGGCGTTCCTTGCTCAGCGGGTGGTAGTGACGCCGAACAACTCGCTCTCTATCCCCAACGCGCTCAGACGTGAGCGTCCGGATGACTACTTCAAGAACACCGCCACGATCGAATGGCCACTCGGCCCGGGCGGCAACGCCTTCCCGATCGAAGGCCGGTTCTATGCCGCCGTGGTGTTCAAGGACGGACGCAACGTCGAGACCGCGAAGGAGTTCGTGCGTTTTCTCGTGGCTGAGGGCTGGCTCGGGCACTATCTCGACTTCTCCGG
Source organism: Pseudomonadota bacterium (assembly GCA_046732855.1). Taxonomy (GTDB): domain Bacteria; phylum Pseudomonadota; class Alphaproteobacteria; order Geminicoccales; family Geminicoccaceae; genus JBKPNX01. The sequence goes on from JBKPNX010000034.1 coordinate 27,760, forward strand.
CGAGCGCATGATGCCGGCGATGCCGAAGTTGCTCGAAGCGCCGTTCTGGCTCGATCCAAGCGACCCGCACCGCATGGCCGCGGTGATGCAGGTCACGTCTCGGCCCATGCACCACGACTACGCCACCGTCTCGGGCGACTGGCGCTACGACTTGGTGTCAAAAGAGAACGTCTGGGCGAAGGCAATCCACCGCGTCGCCGCCGATGGCATCAGCCCCGAGCAGGCAGTCGACGAGGCTATCGCCAGGATCAAGCAGATCCTGGCTGAGTAACGGATCGAATTTCGCGAGCTAGTTACGTTCGAGAGTGGCTCGCGTCACGCGACCTCATGCTAAAATGGCAGCTCAGGGCTTGAGAAGAGCGGTGATATGGCACGCGCGGACCCACTGACCGAAGAACGTCAGTCGCTCTACGAGCGGGATTTCTACCGTTGGATCGAGGAACAGACGCGTCTCCTGCGGCAAGGGGCACTGGAGCGTCTCGATGTCGCCAATCTGCTCGAGGAGATCGAGGATTTGGGCATCGGCGCGAAGAAGGTCGTGAAGAGCAATCTCGTCGTCGTGCTGCTGCATCTCCTGAAGCACCAGTTTCAACGTCCCCGTCGGAGCCGAAGCTGGCTGGCGAGCATCGTCGAGCATCACCAGCGTCTCAGGGACGACTTGCGCACCAGTCCGAGTCTCAAAGGCTATGCCAGAGTCGTGTTCGCGGATGCCTATGCGGACGCACGAGCCCGGGCGATCGTCCAGACCGGGTTGTCCAAGCAGGCTTTTCCCGAAAGTCCACCTTACCGCCTGGAGCAGACCCTCGACCCGGAGTTCCTCCCCCGACTGAGCCGGCGAGCGCGCAAATTCACGAGCATCATCGCTTGCACGCCGCTGTCAGCGACGCTCCAATCCAACCGCTGCCGGATCAGGCGCGTTGCGTGACGAGCCTGCGCGGCAGGAGGAAGCCGGCGAGGGACAGCACGGCGCAGCCGGCCATGAAGCCGGCCATCGGGTAAGGCGTGCCGTTCTGCAGCATGCCGACCGCCTGGCTGACCAGGGCGGCGACGAACATCTGGGAGAAGCCGGCGATGCCGGACGCCGTGCCGGCGAGCAGCGGATGGACGCTGACCGCGCCCGCCTGGGCGTTGGGCACCGAGAAGCCGTTGCCGAGGCCCGCGGCCATCATCGGCCCGAACAGGGCAAGCGGCGTCCACGCGCCGCCGAGCAGCAGCGCGAGCGCGAGGCCCGCGCCGGTCAGCCCGAGCAGCGCGCCCGCGAGCACCATGCGATCCAGCCCGATCCGCGCGGAAAAGCGCCCGGAGACCAGATTTCCGGCCATGAACGCCCCAGAGACCAGGATGAACCAGAGGCCGTATTCGGTCGCGGGACGCTTCAGCACGTTCATCATGAAGTACGGCGCCCCGGAGATGAACGCGAAGAACACGGAGATGCCAAAGGTGCTCTGCAGCACGTAGGACCAGAACTGGCCGGAGCTGAGCAGGATACTCGCGCCCGCGAACGTGCCCGCGATGCGGCGCGCTTCCGGCGTGCGCGTCTCCGCCAGCAGGGCGACGATCGGCCAGGTGAGCGCGACGCCGATTCCCGTCGCGACGACGAAGATCGCGCGCCAGCTGGCGACATCGAGCAGCACCGCGCCGATGGTCGGCGCCAGCATCGGCGCGACCACCATGGCCATGGTCAGATAGGCGATGATGCTGGCCGAGCGCTCGCGGTCGTACAGATCGCGCACGATCGCCCGCGCCAGCACCATGCCGGCGGCACCGCCGACCGACTGCACGACGCGGGCGCCGATCAACAGCTCGATCGAGGGCGCCAGCGCGCAGCCGAGGCTGCCGGCAACGAACGCGGCGAGGCCGACCAGCAGGACCGGCCGGCGGCCGAACCGGTCCGAGAGCGGTCCGTACGCCAGATTGGCGAGCGCATTGGCGAGGATCGACAGGCTGAGCGCCAGCTGGACCACGCCGGGAGCGATCGCGAAGCTCGCCTGGATCGCCGGCAGCGCCGGCAGGAAGACCTGCAACGAGAACGGCGCGAGCGCGGTGATCGCGGCCAGCAGCGCCATGAGCGCCGCCGTCGACCAGCGGCGGGAGGGCAGGACGACTGACTTCGGGGGCGCCGTCATCGCGGCGCGCCGGCGGGCGCGATCGCGGTCGCTGTATCCGCGCCACGCGCCACGGCCGTCGTGGCATCCGCGAGCAGATCGGCGAAGATCGGCAGATGGTCGGAGGCGCGGCGCGTGAGCGGGGTGAGCCGGCGGCGCACCGCGCCGCGCAGCCGGCAGCCCGAGAACGCGATGCGGTCCAGCCGGAGTGCCGGAAACCATGCCGGGAAGGTCGCTGGCGAGGGCGGCAGCTTCGCGTGGCGCCGCAGTTCACTCAACCCGCGGCTGCGCGACCACCATTCATTGAAATCGCCCATCAGCGCGGTCGGCTGCAATGGGCTCGGCACCAGTTGGTCGAGCAGCGTCGCGAACTGGCGCCGGCGGTGGCGCGAGCGCAGGTCGAGGTGGGTGGTCATCACGCGCCAGCGCGTGCCATCGTCCGCGCGCAGATCGCACAGGATGGCGCCGCGCGCCTCGACGCCGTAGCTCTCGAACAGCACCCGGCGCACCCCCTGGACCTCGAGCCGGGTGAGCAGGGCGTTGCCGTACCAGCCGCGCTCGGCGTGGTGCAGCAGAGGACCTTCGATGCACGCCATGCCGAGCGCCGCCGCGAGGTTGTCGGCCTGATCGATCTCGCTCCGGCCGTGGCGCGACTCGACCTCCTGCAGCCCGATCACGTCGGCGTCGATCTCGCGCAGGATGTCGACGATCCGCGCCACGTCGCGCCGCCCGTCCCGCCCGAGGCAGCCGTGCACGTTGTAGCTGGCGACGCGCAGCAGACGGCTCACGAGGCCGTCCGGCGCCTGGACCAGCGCCGCAGCGCCCAGGTCAGCGCGAGCGCCGCTGCCGCCACCCCGACGACCACGCTCAGATTGGCGACATCGGGCCGGCGCAACCAGGCGCCGAGGCGATCGCCGAACAAGGTGATCAGGACCACCCCGGGCGCCATGCCGAACAGGCTGCCCAGCAGGAAGTGGCGGGTTTGGATCTCTGACGCGCCGGCCGCGAGGTTGACCACGGTGAACGGCGCGATCGGCAGCAGCCGCAGCACCGTCATGGCCAGCAGACCGTGCTGGTTCAGGCGCTTATTGAGCGCATTGATCCGGCGGCTGGCAAGGCGGCGGATCCAGCGCCGCCCCAGCGCGCGTCCCACGGCGAAGCTCAGACCGGCGGCCAGGAGGGCGCCCGCAAGCGCATAGACGAGGCCGAGCAGCGGACCAAACAGGGCGCCGGTCGCCGCGATCACGAAATTGATCGGCACGAACAGAAGGGTGGCGAGACAGAACGCGCTCAGGACCGCGCCCACGCCCAGCACTGACAGGCGGTTCTCTTCGGCGAACCTCAGGACTTCAGAAAGGACGCCGGTCGCGCCCGCGAGCTCGCTGCGCACGGCCACCGCGAGCGCGACAATCACCAAAAGCGTCAATGCGGCGCGTGACGCCATTGCGCCGAGGCGGCGACGCCGGGATGGCGGCGCCAGCCGGCGCTCGAGCAGGTCCATGGTGATCGGCTCGCTCGGATCGGTCAGCGCCACGCCGGCCAGCAGCTCCGGCGGCAGCGGCATCGGGTCGACCGTGAGCGGCTCGAGACGCCGCACCCCGCCATTGAGAGCGTCGATCGCGGCCACCACGGAGCCCAGCGCCTCCGCGCGTGCTGCAAAGCTCGCGGTGGCGCATCCCAGATGCTCGCCGAGCAACTCATCGCGGCTACGCAGGACCGCGGCGCGATCCGCCTCGTCCTGCGCCTCGATCGCCAGATTGCATTCGGTATCGAGGCGCATCGAACGGTTGCACAGATTGGCCGATCCGACCACCAGCAGCCGGTCATCGACGATCAGCAGCTTGCTGTGCAGGTGGATCAGCGTGGGCTCTGCCCCGTCCGCGGCGCTCACGGGGTGCAGCACGCGCAGCCGGCCGAGGCGATCGGCGCCGCGCAGGCGATCCAGGCACAGCGCGCGGCCGCGATCCATGACCGCAGTCTCTATGAACGCCTCGCACCGCTTGGGACCGATGATCACCACCTCCGGCCCGTGCCGCTCGCCGAGCCGGGCGGCGAGCGCTGCCGCGATGGGCAGGACCGTCAGGTACTGGTTCTCGATGTAGACGCAGCTTCGCGCGGCGCCGACGGCGCTCAGGTACAGCGCCTCGATCTCGTGCGCCTCCACCTGCTCGCCCCAGCCCGGCCGCGTCCGCGCTACGCCCACTCGGACCGGTCCGAACCACGGTTCGACGTCATCCGGCCAGCAGGACGAGCGGTCGTCCTCGCCCGGCGGCGGCAGCGCTTCGCCGGTCGCCCGCTGCCAGCGCTCGCGCATCAGATCGTCGAGCGCCCGGGCGGGTTCGCCCTCGACCATGAGCATGCAGTCGTGGAACGGCGCGCGCGGCATCCGGCCGATCCGGCCGCGGCCCGGCTCGCTCGGGCGGTGCTCGGGACGGTCCCAGCGACCTGCGCTGAGGTCGATGCCGCCGCAGAACGCCAGGCGGCCGTCGATCACCACGAACTTCTCATGATGGCAGGCCGCCGGCGGATGATTGGCATCGAGGACGAGGTCGAGGCGCTGGGTCCGCGCGACCCCGAACTGCAGCTGCGGCAGCGGCTCCCGATCCAGGCTGAAGAACAACGGCCAGTCCCAGATCAGCATGCGGATCTGAAGCGTCGGGCGCTCCGAGAGCAGCCGCTTGAGGAACCTGCGCAGGGGCGGCGCCCCGCTCAGGGGATCGAGACTGATGTCGCTGCGGATGTCCCAGCCAACGATGTGCACGGACATCCGCGCCCGCAGCAGGGCGCGGCGCAGGGCATTGAAATAGGCGGCGCCGTCGATCAAGAGCGCCGCCCGCTCGGCGGTGGCGATCCGCCAGCAGGTGACTCCCTGCTCGAGCAGCGCGGCGCGGTCGCCCCACGTCGGACGAACGTCAGCGCGGCCGATGTGCATTGTCTCCCGCTCGCACGATCCTCCCGTCCGCCCAGGGATCGTTCATATAACCCGAGGCTTGGCCGGAGCGAGCTTGCCGCCGGCGCGCAGGGGCTCGATCGTGCGGGCGAGACCGGTGCGGTCGTCGATCTCCAGGTAGACCGCGCACAGCGTCGCCTCGCCGAGCGCCGGAGTGTTGCGCGCCCCCGGCAGGTGGCTGCGAAAGCGCTGCAAGGAGACGGTCTTGTCCATGCCGATCACCGAATCGTAGTCCCCGATCATGCCGACGTCGGTGATATAGGCGGTGCCGCCCGGCATGATCCACGCATCGGCGGTCGGCACGTGGGTATGCGTGCCGATCACCGCGGACGCCCGCCCGTCGGCCAGATGGGCAAGCGCCATCTTCTCGCTGGTCGCCTCGGCGTGGAGGTCGACCACGAGCGCCTGCACGGTAGCGCCGAGCGTGTACTTGGCGAGCTCGCCATCGAGCGTGCGAAACGGGTCGTCGTAGGGGCCCATGAACAGCCGGCCGATCACCTGCAGCACCAGCAGCCTGCGGCCGTCGACCAGGCGCAGCTCGGCGCTGCCCCGCCCGGGGGTGCCCGGTATCATGTTGAGCGGGCGAATCAGCCGCGGCTCACGGTCCATGTGCGGCACGATCTCCCGCTGGTCGAACACGTGATTGCCGGTCGTGATCAGGTCGACGCCCGCGGCGAAAAAGTCCTGACAGATCGCCGGCGTGAGGCCGAAGCCGCCGGCCGCGTTCTCGCCATTGACGATCACGGCATCGAGGGCGAATTCGGCGCGGAGTGCCGGAACATGCTCGAGCAGCGCCTTGCGCCCGTTCCGCCCGACCACGTCGCCGCAGAACAGCAGTCTCATAACTGTCCCGATTCGAGGGCAGACACCAATGCGGGGCAACGGTGCACGCCCTCTTCCGTCACCACCGCGTCCAGCAGCTGATCGCGTGGCCCGGTTGGCACCTCTGCGACCTCCTGAGCGGCGAACGCGAGGCCGATCGCGAATGGCGACGGACCGTTCGCGCGCAAATCGCGCAGCACCATGTCGTAGTAGCCCGCGCCATAGCCGAGGCGGCGCCCGGCGCAGTCGAAAGCGAGCAGCGGGACCAGCAGAATGTGGGGGCTCACCAGCGGGGCCTCGGAGCTTGGCTCCATCACCTGAAACGGGCCGGCGAACAGCGGATCGCCCGGTCGCCAGATGTGGAAGGCGAGCGGCCGGCCCCAGCCTTGCACGCGCGGCAGGGCGAGTGGATGGCCAAGTCCGGCGAGCCGGGCCATGACCGGGCGCGGGTCGAATTCGTCCGCGAGCGGCCAGTAGCCGGAGACGATGCCCGGCGGCAGCCAATACTCACGCGCGAGCCTGTCGGCCACTGCCTGGGCCGCCGCCGCGCCAAAATCGGAGGCGAGCGCTTCCCGTTTCCGGCGCTGCTCAGCACGGAGGGCGGCCTTGCGCCGGACCAGAGACTCTGGGGTGGACAATGGCGATCGCTTCGAACCGAAGGAGCGGCGCGGGGCCGCCGCAGCCGTCGGTACCTGCTTACCTCTGTGGCCTGCAGTCGCAGGTGGGCGCCGTATTACCGAGACCAGGGTCTCGGCAGGGACAGCTCCCATACAGAGAACATTGGCCCCAGGGTGTTGAGGACCTGACGCACCGGGCAGCACCCGCTGAAGTCTAGTTAAGCGCTCTCCAGTCCGGCGGCAATAGCCTCGATCCGCCGCGCCGCCTGCTCGATCGCCCCCGCAGCCTCGCGATCGCCAGTGCTGCCTTGCCCGTCCAGGTTGGCCCGCAGACGCTTGATCTCGTCGAACGCGTCCGACAACTCGTCGGCGACCACCAGGCTCGCCATCAGCAGCAGCCGGGCGTCGCCGACCTGGGACTGGCCGCGGGCGAGCTCGGCGATCCGGCGGTCGACATAGGAGGCCAGCTGCCGGACCCGGGCCTCTTCGCCCTGCCCGCACTGCACGGCGTGGCGCCGTCCGTTGACCAGAACCTCGATGGTCGGCATCGGCTCAGCCCTCCAGCAGGCGGTCGATCTCGGCGATCGACCCGTCGATGCGTTGGGCCACTTGACCGGTAACCTCGCGCAGGTTGCGATGGTCCCGCTCGATCGCGCTGAGAGCCGCGTTCAGCCGATCGCACTCGCTGCGCAGCATGCCAACGTCGCGCGCCAGATCATTGCGCTCCGCGGTGAGGGCGGCGAACGCCCGCTCGTAGTCCTCCGGCGCCCCCGACAAGGGCGCGGTCAGACGACGCGCCAGGGCGTTCTCGAGCCGTGCCAGCGCCGCTTGCAGATGCTGTTGGGCTGCTTCGAGCTGCGACATCCCGATCTGCCGTTTGATCCCTAGAAAGCAACCATTTAGCGAATACCCTTGACACAGGCCTCGCACCGCGTCAACTCGCGGCCCCCCTATTTCCAACCCGGCGATCGACTGGCCGATGGCGGGTGAGGAGGTGTGGGCTGAGCCTGACGGAGCCGCGGGGCGACGCCGACCAGGCCCGCGGCCATGCTTGCATCCGACAATCAGGCAAGACCGGCGATGCTGGCGCGGTCGTCGCTTAATGCCGGCTAGCGGCGATCGGCACCGGTTCAATATCCGAGCGTGAGCCCGCCGGGCGTGCGCAGGTCGGAGCTGCCGAACAGGCCTGTCTCGGTGACCAGGATCGACTGGGTTGAACCCATCGCGTCCTGCACGACCACCTTGTGCCCCATCTGCTCGAGCAGGCGGATGGTGTCCGGGCTGAGGCCCTCCTCGATGCGCAGTTCATCCGGCAGCCACTGGTGATGGATGCGCGGTGCGTACGTCGCCTCGGCGATGTTCATGCCGTGGTCGATCACGTTCATGAGGATCTGCAGGACCGTGGTGATGATGCGCGAGCCGCCGGGGCTGCCGGTCACCAGGAATGGTTTGCCCTCGCGCAGCACGATAGTCGGCGACATGGACGACAGCGGCCGTTTGTTCGGACCGACCGCGTTGGCGTCGCCGCCGATCAGGCCGTAGGCGTTCGGCACGCCGGCCTTCGCCGAGAAATCGTCGAGCTCGTTGTTGAGCAGGATGCCGGTGCCCTCGGCGACCAGCCCGGTGCCGTAGCTGAAGTTGAGCGTGTAGGTATTGGCGACCGCGTTGCCGGCGGCGTCCACGATCGAGAAATGGGTGGTATCCGGGCTTTCGTACGGTGCGAGGTCACCCGGTCTGATCTCGGCCGCGGGCCGGGCGCGGGCGGGGTCGATCAGGCTGCGCAGATGTGCGGCATACGCCTTCGCGGTGAGCGCCGCGACCGGCACGTCGACGACATCCGGATCGCCGAGATACTCGCTGCGGTCGGCATAGGCGAATTTCATCGCCTCGGCCATGAGGTGGATGGTCTTTGCGCCATTGTGGCCGAGAGAACCGATCGCGAATCCCTCGAGGGTGTTCAGGATCTGCACGATGTGCACGCCGCCGGAGCTCGGCGGCGGCATCGACACGACCTCGTAGCCGCGGTACTCGCCGCGCACCGGCTTGCGTATGACCGCCTCGTAGCTGCGCAGGTCGGCGACGGTCAGATTGCCGCCCGCGCGCGCGACCGCGGCGACGATTTTCTGGCCGATCGGCCCACGGTAGAGCGCGTCCGGGCCCTGTTCGGCGATCAGCCTGAGCGACGTGGCGAGATCGCGCTGGAGCAGGACATCGCCCGGCTGGTACGGCGCGCCGCCGACCTCATAGAAGATCCTGGCCGAGGACGGCCATCTGCGCAGCCGGTCGGCAGCCCCTTCGAGCGATGCGGCGAGATCCTCGCCCACGAGGATGCCTCGCTCCGCGAGCTCGATTGCCGGCGCGAGCGCTTGCGCCAGGCTGATCGTGCCGTAGCGCTCGAGCACCAGCGCCAGGCCGGCGACGGTACCAGGCACGCCCACGGCGAGGCCGCTGTCGCGCGACTTCTCGGGGTCCGCCTCGCCCTTCTTATTGAGGAACATGTCGCGAAAGGCGTTGCCGCCGGCCTTCTCGCGATAGTCGATCGCGACTCTGTCGCCGCTTGCGGCATCGTGCACCAGCATGAAGCCGCCGCCGCCGAGATTGCCGGCGCGCGGCAAGGTCACCGCGAGCGCGAAGCCGACGGTCACTGCGGCATCCACCGCATTGCCGCCGCGCTGCAACACCTCGACGCCGATCCGGGTCGCGGTCTCCTCCTGGGTCGCGACCATGCCATGCCGGCCGTGCACCGGGTGGATGCGATCGCGCGCGCTGTAGATCGCGTCCTGCTGTCCTTGGGCGGGAGCGCAGATCGGCGCGAGCGACAGGACAAGACCTGCAAGCCCGGCGCGCGCACCGGCTCCCAAAATCCTCATGACATGCTGCCTCTCGTTGCCTGGGGTCAGACCGAGCCGCCGAGCAGATGGTAAGCAACGCCGAGGCCGGCACAAGCGATGAGGGTCGCAATCATGCCCGCCTTGAAGCGGAACACCGCGAGCACGGCGCCCGCGGTCAGGACAAGCGAGGCGACACGCAGGCTGCTCGGCTCGGGCACGTCCAGCGTGATGCCCAGCAGCCGGCTCTCGTTCACCTGAGCGAACAGCACGTGCAGCGCGAACCAGGTCGCGAGGTTGAGGATCACGCCAACCACCGCGGCGGTGATCGCGGCGAGCGCCCCGCCGAGCGCACGGTTGCCGCGCAGCGTTTCGAGGAACGGCGCGCCGAGAAAGATCCAGAGGAAGCAGGGCACAAAAGTCACCCAGGTGGTGAGAGCGCCGCCGAGCGTGCCGGCGACCATCGGAGGCAGTGTGCCCGGATCCCGAAAGGCGGCCATGAAGCCGACGAACTGCACGACCATGATCAGCGGGCCGGGCGTGGTCTCGGCCAGGCCCAGGCCATCCAGCATCTCGCCGGGCTCAAGCCAGCCGTAGGTCTCGACCGCCTGCTGCGCGACGTAGGCCAGCACGGCGTACGCGCCGCCGAAGGTGACCACGGCCATTTTGCTGAAGAACACCGCGATCCTGCTGAACACGTCGTCGCCGCCGAGCGTCAGCAGCAACGTCAGGACCGGGCCGAGCCACAGCAGCAGGCACATGCTTGCCACCCGCACCGACCAGAAAAGCGCCGGACGGGCATGCGCGGGCATGGTCTCGCCGAGCGCGGATTCGGCATCGCTGGTCGTGGCGTCGCCGGGACTTTGATGCCCCCCGCCCGCAGTGAAGGCAGGCAGCCCGGCCCGGGCGCCAGCGAGCCCGATCAGCCCCGCCGCTAGGATGATTAGTGGAAAGGGGGCGTTGAAGAAAAAGATGGCGACGAAGGCGGCAGCGGCGAGTGCGAGCATGGCCGCGTTCCGCAGCGCCCGGCGGCCGATGCGTACGACCGCCTCGAGCACGATCGCCAGCACCGCCGCCTTGAGCCCGAAGAACAGCGCCCCGACCATCGGGACCTCGCCCAGCCCGGCGTACAGCCAGCTTAGGACCATGATCGCGACAAAGCCGGGCAATACGAACAAGACGCCGGCGACCACGCCGCCCCAGGTCCGGTGCAGCAGCCAGCCGATGTACACTGCGAGCTGGGTCGCCTCCGGTCCCGGCAGCAGCATGCAGTAATTGAGCGCATGCAGGAAGCGGCCCTCGCCGATCCAGCGCTTCTCCTCGACCAGGATGCGGTGCATCACCGCGATCTGCCCGGCCGGCCCGCCGAAGCTGAGGGCGGCGATCTTCGCCCAGACCCGCACGGCCTCGCCGAGCGGGATGGCATGACCAGGCGACGCTGAACGTTGCCTTTCCTGCAGCGTCGTCGTGTGATCCACTTTTGGCGTTCCCTGCTGCTCGTTCACCCGCGCTTCTGGTTACGCAGATACTGATACAGGTCGTCGAGAACCGCGGCGCCGCGGGTCAGGCGCTGCTCGTCATTCGGGTGCGCGAGCACGATACCTGCGATCAGTCCGGCGATGCCAGGCGTCTCCTCCCGGCCGAACTTGGAGTCCTTTAGATCAACGTCGTGCACGATCTCGCCAATCGCCTGGAGCGCCGGGTCGTCCAGCTGGGCGCGGTCGAGCAGCACCTCGAAGGTGCACCGGTCGCCTACGTGGGTGAATTCCGCCTCGAACATGTCGAACCGGACCTCGTTGGGCTGCGGTGCATAGCCCTTGCTCAGTACGAACTTGAAGCTGGCCTCGGGGTCGATATACCTGCGCACGAGCCAGGCCGACGCGATCCGATCTACGTGCACGCCCTCCCGGGTCACCCACGTCCGCCCTTGCAGCCTACCCAAGGCCTCGTCACCGCTCATGCCTGTCTCCCGACTGAGATCGAGCAGGGGCTCGGCCAACCGTGCTTCGATCGCCACGAGCGCAGCCTCGGCGGCTTGGCGGCCGTTGGCGCCGAAGAAGTCGATGTCGACGATTTGACCGAGTTGTCGGCGCAGACGGGCGAGCTGTCTTTGACCGTCGGCCCGCTTCTCCGGCAGCCCCATGAGCTCATCGGCGAGAGCCCCGGCTTCACGGGCGATGGCGTCGTACTCGGCATCGCGAGCCGCGTCGAACAGAGACCGCACCTGCTGGTCGGAGAGCCCATCGATGAAGCGTGCTTCGCACAGCGTCGCTTCCCCGCCGCCCGCAACGATCTCCTGCACGAGCCAGCGGAAGTCTTCCTGGGTCTGGTCGTCGAACGGCAGGGTGTACACCGCGCCCTTCACCGCCACGGCTCCCATGGCCTGCAGCCGGCGCCAGATCTTGACGCGGAAATACGCCGGCTGCGGCGGCAGCTGATGGATCAGCAGCAGCCACGACGACGCTGACGTTGGGGATCTTCGTGTTTCCATGATACATATGTATCATGGAGATATTGACATTGCAACGATCATATCTTAGACAGGGCATGATCCTTGGGGTGGAGGCCGGCGTGGAGCGAACTCTGACTTGCGCCCTCGCGAAGGCTCTCAGCACCGAGCGGATGAGGATTGCCTTGCTCGATATCCGACTGCGGCTCATCGCAGCGATCGCCGATGAGCTGCGCATCCGCCGGGACATGCGGCAGCTTACGGCGATGGATGATTGCCGGCTCAAGGATATCGGCATGCGCCGCCGCGAGATCGAGCACTGCGTGCGGTACGGCAGAGACGAATCAGATGGCTGGCGGTCACTGATACCGGCGCCGTCTGCCGAGATCGTGAGGACGTCGACCGATCGGTCGTCGAGCTGAACTGGGACCGGCCGGTGGTCGTTATCGTATGCAGAGTGGGGAGTGACGGACCATCTGCGGGCGCGCGGTCTCGGGGCTGCTGGCTGCAGCATCGAAGTTTGACAGGCGTGGCGCTGGCGGTCGCTGATGCAAACGGAGGAAACAGGCGATGAAGTGGGTCACGCGCGAACGTCCGAAGATCGACCGCATCGCCTGCCCCTGGCTGATCGCGCGGTTCATCGATCAGCAGCCGGAATTTCTGTACGTGCCGAGCGATCGGGTGCTGAAGGTCGCGCACGAGACCGGCGCGATTCCATACGACGTGCCGGACGTCGAGCTGTCCCATGTCGGCGAGCTGTGCAGCTTCGACGCCTTTCTGCGCAAGTACGGGCTGGACGAGCCTGAGCTGAAGGACCTCGCGGTGATCGTTCGCGGCGCCGATACCCGCCGACTCGATCTGGCGCCGCAGGCGGCCGGGCTGCTTGCGCTCTCGCTCGGCCTGTCGGCCCTGTTCAAGGACGACCACGAGATGCTTCGTCACGGCATGGTCGTGTACGACGCGCTCTACGCCTGGCTGAAGGAGGCACGGGACGAGACCCACGGCTGGCCTCCGCAGGCCCAGGCCCCGCCGCCCGCCGACGCCCAGGTCAACGAGGCGTCGGAGGAGAGCTTTCCGGCAAGCGATCCGCCCTCATTCACGCCGGTCTCCGGCGCCGGGCGCCCGGAGCACGGCTGAGGCCGACCTGGGAGCGGGCGTGGGTCGTCACATGGCCGTGACGCGCAGGAACTACCGATGCTTGCCGGCGTTCGGCCGCAGCACCCGCCGATCAGTCGCAGGCGCGGTAAAAGCATCGCAATCCAACCGGTGCAGGAGGACAGCCATGCGAAAGCCCATTCGCCTGACTTTCGTAGTGTTCGCGGTCGGTCTCGCGAGCCCAGCGCTCGCCGACGAGACTGACTGGCAGGGAATCGAAAAGGCGCTAGGCGTCCCCGGCTCCATCGAACCCGGTGACGTCTACAAGGTCAGCCTGCCGCGCAGCGATCTCAAGGTTACAGCCGATGGTGTACAGGTAAAGGCTGCCTTTGCACTCGGCTCCTGGCTCGCCTTCAAGAAAGCCGGCGAGGAGACGATGGTGATGGGGGATCTCGTGCTAACGGGGGACGAAGTCAATCCAGTCATCAGCAAGCTCGAGAAGAGCGGCATCCAGGTCACGGCCCTGCACCATCACTTGGACAATCTCAAGCCGGACATCCTGTTCATGCATGTCGGTGCCGAGGGTGATGCAGTTGAGCTCGCCGAGGCCCTGCATGCTGGCCTTGCAATGAGTAAGACGCCGCTCGCTAGGCCCTCCGCGAAGGCGGCGACGGAGAACTTGTCACTGGATACGGCTGATCTCGACCAGACCATGGGACGCCAGGGCAAAGCGAGCGGTGGTGTCTATCGCTTCACCGTTCCACGCGCCGAAGGAATCACGCAGGCGGGAATGGAAATCCCGCCCGCCATGGGCACGGCGACCGCCATCAACTTCCAGCCGACCGGTGACAAGAAGGCCGCTATCACCGGGGACTTCGTGATGACGGCAAATGAGGTCAACCCGGTGATCAGAGTTCTGCAGGAACGGGGCATCCAGGTCACCGCGCTGCACAACCACATGCTCGAGGAGGAGCCGCGGCTCTTCTTCATGCACTTCTGGGCCAATGACGACGCGCAGAAGCTCGCTCGGGGTCTGCGCGCCGCGCTTGACCAGATGAACGTCACCAAGAGTTAGGGGCGAGGGGCGGCGGAGCGGGGGCGCCGGCAATTCGCGTCGGCTTCTCTGCCATCCGTTCTAGGAAGCGTCGCATGGTCCTGCGTAGACCACAATGCGCGAGGCGAAGATGAACCGACTGGACCGCCGTCGTGAGCTGCTCGTCATGGCTGTTATGTTCACGGGGCTCCTGGGCGGAGGACTAGGGCCGTCCGCCGCCGGGGGGGCGCAGGCGCTCGTGCTGGAGCAGAAGATCCCTCTCGGCGAGGTTAGCGGACGCATCGATCATCTCGCGATTGACCCCTCCCGGAACCGGCTGTTCGTGGCCGAGCTCGGCAACAATAGCTTGGGCGTGGTCGATCTTGCCGCAGGCAAGCTCCTGCGCCGGATCGGCGAGCTCGATGAGCCGCAGGGCGTCGCCTACGATCCCACGACCGACACGGTCTACGTCGCCGACGGCGGCGATGGAGCGCTCCACCGCTTCAGGGGCACCGAACTCACGCCGCTCGACACGATCGAGCTTGGCGGCGATGCCGACAATGTCCGCCTCGAACCCGAGGCCGGCCGCGTCGTGGTCGGCTACGGCGACGGCGCTCTCGCCCTGATCGACGCGGCCTCCGGCAAGCCGACGACCGAGATCAGCCTGCCCGGCCATCCCGAGTCCTTTCAGCTCGAGCATGGCGGGCCGCGGATCTTCGTCAACGTGCCGGACGCGCATCAGATCACCGTCGTCGACCGGTCCACCGGGCGGCAGGTAGCGAAGTGGGGCTTGGCCGATGCGGGAGCCAACTTCCCGATGGCGCTCGACGAGGCCGACGGACGGCTCGCGGTCGTCTACCGCAAGCCCGCGCTACTTGCTGTATTCGACATGACCTCCGGGGCACCGGTGGCACGTCTGGCAGTCTGCGGTGACAGCGACGACGTCTTTTTCGATGCCAAGCGCCAGCAGCTCTATCTCAGCTGTGGCGCGGGCTCTCTCGACGTAATCCAGAGGCATGGCGACACCTACCAAGAGCTCGCGCGCATCCCGACCGTCTCCGGTGCCCGTACCGCGTTGTTCGTTCCCGAGCGCGATCGCCTCTATCTCGCGGTCCGGGCCAGCGGCGGCGAGGGCGCAGCCGTGTGGGTCTACCGGCCCACGAGGTAGCTGGGACCAAGCCGGCGCTGCTTGGGGAAAGCGATGGAGCGATTCCCAAGCGCGACACGGCTACGAAGGGCGAGCGCTTTGCGCACTGCAGTCTCATGACCAGCCGCGTCGATGGAGCTCGGGGCTGAGGCTCTAGGCGTGAAGATCGGGCGAGCCGGCGCCAGAATGAACCGCTGTGCGGTCGCTGCGGCCGCAGTGCTGCTGCTTGAGCCGCCGGATGCCCAGGCGCAGGACTGGTCGTTGTTCGAGCAGGAAACTGCGACCGGCAATTGGGGTGGAGCGCGCCAACGGCTGGTCGAGGCGGGGGTCACGCCGCAAGCCAGCTACACGACCGATCTCCTGGCCAATCCGATCGGCGGAGCCAGGCAGGGCTTCGCCTACGCGGGCGATCTCGAAGCCTCGCTCGAGTTCGACCTGGAGAGACTGCTCGGCCTCAAGGGCTCGGGCGTCTTCATCGCCGCGTCCTGGGCGTCCGGTCGAGATCTCTCCGAGAGCAAGATCGGCAACTTGTTTACAGTCTCCCAGGTCTTCGAAGGACAGTCGGTCCGGCTGGCGCAAATGTACTTAAAGCAGGACCTGCTCGAGGAGAGGCTGAGCCTGGCGATCGGTCGTCTCAGCACCGAAGAAGATTTCGCCACATCCGATCTCTTTGAGAATTACGTGAGCGCCGGGGTCAACGGCAACCCCTTCAGCCTGCCCCTCAACGCGCCGTCGTTCTCCACCGGTCCGGTCGCGTCCTGGGGCTTGCGGGCGATCGTCGAGCCCAGCGAGCGGGTGCGGCTGGCGGCAGGCGTGTACAATGCCGACCCGAAGGTCGGCGACGACGACCAAAACGGCGTCGACTTCGTACTCAATCCCGAGGACGGTGTGCTCGCGATTGCAGAAGCGGGTTACCGCCACGGCCACGAGGCTGGTGATACCGGGCTGCCGGGCAACGTGAAGATCGGCGGCTATTACGACAGCAGCGAGTTCGAGTCCTTCAGCGATCAGGGAGACGAGCGCAAGGGCAACTACGGCTTGTACGTGCTCCTCGAGCAGATGGCCTACCGTGAGGGCGGCCTGGGCAGCGAGCAAGGCTTGACGCCCTGGGTCGCGCTGACGTTTGCGCCGATCGACAGGGTCAATACCCTGCCGTTCTTCGCGGCGGGCGGGCTCGTCTACCAAGGGCTGTTCCGGGTCCGGGATGACGATACGACCAATCTCGGCGTGTACTACGGCCGATTCAGCGACGATCTGCCCGACCAGAGCTTCGAGACCGTTCTCGAGGTCAACCACCGCTTTCAGCTGGCGCCGTGGCTCTACGTCACGCCCGACTTCCAGTGGGTCTTCCGGCCAAACGGCAGCGACGACGAGCCCGACGCGGCGGTGGTCGGCGGCGAGATCGGGATCGACTTCTAGACGGCCCCAGAGGTGGCGAGAACGGTTGTTCGCAGCGCTCAATATCCGGACCAACTACATCAATGTGGTCGCCGGGCCCGACATCGATTTTCCCCGTCGTCAACGTGAAGGCGGGCTAATTCCCGAGTTCAGACACCGCCGGCGGGCGGACATCGCGCGGGCGGTCGAATCGCTCACCGCAATCGAGGACCACAGCCATGAGCACGACGAGCCGTCCGCCGCTTCCCCCGTTCACCGCCGACACCGCCGCCCAGAAGGCGCGCTTGGCCGAGGACGCGTGGAACACGCGCGATCCGGCGCGTGTCGCGCTTGCCTACACGACTGACAGTCGCTGGCGGAACCGCGCCGAGTTTTTCGAGGGTCGCGCCGCTATCGAGGCGTTCTTGAGGCGCAAATGGGACCGTGAGCTCGACTACCGTCTGATCAAGGAAGTCTGGGCATTTCACGACAACCGCATCGCCGTGCGCTTCGCCTATGAGTGGCACGACGACAGCGGCAATTGGTTTCGCAGCTACGGCAACGAGAACTAGGAGTTCGACGAGCACGGCCTGATGCGCCTGCGCATCGCCAGCATCAACGATCTTCCGATCCAGGAGAGTAAGCGCAAATACCACTGGCCGCTCGGCCGCCGCCCCGACGGCCATCCCTCGTTGTGCGACCTCGGCCTCTGAGGGGATACTCCCGCCGTTCCTATGAACGGCCGGGCAGGATGATACAGCGAAAGTTAGGTGGTCCCGCCGCGTTACCCCAGCAGGCATGGTAGCCCCCATCGGGCGACGGGAAGGACAGCACCTTGCCGTACTCGACCGTGTACCACGCCCCGTTCGCCTGGATCTCTTCGTGCCCCGTGTCGTGGTTGATGCGGGACGCCACGGGGTGGCAGTCGCGCTCGTTGCAGCAAGGCATACCGCTCGGCGACCGCAGCCCCACATACCACTCATGCGATCCTGCAGGTGGTGCGGATACCAGGGTGGCGACGAGCACCACGATCAGAGCCACCAATGACGGCATTTCCTGATTTCCAAAAATGCGACACCAAGATCGGGCGGGACGCAAACCCGCAGCTGCCCCATAAGGGACTATGGCTACTGCGACAGGATCTGGCGACCCGCGTTCGCTGGGAACGGCGGCGCACTAGGCGTTCATTGGCCAAGCCGCTGGGCTGCTCTTCTCTCGACTCTAGCCTGGGGCTTCGAGGCTCGTCCGCGCCTCCCCGTAGAGAAATGAAGTTGGCAGGGAGCTCGAAAGCTTTTGCGGAGCCCCCACCCGGTGGGCACCCCGCCCGTGCACTCCTCGTGTGTTACGAGCCTCCCAAAACCGTTTGCGGGGCGATGTGCCGGGGCTTTCGCGTCAGTCCAGCAGGTTCACCTCGCCGCTGGCAAGGTCGTAGACGGCGGCCACGACTTTGATCTTGCCGTCCTTCACCAGGCCCGCGACGACTGTCGAGGATTCCCGGAGGAGCTGGGCCTGGATCCGCGCGTTGGCCGCGATCGCCGCGTCGAGATCGCCATTCGCCTGGTTCACCGCCGGCCGTAGATAGCTGTAGAGCGAGCTGATCTGTCCCGGCACCGCTTTGGCGGCGATCGTGGCCTTGATCGCGCCGCAATTGCCGTGGCCCAGCACCATGAACAGGCTGGTGCCGAGAACGGCGGCGCCATATTCGATGCTGGCAATGATCTCCGAGGTCGCAATGTTGCCGGCGACGCGGTTGACGAAGACGTGGCCGATACTCTGGTCGAAGACGATCTCGACCGGCACACGGGAGTCGGCGCAGGCGAGCACGGAGGCGAAGGGCTCCTGCTTCTCCTCGGTATGCTGCATCAGGATATCGATGTCCTCCTGAAAGGAAGTCAAGCGTCTCTCGACGAAGCGCTGGTTGCCGTCCATTAGGGTTTTCAAGGCGTCATCCGGGCTCAGTGTGCTTTGCGCCGAAGCCGCCCTCGTCGCCACCAGCTCGGTCCCGACGCCCGAGATCATGGCCGTTAAGGACCCGCCGAGCGCCGCCCCGACGACGTGCCGACGCGAGAACGTCGGCATGGTGCTCTCCCGGATTGGTAGATCAGCCGCGTCGGTTGGGTGGCCACGGCAAAGGCAGCAGCCGAGGCCGCCTGAACCAGGCCTATGGCAAGACTCAATCCCGTGCGATGACATCGTCCTTACTCCTTCATGGGTGTCGGTTTCTAACTTTTTGGCAGCCCGCC